>DASTGR010000127.1:0-22156 GCA_035718885.1 Pseudolabrys sp. | reverse complement strand
CGGGGTCGTGCCGACCATCGCACAGGTCGCCGGGCTCCTGATCGTGCTGGTCGGTTTCAGGTTCGTGGTGCGGTAGCATTCTTATCCCTCCCCCGCTTGCGGGGGAGGGTGGCGAGCGACAGCGAGCCGGGTGGGGGCCATTTTCAATTGCGACGTGACCCCACCCCCGGCGCTGGCGCGCCGGACCCTCCCCTTTCAGGGAAGGGATGAAGTTCACCGCACCACGAACCTGAAACCGACCAGCACGATCAGGAGCCCGGCGACCTGTGCGAGGGTCGGCACGACCCCGAGCGCGAGGAAGCCGATGATCAGCCCGAAGCCCGGTACAAGCGCCGGAAAGGTGCCGGCGCGACCGGCGCCGAGCAGGATCACCGCGCGCGCGAACAGGTAGATCGGCAAGGCGCCGGCGAGCACGCCCTGCACCACGATCTGGAGCAGGTTCTCGGCGAGGCTCTGGTGCAGGATGCCGCTGTAGCCGTAGAGCACCGCGTGCACCGGCGCGAATACGATGATCGACACGGCGCCGACCGTTCCGGCGGCGTGCATGCCGGGTACGCGCCAGTAGCGGAGCAGCATCCCGAAGATCGCCCAAAATAGTCCCGCGGTCGCGAACAGGAGGTCGCCGCCGACGCCATGTCCGCCGATCGTCGTGAACGACTCGATGCCGAACACGATCAGGCCGCCGACGATGATGGCGCCGCCGAAAATGCGCTGCGGGCTCGCCCGCTCATGCAGGACGAGGCTCGCCAGGATGAGGCCGAACACGGCGGCGCAGGCCGGCTGGATGGTCGTGCCGTGGCCGAGCGGCACCAGCATGAAGCCGGAATAGGCGAGCATGGCCTGGGGCGGGCCGGACAGGATCGTCAGAATCAGACCGCGCCCCCAGCCGACGCCGCCGAGCTTCACGACGCCGTGGCGCAGCGCCAGCACCATGAGAAACAGGCCGGACCAGAAGAACCGGTGAAACGCCAGGTCCGCCGGGGTGAAGCCGATGGAGACGCCGTGTTTGGCCACCACGAAGCCGGCAGCCCAGCCGAGCGCGGCGGCGATGCCGCACAGCGTCCCGATCAGGACCGGGCGGCCCGCGCCTTTCGTCGTTTCGTCCAACGGAACGTCCTGCGCCTGAGGGTGACTTGGGGCCGCCTGATACTCTAGGATCGCCGCCCACGTCCAATCGTGAAAACGAAAGACACGCTTCAACGGGATCGAACGCTCCATGGCCAAGTCGCGTAAAGTCATCATCACCTGCGCCGTTACTGGCTCCATTCACACGCCGTCCATGTCGCCGCACCTGCCGGTCACCGCGCAGGAGATCGCCGATGCCGCGATCGGCGCCGCGGAGGCCGGCGCCTCAGTGGTGCACCTGCATGCGCGCAATCCGCAGGACGGCCGGCCCGACCAGTCGCCGGAAGCGTTCTCGCCGTTTCTCAAGGTGATCAAGCAGCGCTCGAATGTCGTCGTGAACATCACCACCGGCGGCGCGCCGACCATGACCGCGGAAGAGCGCGTGCGTCCGGCCGCGACGTTCAAGCCGGAGGTCGCCTCGCTCAACATGGGCACGATGAACTTCGGCCTTTACCCGATGATCCCGCGCTACAAGGGTAAATTCAAATATGACTGGGAGGAGCCGTATCTCGAGGGGTCGAAGAAGGGCATGTTCAAGAACACCTTTGCCGACATCGAATACATCCTCACCACCTGCGCCGAGAACAACACCCGCTTCGAGGTCGAGTGCTACGACGTCGGCCATCTCTATACGCTGCGTCACTTCCTCGACCGCGGCCTGATCAAGCCGCCGATCTTCGTGCAGGGCGTGTTCGGCATCCTCGGCGGCATCGGCACGCACCCGGAAGACGTGATGATGATGAAGCGCACGGCCGACCGGCTGCTCGGCGACAATTACGAGTGGTCGGCGCTCGGCGCGGGCGCGTCGCAGATGCGCATCGCGGCGCAGGTGCTGGCGATGGGCGGCAACGTCCGCGTCGGCATGGAGGACTCGCTATGGGTCGGCGCCGGTCAACTGGCCGAGTCGAACGCGCAGCAGGTCACCAAGGTGCGCAAGATCATCGAGGGCCTCGGTCTCGAAGTCGCGTCGCCGGACGAGGCTCGCGAGATCCTGGCGCTCAAGGGCGGCGACAAGGTCAATTTCTAGAGCCACACCGCCCTGAGGAGCCCCTAGCTCCTCGTTCTGTCGTCCCCGCGCAGGCGGGGACCCATATTCCCAGGCGGCTCATGCCGGCTGCGGCGTATGGGTCCCGGGTCTCGCTTCGCTTGCCCGGGACGACTGAAATCGACCGGCGGCCTATTGCCCATTGCCCTGCGGGCCATGAATCCGTCCTATAGCCGGAGGAGGATTCGCCGGAACGCATGGGCGCTCTCGACACGATCAGCATCGCCATCCTGCTTGGGGCGCTTCTGGTGCTCGCCGGCATCCTGTCGAGCCTGATCGCGCTGCGCTTCGGCGCGCCGCTGCTGCTCGTCTTCCTCCTGGTCGGCATGCTGGCCGGGGAGGGCGGTCCCGGGGGGCTCGCCTTCAACGACGTTGGCTCGACCTATGTGGTCGGTTCGATCGCGCTGGCCCTGATCCTGTTCGACGGCGGCCTGCGCACCCGCTTCGCCTCCTTCCGCAACGTGCTGGCGCCTTCGGTGATGCTGGCGACGGTCGGCGTTCTGGTCACGACGATCATCACCGCGCCAGTGGCCAAGTTCGTGCTCGGCATTGGCTGGCTTCAGGCGATGCTGGTCGGCGCCGTGGTCGCCTCGACGGACGCCGCGGCTGTGTTTTTCCTGATCAACGCTCGCGGCCTGCGCCTGCGGCCCCGCGTGCGCGCGGTGCTCGAGGTCGAATCCGGCACCAACGACCCGTTCGCGGTGTTCCTGGCGCTGCTGATCGTCGAGATGCTGCTGGCGCATCAGCAGGGCTGGGCCGAGGCTGCGGTCACGCTCCTGCGCGACGCGGCGCTCGGCGCGCTGTTCGGCTATACCGGCGGCAAGCTCATCGTCTGGGTGCTCAACCGCGTGGATCTGGCGCAGGGCCTGCACGCGCCTTTCGTCGCGGTCGGCGCGGTCGTGCTGTTCGCCTTCTGCAACGCCGTGCACACGTCGGGCTTCCTCGCCGTCTACCTCGCCGGCCTCGTCGTCGGCAACCAGCAGACACGCGCGCGCAACTCGGTCGTCGTGTTCCTCGATGCGGTGACGTGGCTGGCGCAGATCGTGATGTTCGTGCTGCTCGGCCTGCTCGCCTGGCCGCACCGGCTCGTCGATTCGCTCGCCGGCGCGATCGCGGTCGCGGTCGTGCTGATGCTCGTCGCGCGGCCGGCCGCCGTGTTCCTGTGCCTGTCGCCGTTCAATTTCCAGTGGCGCGAGAAGTTGTTCATCTCGTGGGTGGGCTTGCGCGGCGCGGTCGCGATCTTCCTCGCCTCGATCCCGCTGCTGGTCGGCCTGCCCGCGGCCTATCTTTATTTCGACGTCGCTTTCGTTGTCGTCATGTCGTCCCTCTTGGTGCAGGGCTGGTCGGTGGCGGTGGCGGCGAAGAAGCTCGACATGTCGTTCGCGCGCGCCGATCCGCTGCCGCGCCGCATCGAACTCGACCTGCCCGGCCAGCTCGCACGTGAGATCGTCGGCTATCCGGTGACGCGCAACAGCCCGTTCATGCGCCGCGGCCTGATTCCGAACTGGGCCAGGCCCACCATGGTCGTGCGCAAGGAGGAGATCCTCACGCCCGCGGAGGCCGAGCCGCTGACCGAAGGCGATTACGTCTATCTGCTGGCGCCGCCCGAGAAGGCGCAGGCGCTCGACCGCTTCTTCGTCGACATGCCGCCGCCGGCCAAGCCCGATCCGCGCATGCTCGGCGACTTCTTCGTGTCCGGCAGCGCCACGCTCGGCGCCCTCGCGGACATTTACGGCCTTCAGGTCGCCGCGGCGCACGCCGAATTGTCGCTCGCCAGTTTCTTTGTCGAACTGCTCGGCCGTCCGGCGCGTGTCGGCGACATCGTCGCACTCGGGCCCATCGCGCTGCTCGCTCATCAGGTCGAAGGCGGCCGTGTGACGACCGTAGGTCTGCGCCTCGCCGAGCCTCAGGCGCCGGAAACCTGGCGCGAGCGTCTCGCGCTCTGGCGCGACAAGGCGCGGCGGCTACTGGGCTGACGCCCATTCCCGGAAGATCGCCGCCAGCGCGTCGACGCCGTCGGTCAGCGCCGCCGGCCCCGGCTGGAGGATGATGGTGGACTTCACCTCGCGCAGCCAGCCGCTCGCGACTGCCGGCATGCGGTCGAAGCCCGGCCGCGCGGCGAAATGCTTCGGCACGAATTTCTTGCCACACCAGGAGCCGACCACGATGTCGGGCGCGGCGGCGATCACCTGCTCGCCCGAGACGATGCGGTCCTTCGCGCTCTTGCGCGCGCTCAGGTCGCCGAACACGTCGATGCCGCCGGCGGTCTCGATCAATTCCGACACCCAACCGATGCCGGAAATCGACGGCTCATCCCATTCCTCGAAATAGACGCGCGGCTTGCGCGCCAGCGCGGCTGCCCGCGCGCGCACTGCGTCGAGCCGCGCCGCAAGCGAGGCCGCGAGCCCATCGGCCTTCGCCGTTTCGCCGATTAGCGCGCCGAGCGTGCGGATCATGCCGAGGATGCCGGCGACGTCGCGCTGATTGAAGGCGTGCACGGCGACATTGGCGCGGATGAGTTCGGCCGCGATGTCGGCCTGCAAATCGGAGAAGGTGAGGACAAGGTCAGGCTCGAGTGCCATGATCTTCGGCACGTCGGCGGAGATGAAGGCCGAGACGCGCGGCTTCTCCTTGCGCACGCGGGGCGGCCGCACCGCATAGCCGGAGACGCCGGCGATGCGCCGCTCCTCGCCGAGGAGGTAGAGCGCCTCAACGGTCTCCTCGGTCAGGCAGACGATGCGCTCGGGCGGGAACACGAGGCCTCCAAATGAAATGGCCGGGCGAACCCGGCCATTTCAGCATAGTCTGTGGCGGCCGGTCAGAGCGCGCGCTTGGCAAGCGCCGGTCCGTGCTGCACCAGCCAAGCACCTCCGAAGAAGGCGCCTGCCCAGGCGAGGTCGCCGAAAATGGTCCGGTCGAGGAAGGGCAGTGCCGCGACGTAGCACTGCACGAGGCCCTGAAGGGTCGTCGGGTAGAGCGTGTCGAAGGCCCAGACCGCGAAATTGGTGGCGGCAAAGAAGACGAGCGAGCTGGCGATCATGGCCGCGGCAGTCGGCGCGACGCCGCTGAAGCGGCGGGCGAGCATGCCCAGCAGCGAGGGCACGCAGAGCGCAGCGGCGACCGTCACCAGCACCGCCCAGTGGTCGCCCGGCATGAACAGGTTGCTCAGCGCGACGGCACCGACCGGCACGGTCAGCGACAGCCACGGCCAGCGCAGCATGCGGCCCGCGAACAGGGCGCTCGCCGCCACCGGCCAGACGCCGGGTGCGTGCGGCAGGATGCGTGCGACGACATCGAAACCGATCAGGAACGCCACAAGGGCGACATCCATCGAAAGGTCGGCGTGGGTTCTGGTCGTCTGCATCGGGCGTGATCCTCGTCTCGGTCGGATCACCGTGTTTAGCACGCTCTCCCGGACATTTCACCAGCCGCGAAGGTCGATCACGGTCCCTTTCAGGGCCCGCATGTCGGTGATGACGGCGGTGGCCCCGGCGCTCCTGAGGTGGCCGTGCAGGGCGGCGCCGGCATGGCTGCCGCCGACAAAGCCGATGACCCGCATGCCCGCGGCCACACCGGCGGCGACGCCGACCGGCGAATCCTCGACGACGATGCAATTCTTCGGATCCACCCGCATCTTCGCCGCGGCATGGAGGAACAGGTCCGGGGCCGGCTTGCCTTGGGGAACCTCGCTCGCCGAGAACAGGTAGGGCTCGAAATATTGCAACAGGCCGGTCGTCGCCAGGCTGGTGCGGATACGGTCGACGCCGGAGGACGAAGCCACACATTTCGGCCCGCGCAGCCAGGACAGCGCGTGAGCGGCGTGCGCGGTCGCCTTCAGGTCGGCGCGAAAGCGCTTGATGGTCTCGGTCTGGAGGTGCAGCGCGAAATCCGGCGGCAGCCGCCGCCCGGCCGCCACCTCGACGTCAGCGATCATGTCGGCGGGCCGCCGCCCGGTGAAATAGCGGGCGACGATTTCAGGGGTAAGCGCGAAGCCGGCGCGCATGAATTCCTGCGAGGCCACTTGCGTGGCCAGCGGCTCGCTGTCGACCAGGACGCCGTTACAATCGAAGATGACCATCGGTCCCTCCGATTCCGGCAGGAATCTCGGCCTGCCTCCAAACGCGCGGCGAATCACTGAAGCTTTATGGATAACGCACCCGACGGCCAAAGGTAAGCAAAGACCGCTGGCAAATGTCGAGGACCGCTCGGTGGCGGTCGACGGCAATAGCGGGGATAAGTCGGCGGGGTGACGAACCGCCGCGGTATGACGGAAATGAAAATGGCCGGGCGAGGCCCGGCCATTTGTCAAAACTTGATGTTCGTCAGCTTGAGCTTCAATTCAGCTTCTTGCCGACGTCGTCGATGCCGCGAGCAATCAGCCGCGAGGCGAGTTCGCCCTTGGCCTCCTGCCGCAGAATCTTCTCGGCGGCGGCCACGGCGGCTTCGGCTGCCGCGGCGCGCACGTCGGCAGCGGCCTGAGCCTCGGCCTGCGCGATCTTGGTTTCGGCCATCTTGGTCCGGCGCGAGACGAATTCCTCGATCCGCGCCTTGGCTTCGACGGCCAGCCGCTCGGCCTCGGCCTTGGCGCCGGAGACGATCTCCTGAGCCTCGCCCTCGGCCTCGCGCCGCTTGCGCTGATACTCGGCGAGCAGCGCCGCCGCCTCGTCGCGCAGCTTGCGGGCCTCGTCGAGCTCCGCCTTGATGCGGGCGGCGCGATCGTCGAGCGCCTTGCCGATCGTGCGGTGGACGCCAACGTAGAGCATCAGCCCGACGAAGAAGAGGAAGCCGATGGCGACCCAGGTTTCAGCCTCGAAGAACATCGGCCGGTTCCTTAACCCTTCAGGACGTCAGCAACGGCGTTGGCCACGGCCTGCTGGCCGGGCGCGGCGCCGATGAGACGTTCGACGATCGCCGAGGCGGTTTCCTCGGCAATGCCGCGGACATTCGCCATCGCCGCCTGCTTGGTCGCGGCGATGGTCTTTTCCGATTCGGCGAGCTTGCGGTTGAGCTCGTCCTCGAGCCGCTTGCGCGTGGCTTCCGCCTCGGCCGCCTGCTTCTCGCGCGTCTCGTTGGCGATCGCCTGCGCGTTGGCGCGGGCGTCGGCCAGCGCCTTCTCGTAGGCGTTGACCGCCTCTTCCGACTGCCGCTTGAGCCTGTCGGCCTCGGCCAAGTCGTTGGCGATGCCCTTCTGGCGGCCCTCGACGACGCCGGCCACCTGCGGCAGCGCCCACTTCGCCATCAGCGCGTAAAGCAGAACAAAGCTGATCACCAACCAGACGATCTGAGAGGGGAAGGTGTGAGCGTTGAACGGCGGGAACGCGCCGTGCTGCCCACCGGGGGCCTCGGTGCCTGTTTGATGAGCCTGTTCTGCCATCGGTCGCGTCCTGCGCTTGCGGCCTAGCCGTCGCTTAGAGTGCGAACAGCAGCAGGAGCGCGATCAGCAGCGAGAAGATGCCGAGCGCTTCGGTGATGGCGAACCCGAAAATCAGGTTGCCGAACTGGCCCTGCGCGGCCGACGGATTGCGGATGGCCGCGGCGAGATAGTTGCCGAAAATGATGCCGACGCCGACGCCCGCTCCGCCCATGCCGATCGCCGCGATACCCGCGCCGATGTACTTCGCTGCCACTGGATCCATAACCAAGCTCCTTTTGAGTTAGCCTTTTAGCGGTCGGGCCGTCAGTGGCCCGGGTGAATCGCATCGTTGAGATAGATGCAAGTGAGGATCGCGAACACGTAGGCCTGGAGGAACGCCACCAGCGTTTCCAGCGCGAACAGCGCGACAATCATGGCGAACGGCAACACCCCGCTGGCCCAGCCAAGCGCGCCGAGACCGGTGCCGAGCAGGATGATGAAGCCGGCGAACACCTTGAGCGCGATGTGCCCCGCGAGCATGTTCGCGAAAAGACGGACGCTGTGCGAGATCGGGCGCGAGATGAACGAGAGGATCTCGATCGCGACGATCATCGGCAGGATGTAGATCGGCACGCCCTTCGGCACGAACAGGTTGAAGAAGTGGAAGCCGTGGCGCATCAGGCCGTAGATTAGGACGGTGAAGAACACCGTCAGCGCCAGGATGGCGGTGATGATGATGTGGCTGGTGACCGTGAACGCGTACGGGATGATGCCGAACATGTTCAGGAGCAGCACGAACATGAAGATCGTGAACACGAAGGGGAAGAAGCGCATGCCTTCGCTGCCGCCGGTCGAGCGCAGCATCGTGGCGACGAATTCATAGGTGAGTTCGGCCGCGGACTGGAGCCGGCCGGGCACCGGACGCGCGCCGGCGGTGCCGATCACCAGGAAGCCCGTCAACACCACCACCGCAATCAGCATCATCAGCGCGGAATTGGTGAAGTAGATCTGGGCGCCGCCGATCTTGGCGATCGGGAACAGGTTGACGATCTGGAACTGGTGGATTGGATCCATGGCGCAGACTTAGTCTTTCAAATTCCGGTCGGGCGCAACGCCCGCAGCCCGCATCACATTCAGAATGCCGGCCGCGAAACCGAGCAGCAGGAACACGATCAGTCCCCACGGCGACGTTCCGAGCCAGCGGTCGAGCAGCCAGCCTAGCCCTGCTCCGACAAGCACACCGCCGACCATTTCGCTCGACAGCCGGAAACCGCGGCCGAATGCCGAGGCGTCGTTGGTCTGCCGAGTGCCTGTTTCGGAGGGCCGGCTCGTGTGATCGAGCCGTTCGCCGAGACGCTTGAGCCTCGCGGAGAGGGCGGCTTCGTTGTCCGGCGGTTCTGTTCGGTCGCCTCCGTCCCGCGTGCCGTCAGCCATGCTTTCGACCCGCGTAGAACAAGGCCCCGTGTGCTACCGCCGCCCCTCAAAGCCGCGCGGACCATACTGATGCGGTCACAATGAGTCAAGAAACCGCCATGTGACGTTAAGTGCATGGAAACACGGAAGAAACGCAAAATTTTTCAGGGCCGCGGAGGCGCCTCGCGTGCGTTGCGGCAAAGGGTTGGGAATTGCCGGCGAAGCAGCATGTTCAGGGCCGCGGCACGCAGATAAAGTTGGCGCGTTGAGAGCGAACGAGAACGCTCCGCCCGGAGGATCTGTCGATGCGCATGCCGCTGCTCGCGATCGCCGTGCTGCTGTCAGGCAGCGTGAACGCCATGGCTGACGATTTGCCGCAGCCCGACGCCGCGCAGGCAAAGCCCGCGACGCCGAACGGCCCGGTAAAGATCATCGATGCCGCCCCTGCGGCCACGCCGCCGGCGGCCGCCGCCGCGGGCAAGACCGATCAGGCACTTCCACCTGCGCCGCCACCGGTCAGCACGCAGGCGAAGACGGCGAAGGAGCCGGATCCTGCCGCCGAGGGCAGCCGCTATAGTTTTGTGCGCGTCGACGACGGTTTCCTGCGCTTCGACCTGACCAACGGTCATGTCGCCTTCTGCAATTCGCGCCCCGAGGGGTGGGGTTGTCAGGCGGTGCCGGAGAACCGCTCCGCGCTCCAGCGCGAGGTCGACGGCCTCAAGGGCGAGGTCGCGGTGCTGAAGAAGCAGATCGACGAACTTCGCGAACCGCCGCCACCCCGCCCGCCCGCGCCGATACCCCCGCCGGCCGCCACGCCGCCCGCTCAGGGCGACATTACCGGCGACAGTCCGGGTCACGACGACATCGCGCGCGCCAAGGCGATGCTCCAGGAGGTCTGGGACAGGCTGGTGGCGCGGATCGTCGGCATCAAGAACGACGTGATGCGCAAGAGTTGACGACGCGCCTCGCCGATATCGTGACCGCCGCGCCCGAGACGATCGCGCGCGCGAGCCTGCACCTCGATACCCCCGGCGCCGGCATCGTCGAGTTTACGCGCGAAGCGGCCGCGTTCCTGGATAGGGCGAATGCGGGCGACGGCATTCTGCTCGCTTTCCTGCGCCACACCTCGGCGTCCCTGACGATCCAGGAGAACGCCGATCCGGACGTGCAGGTCGATCTAATGACAGCATTGGCCCGTCTCGCTCCGGAGCACGCCGGTTGGGTGCACGACGCCGAGGGTCCGGACGACATGCCTGCGCACGTGAAAGCGATGCTCACCGGCGTCTCGCTGCACGTTCCGGTAGCCGGCGGCCGCATGATGCTCGGCACCTGGCAGGGCCTCTACCTTGTGGAACATCGGAGGAGGCCGCACGGCCGAGAGATCGTGCTGCAATTCCTCGGCAGCAAACGCTGAAATGTCGCGGCCGCGGCATTTTCACCGTGCGAGACACCGCGTCTTGAACGATAGTATAAGGGCCGGTATGCGGTGCAGGTGGGGCGCGGACGTGGCTGAAAGGGTTCGTGGGTGAGCGACGACGTGCAGTACCGGCTGATGATCGCCGACGATCATCCGCTGTTCCGCGGTGCCATGCGCGAGGCCGTGAACGGCCTGCCGGGGCGGGTGGAGTGTACCGAGGCCGGCAGCTTCGACGACGTCGCGGCGCTGCTCGATAAGGGCAGCGAGTTCGATCTGGTGCTGCTCGACCTGTCGATGCCCGGCGCCCGCGGCTTCTCGGGCCTTATGTATCTGCGCGCGCAATATCCCGGCGTGCCGGTTGCCGTCGTCTCCGCCAATGACGATCCGATGGCCATCCGCCGCTGCATGGAATTCGGTGCCTCAGGGTTCATCCCGAAAACGCTCGGCGTCGAGGGCATGCGCGACGCGATCTCGCGCATCCTCGGCGGCGGCGTGTTCACGCCGCCCGATATCGATCTCACGTCCGGCTCGGACGCCGAAGCGGCCGAATTGATGGCGCGGATGGCGACACTGACGCCGCAACAGGTGCGCGTGCTGATGATGTTGTCTGAAGGCCTGCTCAACAAGCAGATCGCCTATCAGCTCGGCGTCTCCGAAGCGACGGTCAAGGCGCATGTCTCGGCGATCCTGCAAAAGCTTGGCGTCGAGAGCCGCACGCAGGCGGTGATCGCCGCCGCCAAGATCGAAGCCGGCCAGTGGCCGCAGGGCGCTGCGACGGCGGGCTGATTCTTCCCTTTCCCGCGCTTGCGTGCGACGGGCTGCGAGCGCAGCGGGCCCGCTTTCTCAATTCTCGTTTAATCCCATCCCGATTTTGGCGAATCCAGGATCCTGTGCAAGCGCCTTCGTATGGCGTTGGAGCCTTGCGTTTGGGGCATGCAGGAAGCCCCTCCGCCGCTATTCAATGCGGTTCTCTTGTACCCTCACCTGAAGAATGTAAGGTGTGGGCACCACCGCGCCTCGAGAATTGCTACAATTTGCGTTGTCGGTCAGGTCAGGTTCCGGCCTGCTGTCATACAGAGAGACCGCCGTGAGCCTCACGCGTCTGATCCCGATGCCGAACGGGCTTCGCAGCTTCCTGCAATTGCAGCGCGGCATGCTGTTTCAATATGGATGGCTGCGCTCGCTTCGGAGCGGAAAGCCGGTCGATCGGCATGGCCGCCCGGTGCCCTGGTTCTCGCAGCCTGCGATCGACTTCCTGAGCCAATTCGACTATCGCGACAAAGACGTTTTCGAATGGGGCGCCGGCCACTCGACCTTGTTCTGGGCCGCGCGGTGCCGCTCCGTAGTCAGCATCGAGAACAATCCTGAGTGGGCGGCCTATCTCAAGGATCTGGTCCCGAGCAATGTGGAATTGATCGCCAGCGCGCCCGACAACGAGAGTTATGTAGGCCGAATTCGTGGTCGGGGAAAATTCCACATCATCGTCATCGACGGAACCGGCTACGGGCGAATGCCTGGCGCCGGCGAGGCGCTCGATCACCTCGCGGATGGAGGAATGATCATCCTCGACGATTCGGACATGTTGCTCCAAACAACCAGGTTCTTGCGTGAACGACTGACGCAGATCGATTTTACCGGGTTCAGGCCCGGCAGCGGCCATGCCTACGCTACGTCGATCTTCTTCCGCACACTCGATTTCAAGCCGCTCGGCGTGCAGCCGGTATTGAGCTCGGCGCAACCGAATAAGCCCTGGCAGCCCGAATAGGCCGCTGTGGTGCGCCAGTAGTCCTGGCTCAACTTGAAGGCTATTCCGCCGCGGCTGCCCTCAGCACGCGCCATTGCGCGAGAAGCGCACGCAGCGCCGCAGGCTTGAGCGGCTTGTTCAGAAGCTGAATGCCTCGGGCCCGCGCTTCCTCACGCACGGCGGGCGAGCGGTCGGCGGTGATGAGAATCGCAGGCACCTCGCCGCAGCGCGCTCGCAAGGTTGCGATCGCCTCGAGCCCGGTGCCCTGATCGAGGTGATAGTCGACCAGCAGCCCGTCCGGAGGGGCGCCGTGCGCCGCAAGCGCGTCGAGCGCCTCCTGGAGGTTCGAGGCTTTCAGCACCGTGCAGCCCCAGCCGCGCAGCAGCGTCTCCATGCCGTCGAGTACCGACGGCTCGTTGTCGATACACAGCGCCGTAACGCCGGCAAGCTGGCCGTGATCGACACGCCGGTCGTCCCGCGCCGGCAGTTCGACCGGCGCCGCGTCCGAGCGTGCGACCGTCACCGAGAAATGCGAGCCCTCGCCGACGGTGGACCGGACCTCGATCTCGCTGCCGATGACGCGCGCCACGCGTTCGACGATCGACAGGCCGAGGCCGAGGCCGCGCGCGATGCGCGCGCCATTGTCGAGCCGGTGAAATTCGACGAACACGTCGCGCAACTTGTCGTGCGGGATTCCGACGCCGGTGTCGAAGACGTCGATGCGCAGCACATTGCCGCGGCGGCGGAAGCCGACCAGCACGCGGCCGGCCGGTGTGTATTTGATGGCGTTGGAGACGAGGTTCTGCACCAGGCGGCGCAATAGACGCCGGTCCGAGCGCACCACCAGCGATGAGGGGACATAGGTGAGCGTCAGGCCCTTCGCCGCGGCCATGGGCGCAAATTCGAGTTCGATCTGCCGCATCAGTTCGTCAATGCGGAAGACCGAGAATTCGGCCCGCATGGCACCGGTGTCGAGCCGCGAGATGTCGAGCAGCGCGCCGAGGATTTCCTCAACCGCCTCGAGCGAGGCGTCGATGTTGTCGACGAGGCGCCGGTCGCCGCTCTCGCCGCGCTCGATCAGGCTCGTCACATAGAGACGAGCCGCATTGAGCGGCTGAAGAATGTCGTGGCTGGCTGCAGCGAGGAAGCGCGTCTTGGAAATGTTAGCGTCGTCGGCTTCGCCCTTGGCATGCGCCAGCGCCGAGTTGAGCCGCGTCAGTTCCTCAGTACGCTCGACCACGCGGCGTTCGAGCGTCTCGTTGGCGGCTTCGAGCGCCTCCGCCGCCTCGACGCTGGCGGTGATGTCGGTGAAGGTCGTGACGATGCCGCCGTCCGGCATGTGGTTGGCGCGCACTTCGATCACGGTGCCGCGCGCCGCGAAGCGCCGGAGGAACGGGGCGTCCCCGCTGACATAGCGCGCGATCTGCTCGCGCACGAAGTCGTTAATGCGCTCCGGCGGCATGGCGTCGCGCTGCGCGCTGAATTGCAGAATCTCGGCAAGACCGATCCCGGGCCGCACCAGCGACGGCGGCAGGTCGATGACCTCGCCGAACTGTCGGTTCCAGCAGATGAGCTGGAGATCCTTGTCGAACACGGCAATGCCCTGGCGCACGTGATCGAGCGCAGTCTGGAGGATTTCGCGGTTGTACTGGATTGCAGCGTTGGCGTCGTCCAGCAGCCGCAGCGCCGCCTTGGTCGAAACGGTGCGCTTGCGCAACAGGAGCGACATGACAAGCCGCGACGAGGCCGCGCCGATAGCCGAGGCGAGGATGTGCTCGGCGTAACGAACGAGCCGCATGTCGGCTTCGTCGGCAGGCTCGAGACTGATGCGGTGCGTCGCGGCAAAGCTTTCAAGCGCCGAGCGCGTGCGCTCCTCGCCGAGATAGCGCGCGACCGTCTCGGTCAATTCAGCGACCGTGATCGAGGACAGCCACAGGCGGAAGCCGGGCGCCATCGGCGCGAGCTCGGCCGGTGCGAAGGTGTTGGCCTGAAGGCGCTCGATCGATGTCGGCTGGCGGCGCAGCGATACGCCGACATAGAGCAGCACGTTCAGGCCGAGGCTCCAGACGACGCCATGCACCAGCGGCGAGAGATCGAAGCCGAGCATGTGCTGCGGCCGGAACAGGCCGATGCCGAACGGTCCTTCGGTCAGGATGCGCTGACCGAGCACGCCGATGTCGGCGAAGGTCGGCAACAGGAGCGTATAGGCCCAGACCAGAATGCCGGCGCTCATGCCGGCGATGGCGCCCGACGCCGTGGCGCGCCGCCAAACGAGGCCGCCGAAGAAGGCCGGCGCGAGCTGCGCCACCGCCGCAAAGGAGAGAAGGCCGATCGAGGCCAGCTGCGCATCTCCGGCCGAGCGGTAGTACATGTAAGCGAGCAGCAGGATAACGAAGATCGCCACCCGCCGCACGCGCAGCAGCATCGAGCCGAGGTCGTCGCGCCGGTGCAGTTCGCTCTCGCGCCGCTGCAAAACGAGCGGCATGACGATGTCGTTCGACACCATGATCGACAGCGCGACCGATTCGACGATGACCATCGCGGTCGCCGCCGACAGGCCGCCGACGAAGGCGGCGATCGTCATCACGCTCGATCCGTTCAGGAGCGGCAACGCCAGCACGAACATGTCGCTGTCGACCTCGCCCGGTGCGAAGGTCAGGAGACCGGCGAAGGCAATAGGCACCACGAACAGGTTGATCAGCACGAGATAGAGCGGAAACAGCCAGGCCGCGCGGCGGATCTCGTTTTCGTTGTTGTTCTCGACGACCGCTACGTGGAACTGGCGCGGCAGCAGGATGATGGCGAAGAACGAAAGTATGGTCGTCGCGATGAATGTGTCGACCGGCGGCTCGCGCGTGAACAGCTTGGTCGCCCAGTCCTGATGCCGCGCCGCTTCGAGCAATGCGCCGGGCCCGCCAAACATCCAGAAGGTCACGTAGACACCGACGGCGAGGAAGGCGAATAGCTTGATCATCGATTCGGAGGCGACCGCGAGCATCAGGCCGTCCTGGTGCTCGGTCGCGTCGATGTGGCGCGTGCCGAACAGCACGGCGAAGGTCGCCATCGAGATCGCCACGAACAGAGCGATGTCGCCGAGCACCGGATTGGTCAGGTGGCTGCCGGGATCGACATGCGCGAGAATGGTTTCGAGCGACGACGACACCGCTTTCAATTGCAGCGCGATGTAGGGAATCGTGCCGATGATCGCGATCAGCGCGACCAGCGCGGCGACCGGCTGCGCCTTGCCGTAGCGCGCGGCGATGAAGTCGGCGATCGAGGTGATATTCTGCGCCTTGGCGAGGCGCACGATGCGGATGATGAGCGGCGAGAACAGGCCCACCATCAGTACCGGGCCGATGTAGATCGTCAGGAACTCATAACCGGTGCGCGAGGCCGAGCCGACCGAGCCGAAGAACGTCCACGACGTGCAGTAGATCGCCAGCGACAGCGGATAGATCATGAGCCGCATGCGGCTGCGCGCGAGCCGGCGCGTCCGGTCCCCGTAACTCGCAATGAGGAACAGGAGCCCGATATAGGCAAGCGCCACCGCGATGACGACCCAGCCTTGCAGCATCGACTCTCCGAATGAGCTCGCGGCGAGGGGTTTCATCGCCGCTTGTTCCTTTAAATCAGCATAGTTTGGACCACCGGTCCAATATAGCAGATTAAGCACATCTTTGTTTGACCGGGCTTCGCGCGCGGGGCATTGATCGCGTCCCGCGAAAGTCCCCGCCTTGTCCGTAATGCCCCTTCCATCGCTGCTCGCCCGCACCGCCGAGACGCTCGCGCTCGCTACCGCCGGTGGACTCGGCCTCGGCCTGACAGGGGTTCCCGGAGGCTATCTGTCGGGCGCCATACTCGCCGTGTCCGCCGCCGCGCTCGCCGGCCGGCCGATGCTGGTGCCGGTGCCCTTGATGCGGACGATCTTCGTGCTGCTCGGCATTTCGCTCGGCTCGGTGATGACGCCGGAAATGCTGCATGGCATGGCGAAGTATCCGCTGAGCATCGCGGTGCTGCTGGTCGGCATGAGCTGCATCGGGCTCGCCTGCGCGGCCTATCTGCGGATCGTGCACGGGTGGGACCGCGTCTCGGCTTATCTGGCTTCCGCGCCGGGCGGCATGTCGCAGGTGCTGGCGATCGCGGCCGAGGTCGGTGGCGATCTGCGCGCCATCGCCATCGTGCAGAGCATGCGCGTCGTGATCATCGCCGTCGGGCTCCCTTCCGGCCTGGCGCTGATCGGGCTCGCCTCGCACGTGTCGCGGCCGGCCGGTTCGCCGATGACATGGGCGAGCCTCGACGAGTTCGGCATTCTCGCCGCCGCAGCAATTGTCGGCGCGGTGGTGTTTCACCGGCTGCGCTTTCCGGGCGGTCTTTTGTTCGGCGCAATGTTCGCCTCCGGCGCGCTGCACGGCACTGACCTTGTGCATTTCGTTTTGCCGTGGTGGGCGACCAACACGGCGGCGATCGCGCTCGGCGCCGTCATCGGCGCGCGTTTCGCCCACATGCCGCTGCGGCTGTTCGTGAATTTCATCGGGGCTGCGTTCGGCTCGTTCGCCGTCGCGGTGACGATCGCGGCGCTGTTCGCCACGGTGGTGATCCGGCTCATGATGCTCCCGGTGCCGGAGGTGATGATGGCCTTCGCGCCCGGCTCGGTCGACGCGATGATGCTGCTCGCGCTCTCCTTGCACCTCGATCCGGTCTATGTCGGCGCGCACCACGTCATGCGTATCTTCTTCGTCGCGCTGGCGACGCCATTCATGGTCAGGCGCGAAAAAGGCAAGCCGAAGCCGGCCGCGGCCACGCAGGTACCCGAGGCGATGCAGGAGCCGATGGACGAGTGATTACTCTGCCGCGAGCGGGCGGGCGCGGCGCGGCAATTGCAGCTTTTCCCAGACGTCGACCAGCGCCTCGGCAAGACAGTCGACCAGCGCATCGTCATGGTAGGGCGACGGCGTGATCCGCAGGCGCTCCATGCCGCGCGGCACGGTGGGATAATTGATCGGCTGGATGTAGATGCCGTGCTCGCTGAGCAGGAGGTCGCTCGCGAGCTTGCACTTCTCCGGATCGCCGACCAGCACCGGCACGATATGAGTGTCGCTCGGCATCACTGGCAGGCCGGAGGCGTTGAGCACGGCCTTGACGCGTGCAGCGCGGTCCTGATGGCGTTCGCGCTCCCAGCTCGACGTCTTGAGATGGCGGATCGCGGCCGTGGCGGCGGCGCAGATCGCCGGCGGCAGCGCGGTCGTGAAGATGAAGCCCGGCGCGTAGGAGCGCACGGCGTCGACCATCTCGTTGGTGCCGGCAATGTAACCGCCGAGGCAGCCGAACGCCTTCGCCAAAGTGCCCTCAATGACGTCGACGCGGTGCATGGCCTTGTCGCGCTCGCAGACGCCGCCGCCGCGCGGACCGTACATGCCGACCGCGTGCACCTCGTCGCAATAGGTCATTGCGCCGTATTTCTCGGCGAGGTCGCAGATGGCGTGGATCGGCGCGACGTCGCCGTCCATCGAATAGAGGCTCTCGAATACGATCAGCTTCGGCCGCGCCGGATCGGCGGCCTTCAGGAGCTCTTCGAGATGCGCGAGGTCGTTGTGACGCCAGATCTGGCGCTCGCTGCCGGACTGGCGCACGCCCTCGATCATCGAATTGTGGTTGAGCGCGTCGGACAGGATCAGGCAATTCGGAAGAAGTTTGGCGATAGTGGCGATGCCGGTCTGGTTCGACACGTAGCCGGAGGTGAAGAGCAGGGCGGCCGGCTTGCCGTGCAGGTCGGCGAGCTCGCGCTCGAGCTCGACCAGCGGATGGTTGGTGCCGGCGATGTTGCGGGTGCCGCCGGCGCCGGTGCCCATGCGCGTGGCGGTCTCGACCATGGCGCCGATCACCTTCGGGTGCTGGGCCATGCCGAGGTAGTCATTCGAGCACCAGATGACGACGTCGCGGGGGCCCTGCGGCGAATGCCAGGTGGCATGCGGGAACCGGCCGGCGATGCGCTCGAGGTCGGCGAAGACCCGGTAGCGGCGTTCCTGGCGAAGGGTACCGAGCGCCGACGCGAAGAAATCGTTGTAATTCATGTGCTTCTACTTTCCCGCCCCCTCGCGGCGGCCCTTTTTAGAAGCCTTCCAGGGGGTTTGTCGAGGCGGCAGATTGGCCGCCTTCCACAGTCGGGCATTGATGATCGTCAAAGGCCGGCCACCGCCGGGGTTCCCGCGGGTGGCACTGCCCGCGGGCGGCGGGCGGGGATTATTTCAGGCCGTAGCTGTCGACCAGTTCGAGGCTCAGGCGGGTCTGCTCCGGCGGCGCCACGCAGCGCTCGAGGATCGCCTTGCCGAAGGCCTTGAAGCTCGGCAGTTCGGTCACTGGGTCGGACGTGTCCTCGGACAGGTTGATGAAGAGGTGGACGAAACTGAGCCCATCGGCCTCTTTGAACAGGCCGTAGGCAATGTTGGCCGGCCTTTTCTGGTGCAGTTCGGCGAAAACCGCGCGCGACAGGGCCTCGTTCTCCGCAGCCCTTTCAGGCTTGGTGGTGTACCGCACCATTGTCACTCTCGGCATGGCAGTCTCCCTCATGGGCGTGGCGCATGATGCGCTCACCGATGCCAGTCTTGACGCCCGCCGCGCGGCGAAGGATTCGGACGTCGAAAATATTTTTGCGACGGGCGAATCCTTTGCTGCCGATGCAGCGTCATCGTCGGCAGGATGGAACAGGGACTCGCTATGGCCGGTGCGCTGATGAGTCCCGATTCGTTCGGGCAATTATTGATGACGATGCGGCCGCGCCTGCACCGCTACTGCGCCCGCATGGTCGGCTCGGCCATAGACGGCGAGGATGTCGTGCAAGATGCGCTCGCCAAGGCCATCGAAGCGCTGCCCGCGGCCGGGCATCTGGACAATCCCGAACGCTGGCTGTTCCGCATCGCCCACAACACCGCACTCGACGCGCTGCGCCGCCGGAAGCGTCAGACGGCGCGGTATTCCGGCGACGAGATCGAGCTGATCGAGGACCCGGTCGCGGACGCCTCATTGCGCGTCGAGGCGGCGGGGAGCTTTGCGGCCTTTCTCGCACTGCCGGCGACGCCGCGCGCCGCCGTCGTGCTGATCGACGTATTGGGCTATTCGACCGGCGAAACGGCAGACATGCTCGGCGTCACGGTCGGCACTGCGAAAGCGGCGCTGCGCCGCGGCCGCGAGAAGCTGCGAGCGCAGCAGGCGGCGCCGCACGCGCCGCCGATCGTCGACGAACAGGAAAAGGCGCGGTTGAGGCGCTACGCGAATCTGTTCAATGCCCGCGAATTCGACGCGCTGCGGGATCTCCTGGCCGAGGACGTCCGGCTCGATCTCGTCAATCACGTGCGGCTCCATGGCCGCAAGGACGTGTCGGTCTATTTCACGCGTTACGCCGCAGCGCCGCCGTGCCGGATGTCGGTGGGGCTCGCCGAAGGCCGGCCTGCACTGCTGGTCAGCGGCATCGATGACGACGCCATCCGCTATCCCATCCTGCTCGGCTGGGCCGACGGCCGCATCGCGACAATCCGCGATTTCCTTTACGCGCGCTATGCGATGGAGGGGCTGGCGACCGAACGCCTCTAACGCTGTCCTAAAGCGCCGAGCTCGATGAACCCATGCAGCCCGGCGAGCATGAGTGCGCCGATGTGCAGTTGGAGCACGAAGTCGCCGGCGGCGATCAGCGCGCCGAGTTCGGCCGGCGTGACGAGCCTGACCTCGATGCCGGCCTCGACGACGGCGTCGCTCGCGCGCGCGCCGGTCTCGACGAAGAACGAATGCACGCGATTCGAAAGTCGTGCCGTGCACGGCGAATAGGCACCTAACCGGTGCACGGCCGTCGCCGGCAGGCCGGTTTCTTCCATGAGCTCGCGGCGGCAGGTTTCGGCGGCGTCCTCGCCCGGATCGACGAGGCCGGCCGGCAGCTCCCAGGTGAAGCGCTCGAGAGCAGGCCGATACTGGCGCACGATCGGAAAGAGTCCGTCGGGCGTGCGCGCGACGATTGCGATGTAATCCTGCTGGCCGACGGCGTGATAAAGTTCGGGCTTGGCGCCTTCGCTGAACTCGACGCTGCGCTCGATGACCTTCATCCACGGCGAGATCGGGATGTCGCGCCGGCCCGTGATTCTCGGCCAGTTCTTCGCCATCCGTCAGATCCCCGCGCTACTTGATGACATTGCCGCGTTCGACATGGCCCCAGACGTCGAACACCGGCTTGCCCTTGAAGTCGGCATTCTTGTAGGCGGCGTGCGGCGCGCAGAGGATCAGCAGGTCGCTCTTGGCGACGACGGTGTCGAGCGGCACGAGTTCGGGATCGGTGGTGACGAAGGGATCGGTGGTCATCACCGCCTTGGCCTGGCTCGCCAGCACCTTCTTGAACTTGTAGCTCAGTGACGCGCGGACGTCGTCGCTCTCCGCCTTGAACGCCATGCCGAGCAGGCCGACCGTCATGGTGGAGAGGTCGAACCTGCGCTTGATGTCCTCGATCACGCGCAGCACGAGGCCTTCGTTGATCAGGAGCGCCGCGTGGCCGAGGCCGAACTGGTTCGAGGCGAAGGCCGAGAGCTGCATCGTGTCTTTCACGAGGCACGGCCCTGCGGCGAAACCGGGCCGCGGCATGCTCTTGAGCCGCGGATAATTGTGCTTCATGCCTTGCAGGACGCGGTGATAGTCGATGCCGGCGGCCTTGGCGATCAGGTAGAACTCGTTGGTCGCGGCGAACTCGATATAGCGGTAGGCGTTCGCGAATAATTTGGCGAATTCCGCCTCGAGCGGCGACAGCGTCACGACTTCCGGCGCGATGCGCTCGAACAGCGCGGCGGCTTCGCGCTCGGCCTCGGGGCTGGTGCCGCTGACGATCTGCGGCATGGCCTGCAATTCGTTGAGACCGTTGCCCTGCACGACGCGCTCCGGACAGAAGGCGATGCGCAAACTTCGGCCCTTGCTGTCGAGCCAGGATGCGAGCCAGTCGGTCGTGCCGGGGAACACCGTCGAGCGCAGGATGACGAGCTGGCCGTCGGCAAGCCGCGGCAGCAGCGGCTCCATGCAGTCCTGCACGACGCGCCGCACCGGATTGAGGAACTCGTCGATCGGCGTGCCGATGGTGATGATGACCGGGCCGCCGGTGGAGATGCGGTCGGGCCCGTTCGAGAAAACGAGGCGCTTGTTGGCGAGCGCGCGCTTGAGCACCGGCTCGGCGCCGGTCTCGATGAAGGGCAGGTTGCCGGCGGCGAGCGTGTCGAGCGTCGCCTGGTTCAGGTCGTTGACGTTGACGCGCAGGCCGGATTCGGCGAGCGCCAGAACCAGCGGAACGCCGACATGGCCGGCGCCGCCGACGACGGTGATGTCGGCGTTCTCGATGGTCGTCGGCGCGCTGTCGGAGGCGATTTCGGGTCGGATGGTCATCGTAAAATCATAGTTGGATCGGGCTTCGGGCGATAGGGCGGTCTAGAGCACGCGCGGCACGGGCAGCGGCGTGATCAGTTGTCCGCGAAAGCCCTTGGCGCGCAGCTTCGGCGCCAATTCGTCGGCGATGTGCCAGGAGAAGATGAGCGCTGCATCAGGCTGGTCGGCGAACAGCTGCGCCTCGTCGACCACCGGGATGCCGGTGCCGGGCATGCATTTGCCGATCTTCAGCGAACCCTGAATCTCGACGACATAGTCGATGATGCCCTCGTCGAGACCGACATAGTTGACCATGGTCGAGGCCCGCGACGGCGCCGAGATGCCGGCGATGCGCGCGCCCTTTTCCTTGAGGTCGCGCAGCATGCTCATGAGCCGCAGCTTCGACAGCACGACATCGTCGCGAAACCTGGCGAGGCGCTGCGCCATCGCCTCACCGCGCGGCTCGGCGGCGAGCATCGTGGCGACGCTGTCCTGGACCTTCTGTGTTCCTTTCCGCGCCGCATAGACACGGATCGAGCCGCCATGGCTGGGGATTGGCCGCGCGTGGAACACTTCGAGGCCATGCATCTCCAGAAGATGCTTGAGACTCGCCAGCGAGTAGTACCGCAGGTGCTCGTGATAAACCGTGTCGTATTGCAGCGTGTCGAGCAGCGG
>DASTGR010000126.1:0-3301 GCA_035718885.1 Pseudolabrys sp. | reverse complement strand
GCGCGACAGGCCGACGAGGTCGAGCATCTCGAGGACCTTGGCGCGCCGCTCCGTGCCGTCGCCGACGCCGTGCACGACCAGCGGCAGCGCGATCAACTGCGCCACCGATTTGCGCGGATTGAGCGACGAGTAGGGGTCCTGAAAGATCGGCTGCACGCGGCGGCTGACGGCGACGCGATCCCTGGCGCTGATCGGCGTGCCGCCGATCAGGATCTCGCCTGAGGTCGGCGGCAGGAGCCCGAGCAGCATTTTGGCCAGCGTCGTTTTGCCCGAGCCGCTTTCGCCGACCAGCGCGAACACCTCGCCGCGCCGAACCTTGAGCGATACGCCAGCAACGGCGGTTAAGGTCGCGGCGCGGCGGAACACGCCCTGCGACAGTTCGAAGGTGCGGGTGACGTCGCGCAGTTCGAGCAGCGTCTCGCTCATGCCGCCGCCTCCAGCGCATTGAGGCGAATGCAGCGCGCGTGATGGCCGGGCGCGACGGCGACGAAGGGGATGTCGCCTTCGCACTCGGCCGCGGCGAAGGCGCAGCGGTCGCGGAAGGCGCAGCCGCGCTGCGCGCCGATCAAGGTCGGCGCCTGGCCGGGAATGGCGCCGAGCGGCGCGCCCGGTGCGGTGCGGCCTGGCACCGGAATGCAGTTCAGGAGGCCGCGCGTATAGGGATGGCGCGGCGCCTTGAACAAGGGCCGCGACGCGGCGCTCTCCACCACCTCGCCGGCATACATCACCGCGACCTTGTCGGCGACGCGCGCGACGACGCCGAGATCGTGGCTGATCAGGATCATCGCCATGCCGAACTCATTCTTCAGGTCGGCGAGCAGGTGCAGGATCTGCGCCTGGATGGTGACATCGAGCGCGGTGGTCGGCTCGTCGGCAATGATGAGGTCGGGGCCGCACATCAGCGCCATGGCGATCATGACGCGCTGGCGCAGCCCCCCGGAGAGCTGGTGCGGATACTGGTTGAGCCTTTGCGCCGCCGACGGGATGCCGACCTTGTCCAGGAGATGCACGGCGCGGTCGCGCGCCGCGGCCGCGGATACGGCGCGATGCGTGCGCAGTGCCTCTGCGAGCTGGTTGCCGATCGTGTAGCTCGGATTGAGCGAGGTCATCGGCTCCTGGAAGATCATCGCCATGCGGTTGCCGCGAAGGCTGCGCATGCGCGCCTCCGGCGCGGCGGTAAGGTCGATGCCGTCGAACACGAGCCGGTCGGCGCGTCGCGTCGCGCGCTTCGGCAGCAGATTCATCAGCGCGAGCGACGTCATCGACTTGCCCGATCCGCTTTCGCCGACGATGGCGAGAGTTTCACCGCGCTCGAGCGAAAACGAAACGCCGCGCACCGCGTGCAGCATGCCGTCGTTGAGTGCGAAATTGACGCGAAGATTGTCGACCTCGAGCAGGGCCATCGCGCTCTAGCCTCTGTTCTCAGGCGCGGTGACGTCGCGCAGACCGTCGCCGACGAGGTTGATCGCCAGCACGAGGAGCACAAGCGCCGCCGCCGGAATGGCGATTACCCACGGGCTGAAGAACATGTACTGCTTGCCCTCCGAGATCATCAGACCCCAGGACGGCAGCGGCGGCTGCACGCCGAGGCCGAGGAAGGACAGGGCGGCTTCGAGCAGGATCGCGTGCGCCATTTCCAGCGTCGCGACGACGATCAGCGCATTGAGGATGTTCGGCAGGATTTCGGAGACGAGGATGCGCAGGGTCGAGCAGCCGACGGCCTGGGCCGCCGCGACGTAGTCGCTGCGCGCGACCTGCATCGTCGCCGAGCGCGTGACCACGGCGAAGCGATCCCACAGCAGGAGGCCGAGCACGACGATGACGCCTTCGAGCGAGGAGCCGACCAGCGCCGCGGAGGCGAGCGCCACCAGTACGACCGGAAGCGCCAGCCGCGTCGTGACGACGTAGCTGAGCACGGCGTCGACCTTGCCGCCGAAATAACCGGCGCAGACGCCGATGACGGTGCCGATGGTGCCGGAGATGAGAACGGTCAGCGTGCCGATCAGCAGCGAGATGCGCGCGCCAAAGATGAGGCGGGAGAGATAATCGCGACCGAGCTTGTCGGTGCCGAGCGCGTGCTCCCACGAGCCCTTGGCCTGCCACACCGGGGGTATAAGGCGATGGGCGAGGTCCTGGTTATAGGGGTCGTGGGGCGCGATCAGCGGCGCCGCGAGCGCGATCGCCACGATCGCGACGAGCGTCATGCCGCCGAGCACGAGTCCGCTATGTCCCATGCTCCGCCGCAACAGGCCGGTCCGCCGCCGCGGCGGCGCCGTATCGAACGCTGCGGGGGCCGCGGCGGTCATGCGAGACGAATCCGCGGGTCGAGGAAGGCGTTGGCGACGTCGGCGATGAAGGTCAGTGCGACATAGATCGTCGCGAGGATCAGCACCACCGCTTGCACGACCGGGAAGTCGTTGCGCGCGATCGCCTCCCAGGCGAGATAACCGAGCCCCTGCATGTTGAACACGGCCTCGATGACGATCGAGCCGCCGAGCATGAATCCGAACTGCACGGCGGCGAGCGCGACCACCGGGATGATGGCATTGCGCAGCGCGTGCTTGAGGATGACCACGCTCGGGCGCAGTCCCTTGGCGCGCGCTGTGCGGATGTAGTCGGACGACAGCACTTCGAGCATGCCGTTGCGCGACAGCCGCATCACCGCCGGCACGGCGTACCAGCCGAGCGCGATCGACGGCATGACGTAGTTCTTCCAGCTCGCGGTGCCGGACACGGGCAGCCAGCGCAGTTGCACGGCAAACACGATGATCAGCCCGAGGCCGAGGCAGAAAGCCGGCACGGCCTGCCCGAGCACGCAGAAGCCGAGCGCGAGACGGTCGATCATGGTGCCGCTGTAGACGGCCGCCAGCACGCCGAGCGGGATGGCGATCAAAAGCGCCAGCGCCAGCGAGATGGCTCCGAGCGTCATCGTCACCGGCATGCGCGAGGCGACGAGCGACGTCACCGTGTCGCGGTAGTAGAACGAGTTGCCGAAATCGAAATGCACGGCGCGCCAGAGCCAGTCGAGATATTGCAGCGTCATCGGCCGGTCGAGGCCGAACTGGTGGCGGATCTCGGCGATCTGCGCCGCCGTCGCCTCGGGGCCGGCGATGGCGGTGGCGAGGTCGCCGGACATGTGCAGCAGCAGGAAGGCGACGATCGACACGGTCAAAGCGACCGAGAGCGCCACCAGCAGCCGCTGCGACGTGAACGAGAGCATGCGGGCTCCCCGGAGAGGATCGGCGCGCCGGAGGTGGCGGCGCGCCGCAGGACGCTACTTCCAGTGCGCCTCATAGAAGCG
>DASTGR010000125.1:0-55789 GCA_035718885.1 Pseudolabrys sp. | reverse complement strand
GATGACGAGGGTTCGATTCCCTTCACCCGCTCCAGCCTTTTCAACACCTTAGAGCCGCATTCCCGCACCTGGTGTGTCGCTGCTGGACGGCGAGCCGAGTGAGGGCAGCGATTGCCGACCATCGGCTCCTGCTCACCGAACCTGCGTCCTCGCACGGTCGGCTCCTGTCCCATGGCCGACCTCGCGGGCAGCGCACTGGTTCAGGCTCTCGCTCGAAGCCACGCGGCGCTCCGCGTTTCCTGACAGAACTACGATCCCGGTTTGCGTAGCGCGGCCCGCCAGCACGCGGTTCGGCCGAGGTCGCGCGAAGAGAACCAGGAAGGCTACAATCCGGGACTTCACAGGGTCGCATGAAGTCACAGTTGATCCGCCGAAGATCGAGCGAGAGGAAGCCATGCTTCACCACGACCTGCAAAGCCTGCGGATCTTTTTGACCGCCTGCGAGATGCGAAGCATGAGCAAGGCGGCGGAGCATTTGAACCTCGCGCTTTCGGCGGCAAGCAGGCGCGTCAGCATTCTCGAGCAAGAAGTTGGCGCACCTTTGATCGTCAGACGTTCGCACGGGATCGAACCCACAGCCGCGGGCGTCACGGTGATGAACTATGCTCGCGACGTGCTTCGGCTCGGCGAGAAGCTGCGGATCAGCCTCGACGAGCATCGCCTCGGTGTCCGCGGATACGTCCGTGTCAGCGCATCGAGCTCCGTCTTGGTTCAGCGGCTTGCGCGGGACTTGTCGGTGTTCGTTCGCGACAATCCCGAGATCAGGCTCGACCTTCAGGAGCAGCCCAGTGAACTGACGATGGCCGCGGTGCTCAACAAGAAGGTGGATATTGGGATCATTGTTCGTGACGCTCCTGCGGAGGGCCTGCGGGTGATCGACTACTCCGGGGACCGCCTCGCAATCGCCCTGCCGAAGTCGCATCCACTCAGCCGGCGCCCAAGTCTGAAGTTTGTCGACATCCTCGACAGTGAAATGGTCGCGCTGGAGAGCGGTACGGCAACTCATCGGCTGCTCTCATCGCGTGCGGCCGCTGCGGGTCGCGCGATGAAGGTGCGCGTCCAGGTGCGCAGTTTCGAGGTGATGTGTCTCTTGATCAATCAGGGTCTTGGTGTCGGCATTCTTCCCGAGTTGGCGGCAAAGCCGCTGACGCGTGCGCTGGACATCCGCACCGTTAAATTGGATGAATCCTGGGCCTGGCGGGACTACGCCATATGCGTCCGGGCGTTCGAAAATCTCGAAGCGCCGGACAGCCGGCTGATCGACTTTCTGACCGCGTCGGCGGCGAAAGATGTCGCGGAGACCGCGTCGTCTCGCGACGGGCGTCCGGAGCGCCGGGGGCGACCCCGGCCTCGATGATTTCGAAATATACGAAATCATTCTCGCGGAAATTCTCATTCCCGGTCCCGCCCTCGACACCTATCGTTGCGCCCAAAGCGAGAGGCCAATGTCGTTCGTCGTTCCTTTGCCTGAAGATCATCGCGATCTCCGCGAGGCCGTGCGCGCCTTGTGCGCCGAATTTCCGAACGAGTATTGGCGCCGCATCGACGAAGCCCGGTCCTACCCGGAGGAGTTCGTCGGAGCACTGACGAAGGGCGGCTGGCTGAGCGCGCTCATTCCCGAGGAATACGGCGGCTCCGGCCTCGGCTTCACCGAGGCATCGATCATTCTCGAAGAGGTCAACCGCGCCGGGGGAAACTCGGGCGCGTGTCACGGCCAGATGTACAACATGTCGACGCTGCTGCGTGCAGGTTCGGCCGAGCAGAAGCGGCATTACCTCCCGAAGATCGCCGCTGGAGAGCTCCGCATTCAGTCAATGGCGGTGACCGAGCCGACAACCGGTTCTGACACCACCAAGCTCAAGACCAGCGCGGTGCGCAAAGGCGATCGCTACATCGTCAATGGCCAAAAAGTCTGGACGTCCCGGCTGCAACATTCCGACTACATGATCCTGCTCGCGCGGACCACACCGGTTGATCAGGTCCGCAAGAAGTCGGACGGGCTTTCCGTGCTGCTCGTCGACGTGAAAGCGGCGCTCGCGGGCGGCATGACCATGCGGCCGATCCGCAATATGGTCAATCACGAGACTAATGAAATCTTCTTCGACGACGTCGAAGTGCCGGCCGAGAACCTGATTGGCGAAGAGGGGAGAGGCTTCAAATATATCCTTGAAGGCCTCAACGCAGAGCGCACGCTGATCGCAGCGGAGTGCATCGGCGACGGCTACTGGTTTGTCGACAGGGCGGTCGCCTACGGCAAGGAGCGCATCGTGTTCGGCCGGCCGATCGGTCAGAACCAGGGCATCCAATTTCCGATCGCGCAAGCCTACGCTGCAATCGAAGCGGCAAGCCTGATGCGCTACAAGGCCGCCTGGCTGCACGACAACGGAATGCCCTGCGGCGCGGAGGCCAATATGGCGAAGCTTCTCGCGGCCGAGGCGTCTTGGCAGGCGGCAAATGCGTGCCTGCAAACGCACGGCGGCTTCGGCTTTGCGGCCGAGTTCGACGTCGAACGCAAATTCAGGGAAACGCGGCTTTATCAGGTTGCGCCGATATCGAGCAATTTGATCCTGGCTTACCTCGGCGAGCATACGCTCGGTCTGCCCCGGTCGTATTAATGATGAGCGCGCCCGCCCGATTTTCTGATTGGTCGTCGCTGGAGCCGGGCGAGCGGCCGGCCGCGATTGCGCAGGCCCGCCGCAGATTGGGCATCATAGGTCGCAAGCTCCATGCGGTCGTCGAGACCGTTGACACGCCGTGCAATCGTGACGGTTCGCTCGGCGGCATGCCCTATGTCGCGAAGGACATGATCGCGACAGGCGTGACGACGGCGAACTGGGGCTGCGCGAGTTCGCTCAATCCGCCCGCTCAGCCGGCCGCCTTGATCGAGCGTCTCGAGACGGCCGGTGGCTGCCTGATCGGCACGGCGGAGATGACGGAACTTGCCTACGAGCCCTCCGGTTACAATGCGACGCGCGGCAGCGTCCTCAATCCGTGGAATTTCGACAACATCGCGGGTGGATCGTCGAGCGGATCGGCGGCCCTTGTCGCCAGCGGTTGTGCGTTCGCGGCGCTCGGTTCGGACACGGGCGGTTCTGTCCGGATACCGGCGCATTGTTGTGGCGTCACCGCGCTCAAGCCGACCTGGGGTTCGCTGCCGCTCGATGGCACGATGCCGCTGGCGCCAAGTCTCGACACGATCGGCCTGTTCGCACGAAGCGCCGCCGATCTGGCATTGCTCTGGAACGCGCTGAGCGGCGGAGCCGCCGCGGCATTGTCACGAGTTTCAGGCGTCATTCTCGAAGATGCGTTCGACCAATCGGATGCCGAAATCGCACGGCTTTGTCGTGAGGCCGTTGCGGCGCTCGGCATTCCGAGCAGTTCGCGAGCCGGCTTCCCGAAGAAAGCCGATGACGAGTGTCTTGTGGTCATGCAGGCGGAGGCGGCGCGCGTCCACGCTGCACGTCTGGACGACGTTCGCGTCGATGCCACGTTGCGGAAGCGGCTCGGCAAGGGACTGGCCATAAGCGACGAGGTCCTGGCGCGGTCGTTGACGATGCGCACCTCGCTGCGCGACGCATTTCTTACGGAAATTCTTGGCGATGCCGACGTCGCACTGTTACCGGTCACCCCGATCACGACGCCGCGCGTGGCCGAGACCGATCCGGCGTCGCCCGAATTCAGCGCGCGGACGCTCTACGCGCTCAGCCGCTTCACGCGCTTCGTGAACTACCTCGGTTTGCCGGCGGTGGCGCTGCCAGTCGGCTTTGACGCTCGCGGCATGCCGGTCGCGCTCCAGATTGTTGGCCGGCCCGGCAGCGAAGGTCAGCTGATTGCCCTGACCGGATCGTTCCAGTCGAAGACCGACTGGCACGGTCGGGTACCGTCCATGATCGTTCCAGATGTTGCAACCGAAAGAGGCTACGCCGCGTGAGTGCTCCGCACGTCTCATCTGCCCTTAGCAATTTGCGGGTGCTCGACCTCACGCGCGTGCGTGCCGGTCCGACCTGCTGTCGTATCTTCGCCGACTTCGGCGCAGACGTGATCAAGATCGAAGCACCGCCCGGTGTCGATCCCAACGAAGGCATGAGCGGCGCCCGCGACGGTTCCGACATGTTGAACCTGCACCGCAACAAGCGGTCGATCACTCTCAACCTGAAGACCGCCGCCGGGCTCGACATATTCAAGCGTCTCGTAGCGAACGCCGATATCGTGGTCGAGAATTTCCGTCCGGACGTCAAAGAGCGGCTCGGTATCGGCTACGACGCGCTCAAGTCCGTAAATTCGCGCATCATTCTCGCGTCCATTTCCGGTTTCGGGCAGAGTGGCCCCTATCGGACGCGTGCGGGGTTCGACCAGATCGCGCAAGGCATGGGTGGATTGATGGGGGTGACCGGCCTGCCGGGTCAGGGGCCCGTGCGCGCAGGCATCGCGGTCGCCGACACGTCCGCCGGTCTTTATGCTGCGATCGGCATCCTGGTGGCGCTTGCCGAACGGGAGCGCTCCGGCGAAGGTCAATGGGTGCAGTCGTCGCTTTTGCAGGCGCAAATTGCAATGATGGATTTCCAGGCGGCACGATATCTTGTGGAGGGCGCCGTTCCGCAACAAGCCGGCAACGACCATCCCTACTCGACGCCGATGGGCGTCGTGCGGACATCGGACGGGTTCATCAACATCGCGGTTGGCGGGCAGGGACAGTGGAGAGCCTTCTGCGCCGCGATCGGTGCGCCGGAACTCCGCGAAGATCCGCTCTACGCGACCCAGGAGGTCAGATTCAAAAATAGACCGGCTCTCAACGCGCGTCTTGCCGGCATGTTCATGACGCGGCGCTCATCCGAGTGGCTGTCGGTGCTGGAGGCCGCCGGGGTGCCGGCCGGACCGATCTACATGATGGACGAAGTCTTCGCCGATCCGCAGGTGCGACATCTGGGCATCGCGGCTGCGGTGCCGCGGGAGGGCGGCGGCTCTGTCACATTGGTTGGACAACCCGTCGGGCTGTCGCGCACGCCGGCAACATATACCGGACTCTTGCCAGCGGCCGGAGCCGATAACGAGTCGATCCTGGGCGAGTTGGGGTTCGATGGTGCGAAGCTCCATGAATTACGCCGTGAGCAGGTCATTTAGCTCGCGCACTCGGTGCGGAAGAGGCTTGAAACGCAATTGCTTGTAACACGCGTTCTAAAACGGAGGGTGACGATGCAAATGCCAAGGAAGGTACTGAGTCTACTGCTGCTCGCGGCCGCCATCGGGTTCTTGCCGCACCGCGCGGATGCGGTGTCGCCCGAGCCCGCGCCGCTGTCGCCGCCGGTCGAATTGACCGTCGGGTACCAGAAGGTCGGCCATCTCGCGCCGATAATCCTCGTTTCCGACGAGTTGAAGAAGCTCGGCGTCAATCTCAAGCTGGTCGAATTCGTGCGCTATGCCGACGCACGCACCGCGCTGCTCGCCGGTTCTCTCGACATGGCGTCCATCGGGCCGGCCGATCTTGCAATCGCGCTCGCCCAGGGGTCGACCAATATCGTCGGCCTGATGGGTGTCGGTTCGTCGCTCAAATACGTCATCGGTCGAAAAGGTGTGAAGCTCGACTCCTGGAGCGACATCAAGGACAAGAAGATCGCGATCGCACCGGGGTCGGCGGTCTGGTTCCAGTTCGCTGCGACACTGATCGAGAAGAACATCCCGTATAACAGCTTCAAGGCCATCAACGTGCAGGGTGGCGGCGCAAACTTCGATCAGGCATTGAAGAAGGGCGATGTCGACGCCATCGTGACCTGGGAACCGTTCGAATCAATTCCGGTGATGGAAGATTACGGCTACTTCGCCCGCAATCTGGAATATGGCTCGTCCAAAGCGGTCGGCGCCGAACTCGGCCTGATCGCTGCATCCAAACAGGCAGTCGATACAAAGCGCGCCGCGGTCGAACGCTTTGTCTGGGCGTATCTCAAGACGCAGGAAGACCTGAAGAAATCGCCGAAAAAGTTCGCCGAAGCGTATGCACAATTGTCAGGCATGGCGCCCGAGGTTGCGGCAAAAGCGTCGGAGGTCATCAAGCTTGGCGAGGTGGTTTCGCCTGATCAGATCAAGCGCCAGGCCAAGGCATTTGCCGACCTCGGGGTGATCCAGAAGGACGTCTCGGGCCAGGTCGATACGGCGTGGGATCCGTCCTTTGTGCACAAGGCACTTGGCACCAAATAGGCGCGCACACGACCGGAGGGTGCACTGGCGAAAGAGCACGATTTGATGTCGACCTCGACCGACCGCATCGGTGACGAGCCGTCAGCGAAACGCGGCTCAGCCGCGTCTCCGGCGCGGATGTCGCTCGCGGCCGGTCGAGGCGTACGTCAGGCCGCCATCGCGGTCCTGCTACCGCTTGCGGTGATTATCCTGTGGCAGGCCGCAGGACATGGCGGCTCGCTGTTCGGCGGGGTGTTGCCGACGCCGGATCGCGTGTGGAAGGCCTGGGTGGTCTGGGCCTTCGGGCCGAGTGGTGGCTTCAACGCCTATAGCGGAACCTGGCTCTCCAATCTCGTGTTCTCGGCCGAACGCGTGGTCAAGGGCTTCGCCTGCGCGATCTTGGTCGGCGTGCCGGTTGGCGTCATGATCGGTTGGAACAGGGTCGTATCCGGCGCCTTCGACCCGACCGTCCAACTGTTGCGACCGATCCCGATTACCGCCTGGCTGCCGTTCTCGATCGCAATCTTCGGCATACAGGACGTCGGCGCAATCTTCCTGATCGCGCTCGGCGCGTTCTACCCGATCGTCGTCAATTCGGCGCAGGGGGCGCGCGACGTCGAGCGCAACCTCATCCGTGCCGCGTTGATGATGGGCGCAAGCCGTTGGACTGTTTTGCGTCGTGTCGTGCTGCCGGCGTCGCTGCCGGCGATCTTCACCGGCCTTCGCATCGGTCTCGGTATCGCCTGGACCGCCGTCATCGTGGCGGAGATGATCGCGGTAAAATCCGGCTTGGGTTACGTTTTGTGGGATGCTTATTACGTTGGCCGGATGGATGTGGTGATCGCCGATATGATCTCGATCGGTGTCCTCGGCCTCGTGAGCGATCGCATCATCATCCTGATCGAAGGCTGGGTCTTGACCTGGCGACGTCTGCAATCCTTCCAGGGCTAAAGGACGCGCATGGGTACGATCGCCTTTTCGAACGTCTCCAAGGTCTATCACGGACCGAAAGACGTGCGCGCACTGGATGACGTGAGCCTCACGGTAGGCGAGGGTGAGTTTGTTGCCTTGCTGGGTCCATCCGGTTGCGGCAAGTCGACGCTGCTCAACCTGCTCGCAGGCTTCGAATCCGTGAGCGAAGGGACGTTGCTGTTCGACGGCCAGCCCGTTGACCGACCGGGCCCCGATCGCGGCGTCGTGTTCCAGGAGGCCGCGCTGTTTCCCTGGCTGAACGTCTGGGAAAACGTCGTCTTCGGTCCGCGCGTGCAGGGTCTCGCCCGGTCGGATTATGAGGAGCCTGCGCGCAAGCTGCTCAAGCAGGTTGGCCTTTCTTCGTTCTCGGATGCGCTGCCGGTGCAGCTGTCCGGCGGAATGCGTCAGCGCGTCGGCATTGCCCGCGTGCTGACGATGAATCCGCGCGCGTTGCTGATGGACGAGCCGTTCGGCGCGCTCGACGCCCAAACGCGGCTGTCGATGCAGCAGTTGCTGCTCGATGTCTGGCAGTCCCTCGGCACGACCGTGCTGTTCGTCACACACGACATCGACGAAGCGATCTTGTTGTCCGATCGCATTTGCGTCATGTCCGCGCGCCCCGGCCGCATTGTTCGAACCATTCCGATCGATTTGCCGCGTCCTCGTTCGATCGCGAGCCTCGTCAGCCCTGAGTTCACCGCGTACAAGGCCAGGATCATGGCCGACATCAAAGTTGCCGAACCCCATTGAGAAAAGAGCATGGCCAATCCCCGAATTCCCTATCAGCTGTCCTCGTCCCGTGCGCCGCTGCCGCCGCTAAAGGGGAAACGGATACTGGTCCATCTCGTCGTCAACGTGGAGAACTGGCAGTTCGATCAACCGATGCCGCGCACGATCGTGACGCCGCCGCATGGGCGCGAGACTGTGCCCGACGTTCCGAACTTCTCGTGGGCGGATTACGGCATGCGCGCGGGCCTTCCGCGCATTCTGGAAGCCTTCGCCTCCCGTAAGCTGCCCGCTTCGACGAGCTTCAATGCCGGCGTCATCGATGCCTATCCCGAGGCCGCCGTCGCCATGCGGGACGCGGGCTGGGAGTTCATCGGACACGGTATGCACCAAAAGGCGATCAACCACGTCGATGGTGGCGAATCCGCCTTGATCCGCGCTTGCCTCGACAAGCTTGAGGCCTTCACGGGGCGTCGGACTCGCGGATGGCTTTCGCCGGGCTTGCGCGAAACGGTCGATACAGCCGACATCCTGAAGGGGCAGGGGATCGACTATGTCTGCGATTGGGTGGTCGACGATCGCCCGTCATGGATGCGTACGACCGCGGGCCCGCTGATAGCCATGCCTTACAATCTCGAGATCAACGACTCGATCGTTTACGCCATCGAGCGGCACGCCACCGGCGAAATGGCACGGCGGCTTGAATTCACCTTCCGGCGCTTCGAGCGCGAATGTCACGACAGCGCCATCGTGCTTGCGATCGGTTTGCACCCGCACCTCATATCCGTTCCGCACCGCATCCACGAGTTGGAAGCTATGCTCGATCTACTCACCGGCTCGTCCGACGTGGGCTTCTTCACCGGGTCCGAACTTGCCGACTGGTACCGGGCCGCCGTGCCGACGCCGGAGAAGGTATGACCATGAAGCTCGGTTTGAACGATCGCACGGTGCTTGTCACCGGCGCGTCGAAAGGGATTGGTCTTGCCTGTGCGGAAGCCTTCGCACGGGAAGGTGCGAAGGTGATCGTCACCGGCCGCGACGCGGGTCGACTCGTCCGAGCGGCCGAGGCCGTGAAAGCGGCAGGGGCGGCCGAGGTGGCTACGTTCGTCGGCGACCTTGGCCTTTCGGTCGAGCGCGAGCGGCTTTCAGGAGCGCATCCGCAGGTCGACGTTCTGGTCAACAATGCCGGAGCGATACCTGGTGGCAATCTGCTCGATATGAGCCTCGCGCAGTGGACCGAGGCGTGGCAGTTGAAGGTCTTCGGCTACATTCATCTCACGCAGCTTTACCTCGCCGGAATGAAGGCGCGCTCCAGCGGCGTCGTGCTCAATATCGTCGGCATGGCGGGCCAGGCGCCGCGATGGGACTACATTTGCGGCTCGACCGGAAATGCGGCGCTGATCGCGTTCACGCGCGCGGTCGGTGCGAAAAGTGTCGATTGGAATGTACGTGTCCTCGGCATCAATCCGTCCCCGACGCGGACGGACCGGATCGAGAGCCTGATGCGCAAGAAAGCCAAGGATAATACCGGCGACGAGGAGCGCTGGCGCGAGGGGCTGACGGCGCTGCCGTTCGGCCGTCTTGCGGAAGCGGCCGAGGTCGCGGATCTCGCGGTCATGCTGGCGTCGCCGAAGGCCGCTTACCTCAGCGGGACTGTCGTCGATCTCGACGGAGGGCAGAGTTTCCGTGGGTGAGATGGCCGGAGCTGAGCGTGTGAAAGAGGGCTGGACCGGGCGGTTCTTCGAGGACTTCGCGGTCGGTGACATATACAAGCATCCGCTAGGCCGCACGGTGACTGCGACGGACAACACCTGGTTCACGCTTCTGACGCAGAACACGGCGCCGCTGCATTTCGACACGAACTACGCAAGTCACACGGCGTTCGGCCGGCCGCTCGTCAATTCGTGCTTCACCATCGCGCTGGTCACGGGTCAGACCGTTTCGGACGTCTCGCAAAATGTGTTCGCGAACCTCGGATGGGACGAGGTCCGGATGCCGCACCCGCTATACGAGGGCGACACCGTCTACAGCGAGAGTGAAGTTCTCGACAAACGGCCGTCGAACTCCCACCCCGATGTCGGCGTCCTCACGGTAAGGACGATCGGTTACAACCAGCATGGCGACATCCTGATCTCGTTTCGTCGTACCCTTCTTGTCTATCGCAAGGGGCACGGTCCTGCCGGACGTCATCGGCCGGAGCCGACATCGTCGGCGGCAAAGTAATCACATCGGTCGCGCAATGACCGGGCGCCGCCGGATGTGCCGGCGGCTGAGAAGAAGGAGATACGGATGGACGCCCTCGGGTTTCGGAAAAAGATCGGCATCGTGGTTCCGTCGACGAATACCATCGTCGGCCCCGAGTGTGAGGCATGTACGCCGCGTGGCGTGACCAACCATGTGGCGCGGCTGACGATCAAGGCAGGTCCGATCCAATCAAGCGACGCAGGCTTCCTGGCGCACGTGCAAGCCATGCGCGAAGGCATTGGCCCGGCCATCGATCAGGTGATGACCTTGAAGCCCGACCACGTGATCATGGGCGTGGCGATCGAGGCCTTCACCGGGGGCGTCGCGACGGCGGACCAGTTGCAGAAAAGCCTCTCTGAGCGCGCCGGCGTCGGTATTTCAATGGGCTCGACGGCGGGCGTCGCGGCCCTCCGGAAATTCGGCGCTAAACGCATTGCAGTGCTGACGCCGCACCAGCCGAAGGGTGACGAGACCGTACGGTCCTATCTCGTCGAGGCGGGCTTTGAGGTGATTCGTCTCGTCGGGCTCAAATGCGCCTCGCCAATGGCAATCGCGGAGGTGGAGCCGTCGCGTCTGCGCCAGGTATTGCGCGATCTCGATGGTGACGACATCGATGCGATCCTGCAAGTCGGCACCAATCTTGCGAATGGCGCGGTCGCGGCCGAGGCCGAACGATGGCTCGGCAAGCCTGTGCTGGCGATGAACGTGGTGACCTATTGGGATGCGCTCCGGCGTTGCGGCATTGAAGATCGCGTCTATGGCTGCGGCCGCATTCTCGAAGAGTTCTAGTCGATGACTGACAAGCGAGTGATCGTTGTCGGCGGCGGGCCTTCCGGTCTGACGGCTGCGTACTTTCTGGCCCACGCGGGGGTCGATGTGACCGTGCTCGAGAGCCGTACCGGCGTCTATGACGACCCGCGTGCCGCGACCTTCCACCCACCGACGATGGAAATGTTTGCATCGTCAGGGGTTACAAAGCGCCTGCACGAGCTTGGGATCATCTGCCCGCGCTGGCAATTCCGCGGCAGGGAGGAGGGCGTCGTCGCTGAGTTCGATCTCGGCCTTCTATCTGACGTCACACCATATCCGTATCGCCTTCAGTGCGAGCAGCACAAGCTGGTGGCTGTGCTGACCGAGCTGTTGGCGAGCGAGAGCACCTGCACGATTCGTTATGGCGCGACGGTTCAGAACGTCACGCAGTCGCCCGAAGGCGTGGCAGTCACCACAGCCGATGGACGGTCCTATGAAGCCGGCTACGTCATCGGCGCCGATGGCGGCCGCAGCGTCGTGCGCAAATCTCAGGATATCGACTTCGCCGGGTTCACCTACCAGGAACGCTTCCTGGTCATTACCACCACCAGCGATTTCGAGCGCGAGGGTTTCGCCTATAGCTGTTACGTCTCGGACCCGCGCGAGTGGTGTGCGTTGTTCAAGGTCCCGGGTGCTGCTCCGCCGGGCGTGTGGCGGGTCGTATTCCCCACACCGCCTGACGCACCAGAGTCGGAGCTGCTGGATTACGGGAACGCCGAGCGAAAGGTGCAAGGCTTCATGCCGGCGGGGCAGCCCTACGAGATCGTGCATACCAACCTCTACACGGTCCATCAGCGCGTCGCCGAGGTCTACCGCGCCGGCAGGGTCATGCTCGCCGGCGATGCTGCGCACGTGAACAACCCGCTCGGTGGAATGGGCATGAACTTCGGCATTCACGACGCTGTCAGCCTGTCCGGCAAACTCCTTCAGGTTTTGAACGGTGGAAGCGACTCTCTGCTGGACCTCTACGACCGGCAGCGACGCCACGTTGCGAAGGCGTTCCTCCAGGCAATGACCATTCAGAATAAGCAGGTCTTGGAGGAAAAGGATCCCGCAAAGCGCAAGGCCCGTCTCGACGAGATGCGGGACATCGCTGCCAATCCCGACCGATCGCGCGCGTTTCTAATGCGGACAGCGATGTTCGACGGATTGAGGGCCGCGGAGCAGGTTGCCTGAGGGGCGGCGTCGGGCAGAGGGCTCCGCGCCCTCGAGCCGCGCCGCAAATGAACAAAACGGAATGGGAGATCGGACATGACAACGAGGCGTCGAGTTTTGCAGGGTCTGGCCGGGGTTGCCGCCGCAATGGCGTTGCCCCGATACGCCTTTGCAGGCGGATGGCCCGAGCGGCCGATCAAAATGATTGTCCCATTTGCGCCGGGCGGCAACACCGACGGGATCGCCCGGATCATCGGCAATTATCTGAGTGAAAAGCTCGGAGAGACATTCGTGGTCGATAACCGCCCCGGAGCGGGCGGTATAGTGGCGGCGGACGCGTTGGCAAAGGCGGCGCCCGACGGCTACACGATGCTGATGGTGGCCCTGCCACAGGTGGCCATCGTACCCGTGCTTCACAAAGTCCACTACGATCCCGTGAAGGACTTTGCGCCGATCTGCGACGTCGCCAGCAATCCGTTCTGCCTTGTCGCCAACCGGGACTTCGAGGCGAAGGATATCAAGCAGTTCATCGAATACGTAAAGGCGCGGCCTGGAAAGGTGCCCTATGCATCGGGTGGTACGGGCAGCGTCAGCCACCTGACGATGGTTCTGTTTTTACAGCGGGCCGGACTCGATATGGTGCATGTGCCCTATAAGGGCGGTGCGCCGGCCATTGCGGATGTGATCGCGGGGCAGGTGCCGGTCTATTTCGGCAATCTATCCGAGGCGCTGCCGCACGCCGGCCGCGATCTAAACGCGCTGGCCGTTTCCGGCGCGAAGCGCTCCGGAAAGCTTCCGAACGTGCCGACGATCGCGGAAGTCGGGTATCCGGGGTTCAAGTCGGAGACCTGGAATGGCGTAGTTGCTCCCGCTGGCACGCCACAGGAAATTGTCGACAAAGTCGCGACCGCAATCCAGGCGGCGGTTAAAGAGAAATCCATTCTTGACCGCTTCGACACCTACGGCGTGGACGCGATTGGGGCGGGCCCGGCAGAATTTAAGGCGATCATGTTGGACGATATCGCGAAATGGAAGTCGGCAATCTCTGCGGCAAAAATCAAATCGTAGCGACAGCGCGTCATGCGGAAGCGCTTGCTTATCCATGAAAAATCCTGACACGGCGTCTAGGCCCGGGCGATCCCAGTATTCAACATGAACAGCAATCAGCCACCGAACACCGGCGAAGCCCGGCCCGCAACGCGCGAGTACGGACAGCTGGCGACCTTCGGCATTGGCGTGCCGCAGGCCAACCCAACTGTAGAGCCAGAGTTGTGGTCACTCGTGCCGTCGGGCGTGTCGCTCGTCACGACGCGTCTTCAGGGCAGCCGCACCAAGTCCGAGAACCGGCTGGTCGACTATCTCACCAACCTCGCGACCAGCCTGGAAGCGTTCGACACCGCGCCCATCGACGCATTTGGCTTTGCGTGTACGGGCACGTCGTACCTGGTGGGCGCACCGGAGGAAGAGCGCCAGATCGGCGCCTGCGCTGACGCCTTCGGCTATCCGATCGTGTCGTCGGCGCAAGCGATCCGCGCGGCTCTGAAGGAGTTCGGCCTGCGCCGGATCGCACTGTTCGCGCCCTATCCATCGTGGCTGATCAAGGCCAGCGAAGCCTACTGGACCAATTGCGGTCTCGAGATCGTCAGCACGGCGACGGTGCCGCTCGATACGGCCGACACGCGCAACGTCTATCTCGTGCGCACGCCGATGGTGCTGGAGGCAGCCGCCGTGCTCCAGGTAGAGAAGGCGGATGCCATCGTCCTCACCGGCACCGGTATGCCGACCTTGCGCGCTATTCCTGAACTGGCCCGGCGCTCGGGCAAGCCGGTCCTTTCATCGAATCTGTGCCTCGCCTGGGCCCTCTTGAAGGCGCTGCCCTGGAGCGTTCCCGTGCCGGCGCCGCGGGACGGCGAATTTCTCATCGGCGGGTGGCTGGACAAGCTGCGGGCGCAATTTGGAACAGGCGCGTCGCAATGACCCGGCTGATCGACACGCCGGTCCTGATCGTCGGCGGCGGCCCGATCGGCCTTGCGCTCGCACTCGATCTAGGCTGGCGCGGCATGCCATGCACCCTGATCGAGCAGGGCGACGGCTCGGTCGATCATCCCAAGATCGGCATCATCCACGTGCGGACGATGGAGTTCTTCCGTCGCTGGGGTATCGCCGAACGCGTGCGCAAGGCGGGCTTTCCAGACGATTACGAATTGTCGATCGCCTTCTGCATCAGCCTCGCCGGTCATCTGCTGGCGAAGGAGCCGTATCCGTCGATCGGCGCAGCGCCAACTCCTGAATGGACGCCGGAGCGGAGGCAGCGCTGTCCGCAAATGTGGCTCAATCCGCTGCTGCAACACGCGGCACAGGAGCAGCCGCCGGTCTCGATCCGCCTGCGACACGCGCTCGAAAGCTTCGAACAGCATCCGGACCATGTCATGGCGCGCGTCCGTGACCTTGCGACCGGCGAAGAGGTGCCGATCCGCGCGCAGTACATGGTCGCGTGCGACGGTGCCACCAGCCGAATCCGCGAGGCGCTCGGCATCGGCATGCAGGGCAAGGCCCGGCTGAGCTACTCGGTCGGCATCATGGTCGAGATCAAGGACCTGCTCGCACGCATCGGCAAGGAGGAAGCGGAGCGCTACATCTTCGTCGGGCCGGAAGGAACGTGGGGCAACTGGACCGTCGTCGACGGCAAGGATCTCTGGCGCTTCACCATTCTCGGTTCGCCGGAAAGGCTCGATCTCACCACGCTGGATGCAGCGGCCTGGGTGCGCCGCGCGCTCGGCCGCGACGACATTCCGTTCGAGATCCATTCGGTGCTGCCGTGGCGGCGCGCCGAATTGATCGCCGATACGTTCGGCACCGGCCGCACGTTCCTGGCCGGGGATTCGTCGCACATCATGTCACCGACCGGCGGCATGGGCATGAATACCGGCCTCGGCGACGTCGTCGATCTCGGCTGGAAGCTCGACGCCGTGATCCGCGGTTGGGGCGGGTCGGGGTTGCTAGAGAGCTACGACGTCGAACGCCGTCCGGTCGCGATCCGTAATGCGGCAGCCTCCACACACAATTTCAAATCCTGGCAGCCGCGCGAAAGTACGGCAGCGATCCTCGACGACACTGCCGAAGGCGATGCGCTGCGCCGACGCATCGGCGCAGGCCTGCGCGAGAGCACGCGGCTCGATTGGGAATCCTGGGGGCTGCAAGTCGGCTATCGCTATGAAGGATCGCCAATCGTCATTGCCGACGGCACGAAGCCGACGCCAGACGATTATGGTAGCTACACTCCGACATCACGGCGCGGTTCGCGCGCGCCGCATGCCTGGCTGTCCGACGGCCGATCGACGCTCGATTTGTTCGGCAGGGGATTCGTTTTGCTCTGCTTCGAGGGAGCAGCCACGCGCGATGTGGTTGCACTTCAGGACGCGGCTACGGTCCGCGCGGTGCCGCTGACCATCGTGCCGGTGGCGGACCGGAAGATCGCGGGTCTTTACGAACGCTGTCTCGTGCTTGTGCGTCCGGACGGCCATGTCGCATGGCGCGGCGACAGCGTGCCGGCGGCCGATACCGTTATCGACATCGCGCGTGGATGCAATGCGCGTGCATCCGGCAAGGATCGCGAACTCGCGGGCGCCGTCTGATCGCGGGTGCCACAGTGACCCGGCAGCGGACTTCGGAATATCCGGGTCCCTTTGCAGACTGTCGACAGACATGCTTCTATCACCCACGCGCTTTTGGCAGGTGGGCCACCGGTCCGCTTGTTCGGAAGCGGCAAAGGGACCGGTCCCGCGATGTCTGCATTGAGGCCAATTGCAATCACCTCGCTCGCCGAGGAAGCATTCGGCAAATTGGTCCAGGCCATAACGTCCGGTGAGTTTCAGCCAGGACAGAAATTGTCGGAGGCCCAGCTCGCGCGGCAACTCGGGATCAGCCGGGGGCCACTGCGCGAAGCGCTCGGACGGCTCGAGGGCCGGCTGGTGATGCGCACGCCGCGCATCGGCGTACGCGTCATCGACTTCAGCTCGCAGGATCTCGAGCAGCTTTTTCTCGTCCGCGAGGCGCTCGAGGGCATGGCGGCGCGCCTTGCCGCCGGACGCATGTCGGCGGCTGAGTTGGCTCGGTTGCAGGATCTTCTGGCGCATCACGCCAGTCAGCCGGAGCTGGCGTCCGGGTCGGCCTATCACCAGTATTCTCAGGACCAGGACTTCCACTTCACCATCGTGCGTGGCGCGCGCTGCGAGCGCCTCGAGCGGATGCTGCTCGACGAATTGTACTATCAGCTCCGCATCCAGAGGCTGCGCTCCAGCACGCGTCCCGGCCGCGCGCATCAGGCGCTCACCGAACATCGCGAGATCGCCGCGGCGCTTGCATCACGTAATCCGGATGCGTCCGAGGAGACGATGCGGCATCACATCCGCAATGCCCGGTTGAATTCCGTGCCGGCTCTGCTGTCCGAGCCGGAGGCGGGGACCGGCGTCGACCGGAAGATCGACGTACCGCGGCAGGCGAGGCGCCGTCGGTCGACACGCTAGTGTCGCGCTGAAAACTGTTGACAGCTTGTCGAGGCCCTATTCAACTTGGGGCTACCGTGGTGCGGGGTGCCCGTGTGGATGCGTCTCTGAAATCCGGGCGTGCAACGACACGCCTGAAATCGATGCTCGCGCGCCGGGAAAGCGTCATTTTTCCGGGCACGCCGAACGCCATGTTTGCGCGGGTGATCGAGGATTTGGGCTTCGAGGCCGTCTACGTCACGGGCGCCGGCATCGCCAATATGACGCTCGGCGTGCCAGACATAGGCCTCGTCACGCTGACCGAACTCGCCGAGCATGTCGCGGCGATCGCCGACGTGGTCGACGTGCCGGTGCTGGCGGATGCCGATACCGGATTTGGCAATCCCGTGAACATGGTGCGCACGGTGCGTGTGCTCGAGCGCGCCGGCGCCGCCGGCATGCAGATCGAAGACCAAGTGTTCCCCAAAAAGTGCGGGCACTTCAAGGGAAAGGATGTCGTGCCGCTCGATGACATGGTGCAGAAGATCAAGGCGGCCGTGGATACAAGGCGCGACAATGATTTCCAGATCGTCGCGCGTACCGATGCTCGCGCCGTTCTTGGCTTCGAGCCTGCGCTCGAGCGGGCGCATGCCATGATCGAGGCCGGCGCGGACGCCACCTTCGTCGAAGCGCCGGTCAGTGTCGAGGAGCTTGCGCGCGTCGCGCGCGAGCTGCCGGTGCCGCAAGTCGCCAACATCGTGTTCGGCGGCCTTACGCCCGCAGTGCCGCAGCGCGAGCTGGCCGGCATGGGCTTCGCAGCCGTGCTCTACGCCAATGCGGCGCTGCAGGCCGCGCTCAAATCCGTGCGTGAAGTGCTTGGTTCGCTCAAGCGCAACGGCTCGCTCGACGAGGTTCGCGATCATCTCGCTTCGTTCGAGGAGCGCCAGCGCGCGGTGCGCAAGGACGTCTTCGACGATTTGGAAGCCCGATACACCTAGACGCCAGTTGAGGATCGCGGTCATGAAGCCTTGGGACAACATCATTCCGCAAAGCGAGATCGACGCCTATCGCGCGGCTGGTTTCGGACGGAAGACCGGGGTCGGCTCAAAGCCCGCGCTGCTGATCATCGACGTCCAGTATCGCACGGTCGGCACGGAGCCACGTCCGTTCTGGGATGCGATCAAGGAATTTCCGACTGCCTGCGGGCAGGTCGGCTGGGATGCCGTCCATAACATCGCGCGCGTTCTGTCGCTGTTCCGGCAGAAGGGCTGGCCGGTGCTCTATCCTTACGTCTCGCAGAAGGAGACGTTCGACAAAGGGCGCTTGGCCGACAAGGTGCCGGCGCTGATGACGGTCGCCAAGCGCGGTTATGATTTTGTCGCCGAGGTGGCGCCGAATCCGGAGGACGTCCTGTTGCCGAAGAAGCATCCGAGCGCGTTTTTCGGGACGCCGCTGGCCAGCTACCTGATCGAGCGCGGCGTCGATACGCTTGTCGTGACCGGCTGCACCACCAGCGGCTGCGTGCGCGGCACCGTCGTCGACGGATTCGCCTACAACTTCCGCATGCTCGTGCCGCACGAATGCGTCTACGACCGCAGCCAAGTGTCGCATGCGGTAAACCTGTTCGACATGTCAGAAAAGTACGCCGACGTCATGAGCACCGACGAGGCGTTTGCCGCGTTGCAATCGGTCGCGCGTGCGGCCGCATAGTTCGTCTGTTCAGCAAAGGGGGAGGGACGTGATGAGCCCGCGAATCTGGAGTTTGAAAGGCTTGACGAAGGCGGCCGCCGTGCTGGCGCTGCTGATGGCTTCCGGCGCCGCCGCATCGGCGCAGCAGGCCTATCGCTTCGGCCTGGCGATGCCGTTGACCGGCTCGCAGGCGCTGTACGGCCAGGACCAGGTGAAGGCCGCCCAATGGGCGGTCGACGAGATCAACAAGGCCGGCGGCATCAACGGCAAGAAGCTCGAGATGATCGTTCTCGACACGCAGGCCGATCCGCAGATCGGCATCCAGGCGGTCAACCGCCTGATCAGCGTCGAAAAGGTGCCTGCCTTCATCACCGCCTGGAGCGGTGTCGTGAAAGCGGTTGCCCCGATTGCCAACGACAACAAGGTCGTCGAATTGAGCGTCGGCGCCAACTCGCCTGACATCGCCACCCTCGGCGACTACGTCTACACGACGTTCCCGCTGGCCGACATCGACATCAGGGCCGTGGCGAACTACGCCGCAACCAAGATGGGCAAGAAGAAGGCGGCGATCGTCTTCATCAACGCCGACACCGGCACGGCCGCGGCGGAGGTCTACAAGAAGGTCTTTACCGCCGCCGGCGGCCAAGTCGTTGCCTACGAGGCTTACGATCCGAAGGCGACCGACTTCACCGGCCAGCTGCTCAAGGTGCGCGCGGCCAACCCCGACATGATCCACCTTCAGGGTCTCGTCTCGGACACACCGCAGGTGATCGCGCAGATGCGCCAGCTTGGACTGACGCAGCCGGTTTCGTCCTATTCGGCCGCCTACAATCCGAAGCTGGTCCAGCAACTGGGCGCCGCCGCGGAAGGCGTCATTGCGACCTCGCTCGCGCCGGGCGTCGCCGACTCTGAGAAAGTGAAGGAATACGTTGCACGCTGGGTCAAGGAGGTCGGCCGCGAACCGAACGGCCTGCCGTACACCGAGTATCTCTATGACGCGCCGTACATGGTCGCTGACATCTTCAAGGCGCTCGACAGCAAGAAGCTGCCACCGACCGGCGAGAACTTCCGCAAGGAGATGCTGGCACAGGGCGCGTTCAAGCTGCCTCTGACCGGCAATACCAAGCTCGGCTCCGACCATACCGTCGTGAAGCCCGTCTACCTGATGGAAGTGAAGGGCGGAAAGTGGACCAAGAAGGCTGTCGTCGGCGAGTAAGCCGGCGGCCGCAGACATAACGCAACAGGCAACCGCAAACGCATCGAGCAATGCTGAACGCCACGATCCTTCTACAGATTCTGTGGACGTCGTTGGCGACATCCAGCTACTACGTGCTGTTCGCGGTTGCCTTTGCGTTGGTGCTCAAGGTCACGCGGATCTTCAACTTCGCCCAGGCGGCGATCATGACGGTGGCCTTCTATAGCGCCTTCGTCACCGTGCAGTGGCTCGAATGGCCGGCCTGGGCCGCGTTCGTGGTGATGATGGCCATCACGCTTGCGGCCTCCTTCGCGCTCGAGCGCATTGGCTTCGAGGCTTTGCGCAAGCGTGGTGTGTCGGTCATGTTCGTGTTCGTATTCACGTTCATGGTCTCCGAGTTCGTCGCTTATCTCGCGATGCTCGCGTTCGGGACTTGGCCGCAGACCATTTTTCCGACGATCTTCTGGCCTGTGACGCTTGTCGGCAACATCGCCGTGAGCGCCTGGGACCTGCCGGCGATCGGCGCGACGCTCGTCATGCTGGCGTTGCTGTTCGGCTTCATGCGGTTCACGCGGATCGGCCAGTTCATGGTCGGTGTCGCCGACAATCCCGACCTTGCCGAGCTTTACGGCGTCAATAAGCGTCAAATCTTTCTTGTGACCGTGCTGATGGCGGGCGCGCTGGTCGCTGTCGGCATGTTTCTCTATGGCACCCGCGCGCAGGTTCTGCCGCAGACGGGGCTGTCGCTGATGCTGTTCGCCATCGCCGCCACCATCATCGGCGGCATCGGCAACCTTGCCGGCGCGGCGATCGCAGCCGTCATCCTCGGCGTGATCCAGAACTCCAGCATTCTTGTGATCCCCTCCGAATGGCAGGGCCTGCTGCTGTACGTCTTTCTGTTCCTTGCGATCGTGTTCTTTCCGAACGGCCTGCGCATGCCGCGCCGCCGCCGGCGATTCGCCACGGCCACGCGCGACATTGGCGGCGGGCAGGACGCGCCGGCCGCTGAAGGCCAGGTCTAGGCCATGGAATACGTGGACGGCATCATCATCATCGTCGGCCTCTACGTCATTCTTGCGACGAGCTTCAACCTGATCATCGGCTATGGCGGGCTGGTGTCGATCGCGCATCCGGTCTTCTTTGCGCTCGGTGCGTACACGTCGGCGATCCTGGCGCGCAATTTCGGCGTGCCCGTGCCGCTGGCGATGGTGGCCGGCATGGTCGTCGCGCTGGTGGCCTCGGTCGCGCTGGTGCTGCCGACGCTCCGCGTGTCCGGTGACTACCTGTTGATCGCGAGCATCGGCTTTCAGCTCGGCGTGCTCGAAATCATCAAGAACGTGCGGTTCACGGGCGGCGCCGGCGGCTACACCAACATTCCGCCGTTCCTCATCCGCGATTTCGGGCGCGAATCCTATGTGGCGCTCGTCCTGGTCGTGATGGTCGCCGTGATCCTGCTGGTGCGGCTGGTGGCGCGCAGCGACTACGGGCGCGCCATGAGCGCGATGCGCGACGACGAATTGGCCTTCGCCTCGGTCGGGCGCAATGCCATGTGGATGAAGCTCGCCATCTTCGGCCTCGGCTCCGGTCTCGCCGGGCTCGCGGGCGCGCTCTATGCGCACTATTTCCGCTTCATCACGCCGGAGCAGTTCGAGATCCTCCAGTCGTCAGCGATCCTGACGATGGTCGTGGTCGGCGGCATGCGCACCACCTGGGGACCCATCGTCGGCGCGCTGCTGCTGGAGGCGCTGCCGCAGGCCATCACCTTCCTGAACCTGCCGCCCAGTGTCCTCGGCCCGATCCAGGGACTTCTGTTCACCGGCCTCGTGCTCGTCTTCATGTTCTTCCGGCCGCAAGGCCTCGTGCCGGCGGAAAACGTCTGGCGCGGTACGGGGGAGACGCGCTGATGGCCGCCGTTCTTGACGTGCGCGGCCTGAACAAGAGCTTCGACGGCATCGTGGTTGCGCGCGATATCGAACTGTCGCTGCAATCCGGCCAGGTGATCGGGCTGATCGGGCCCAACGGTGCAGGGAAGACCTCGCTGTTCAACCTGATTTCCGGGGTGGTTAAGCCCGACAGCGGCACGGTGGCGCTCGATGGCGCGCGCATCGACGCGCTGAAATTCCACGAGCGGGTCAGTGCCGGCCTAAGCCGGACCTGGCAGCACAACCGCTTGTTTCCCTCGCTGACGGTGCTCGACAATCTGTTGATCGGCAGCACGGACTATCCCGGCGAGCGGCTGATCAACGTCCTGTTCGCGCGCGGGCGGCTGCGCTCGCACGATGCGCTAGCACGCGAGAAGGCGTTTACGATCCTGGACAAGATCGGCCTGTCGGCCGCTGCCGGCGCGCTCGTTTCCGACCTGCCTTACGGGCAACAGAAGCTGGTCGGTGTCGCGCGCGCGTTGATGCGCGGCGGCAAGTGTCTCCTGCTCGACGAGCCAATGGCCGGCGTCGAGGGGCAATCCTACGCCGCCATGCAGCGCGTGGTGCGGGAGGTCGCCGCGCAGGGCGTCGCCGTCTGCATCGTCGAGCACAACGTCGCCTTCATTCAGGACCTGTGCGACGAAGGTGTGTTCATGTTCTCCGGCGCCATTCTGGCGCGCGGGCCGGTCGCCGAGCTCATTCGCAATCCTCAGCTCACCGAACTCTATTTCGGACATTAGCGAGGACGCATGCTTCAGGTTCACAATCTGACGGCAGGCTACGGTCCTCTTACCGTGCTCAATGACGTCTCGCTGACGCTTCCCCCGGGCGCGCGGCTCGGCGTGTTCGGACACAACGGCGCCGGCAAGACGACGCTGCTGCGCTGTATCGTCGGCGCATTGCGCCCCCGCGAAGGCCGGGTCGAGGTCGAAGGCGTGGAAACCGGGACGGCCACGGTGGCGGAGAATGTACGCCGCGGCATCGCTTTCGTGCCGCAAGGGCACAACGTGTTTCCGAACCTCACGGTCGAGCAGAACCTGCGCATCGCCGGCCTGTTGTTCGATCCGTCCTTCGTCACGCAGGTGTTCGATCTCTTTCCCGTGCTTGCCGAGCGCCGCCAGCAGCGCGCCGGCTCGATGAGCGGCGGCGAGCAGCAGATGCTTGCGCTCGGCATGGCCTTGATGACCAAGCCTAAGTGGCTGCTGCTCGACGAGCCGACGACCGGCCTTGCGCCCGTGATCGTTCGTAACGTTATGCGGCGGCTGGCCGATATCAATGCGCGGATGGGCGTCGGGCTGGTCGTCGTCGAACAGAACGTGCCGGCCACACTCAAGATCGTCGATCAGACGCTGATCCTGAGGTCCGGCAGCGTCGTCTTCCGTGGCTCGTCCGCCGAACTCGGCAGCAACGCGGATCTGTGGAAATGGTTTTGAGTGCGGCCGAACAGACGCAGCGCTGCCGCGCCGGCGACGGCATGCGCGAGCTGGTGAACTGGGCCGCTGCGACGCAGGCTGAAGACATTCCCGATCATGTCATCCGGCGCGCGGCGCTCGTGCTCGCCGATAATATTGCGGCAATGGTCGCCGCCGAATCGGAGCCGGAGGTGGGCCGGGCGCAGGCGCTTTTTGCCGAACGCGCGACCGCGCATGAGGCGACGATCTTCAATCGCGCGCGGGCGTGCGTCGATCGCTATGCGGCCGCGGCGGCGAACGGCACCGCTGCGACCTGGTGCGAGCTCGATGAAGGCTACCGGCTCGCACCGGCCCATGCAGGCGCCTACATCCTGCCGGCGCTGCTCGCGGAAGCAGAAGCGGCCGGCGCCACGACCTTGGACGTCCTGCGTGCGCTCACGCTCGGCTACGAGATCGTCGGCCGCTGCGCGCGGGCGTTTCCGTTCGCCACAATGACGGTCCATCCCCATGCCGCGTTCGGTACGTTGGGCGCCGCCGCGGCGGTCGGGGTCCTGCGCGGCTACAAGGCGGACGTGCTGCTCGCGGCGGTGACCTCCGGCGCAACCATGGTGTTCGCCGGCCCATACAATCATGCGCTTGAAGGCGCTCTGGTGCGCAATGCTTGGAGTGGCATTGCCGCCTGGGCGGGGATGCGCGCGGCCGATCTGGCGCCGCTCGGCTTCGGCGGCCTCGCCGAAAGTGCGCACGATGTTTTTGTCGGATGCTTCGGAACGACGGCGGAGCCGGAGGCGCTGACGGCGGAGCTTGGCCGCGAGTGGGCAATCACCAGCGGCTATCACAAACTGTTCGCCTGCTGCCAATACGCGCATTCCGCTGTCGAGGCCAGCCTGGCCCTCGGCGAGACGCTCGCCAGCTCCGGCCGCAGGGCGGACGACATTGCCGAAATCGTCGTAGAGACGCATCCGCGCGGCCTGACCCTGACCGAAGTCGATCCGCCCACCGTGCTGTCGGCCAAGTTCTCGATGCCGCACGCGATGGCGGCTGTCGCGGTGCGACGCTCTGGCGGGCAGGTGGCTTTCGCGCGCGACACGCTCGAGGATCCGGCGATCGCGCGCCTGCGTCACGCGGTGCGGCTGAAACCCTATGCGCCGATCGAAGCCTGGCCGAAGGATCGGCCCGGGCGCGTCACCTGGCGGCTTAAGGACGGCGACACGCTGACGGAATTCGTCGAGAGCGCGCGGGGCGGGCTCGACAAGCCGTTTGCAGCGACCGAACTGCTCGGGAAGATCGACGACCTTACGCGCGGTACGTTTCCAAGGATGGCGACGGTGCTGCGCCAATTGGTCGATGATCCGAAAATTGCGGCGGGCATGTCGTGGCGCGATTGCGTCGCGGACATGATCGGCAAGTGAGGATGCTCCGATGCAGGTGGATGTCGACGTTCTTGTGATCGGCGCGGGCGCCTGCGGGCTGGCGGCAGCGATCGCCGCGCATGACGCCGGCGCCGATGTCGCCATCGTCGAGAAGCAGGACCGGCCCGGCGGCAACTCGTCACTCTCGACCGGGTCGGTGCCTGCCGCCGGCACGCGTTTCCAACGCGAGGCGGGCATCGCCGATTCGGTCGAGCGGTTCACCGCGGATCTCCTGCGCACGGGCGGAGCGACCGATTGTCCAAGTCTGGTCCAGCGTCTCGCTGCGACTTCGGCACAGACGGTGGAGTGGCTCGCGGACAGTGTCGGCGCGCGGATTGTCCTGATCACCGCGTATAAGCATGTCGGCCATAGCGTTCCGCGCCTGCACGCGCCGGTGTCACGTCGTGGCCAGGACCTGGTCGACGACCTGCTGGCGGCGGCGGAGAAGCGCGGCATTCCGCTCGCCGTCGGCAATGCAGTGCGCGAGCTCGTCGCCGATCCGCAGGGCGCGGTCATCGGCGCCGAGATCGAAACCGGGAGCGGCAAACGGCAGCGAATTCTTGCCCGCAAGGTGATTCTTGCGGTCAACGGCTTTGCCGGCAACCGCGAACTGGTCGCGCGGTTCTGCCCGGAGATCAGCGGTGCGCAGTATTTCGGCTCGCGCGGCAGCACCGGAGAGGCCGTCCTGTGGGGCGAACGGCTCGGCGCTGCGCTCGGTAATATCGGCGCGTACCAAGGCTACGCCGCGGTGTCCGATCCGCACGGGAGCCTGCTGTCGTGGACGACGATTGAGAAGGGCGGCATCATCGTCAACGCCGCGGGGCGCCGCTTCGGTGACGAGAGCGCCGGCTATTCGGGATACACGCCTAACGTCATGGCGCAGCACGGCCGTTGTTTCGCGATTTTCAATCAAGAGATTTTCGACGTCACCGCCGCCGAGGAGGAGTTCGTCGAGCTCGCGAACTACGGCGGTATCAAGAAGGCTGATACGCCGGCAGCATTGGCCGCCCTTCACGGCCTCGATGCGGCGGCGGTGACGGCGACGGTCGCGGAGTACAACAAGGCGGCGCGCGGCGAACGGCTCGACGCGTTCGGCCGCAAGGACTTCGCGCTCGCGCCACTCACCGGCACGCTTTACATATGCCGCGTCGTGCCGGGCCTGTTCCATACGCAGGGCGGCCTGATGGTCGACGAGGACGCGCGTGTCCTGCGCGCCGACGGCCGGCCTATCGCCAATCTCTTTGCCGGCGGCGGCGCCGCGGCGGGTCTGTCAGGACGAACCGGCGCCGGCGGTTACGCCTCGGGCAACGGCCTGCTCAGTGCCATCGGTCTCGGCCGGCTGGCGGGCCTCGCGGCGGCGCACGAGATCAAAGGCGAGTCGACGGCATGAGCCTGGCGCGGCAGCTTGTCGAGCGATGGCGGCGGGTGTCGTACGCTGCGATTCCCGAAGACGTGCGCGACGCTGCGCGCCTGCATCTGCTCGATGCGATCGGCGTCGGTCTGGCGGCGGCGGCGACAAGTGCGGGCACACCTTATCTCCGCGCGGCGCCGGCTCTGAACGGCGGCGGCGGTCCGGCGACGATCTTCGGTCTCGCCGGAGGCCATGCACCGGCCTCGGCAGCGCTCGCCAATGGCGGCATGATCCATGCGCTGGAATATGACGACACGCATACGAGCTCCATCGTGCACGGCAGCTCGGTGCTGGCATCGGCGGCCCTGGCAGCCGCGGAGGGCGCCGGCGCGAGCGGCGAGGACCTGCTGACCGCCTACGTCAAAGGCTGGGAAGTTCTCATCCGCATGGGCCTTGCTGCGCCGGGCCGGTTTCAGGCGCAGGGCTTTCAGGTCACGTCGGCCGGCGGAACGCTCGCCGCCGCGCTCGTTGCCGCCGACCTGATGCGGCTCGGCGTGGATCAGACGATCGACGCGATCGGCATTGCGTTGAGCCAGTCGTCCGGTGTGTTCGAGTTTCTGACCAATGGCAGCACGGTGAAGTCGTTGCACGCGGGCTGGGCCGCGCATGCCGGCATCGTTGCCGCCACGCTCGCCGGTAGCGGCCTCACCGGGCCGGCGACGGCGTTTGAAGGCCAGTTCGGATTGTTTCGGCGTTTTGCCAGCGACGATATGGCCGCCGATCGCTTCGCCGCCGGTATCGAGACGCTCGGAGAGAACTGGCATCTGTTGCAGGCGGCCTTCAAGTTCTATCCGTGCTGCCACTATATCCATCCCTTCATCGAGGCGCTGGAGACAGCGCTCGCACAGGCGCCAGGCGTCGCGGTCGACACGATCGACTGCGAGGTCCCGCCCGGCGAAGCTCTGCTGATCTCCGAGCCGTGGCAGCGCAAGCTTGCGCCGCAGACCGGGCATGAGGCGCGTTACAGTTTGCCCGTCGCGCTCGCTGCCCGACTGGTCGAAGGCGCCGTGACGCCGGTGAGCTTTGCGGAAGCACCAAGCGGGGCGGTGCTCGTCAAGGCGAAATGCGTCACGGCGCGCCCGATGGCCGATGCGCGGTTTCCGGACCGTTTCGAGGCACGGATCCACGTCCGCTTCGCGAACGGCCACAGCTCCGATGTCTATATCGACGATGTGTTCGGCGGCGCGCGCCGGCCGCCTCGCCGCGAAGCGGTTATCACCAAGTTCCGCGACAATGCTGGCATGATCGGCCGGCCAAATGATGTGCAAGCTCTCGAGCGGGCAATCCTGGCAATCGAGCAAATGCCGGCGGTGCATGTCGGACACGCGTTGCGCAAAATTCAGTCTGCGGCCATGGCGCGGGTCGCAGCGTCATAAGAGAAGGATAGGGCGTATGGCATTCGATCTTGTGGTCCGGGGCGGGACGGTTGTGCTGCCGGAGACCGACGGTGTCGCGGCGGACATAGCGATCAGCAAAGGCCGCATTGCCGCGGTTCTGGAGCCCGGCGTCGACGTTCAGGCGCGAGAGGTGCTGGACGTCGGCGGCAGGACCGTATTGCCCGGGGTGATCGATGTGCATCTGCATCTCGGCCACGCCAAGGATATCGCGCGGCCCCGCGTGCCCGACGATGCAGCGGTGGAAACGGCCGCGGCTGCTGTCGGCGGCGTCACCACGTTCATTCCCTATCTGATGGCGACCGATCCGTTCGAGACTTTGTTTGATGAGGTAAAGTCTGTCACCGAGGCCGGCGCCCGTATCGACTTCGGCTATCACTTCATCATTTCGACCGAGCACCAGCTCGCCGGCGTGCCGCGCTATGCGCGCGAGTTCGGCGTGCCCTCGTTCAAGATCTTCATGAACAATCGCGGCGGCGAGGGGACGCGGCTCGGCCTGCCGGATATCGATGACGGCTTCCTGCTGAGGTTGTGCGAGGCGGCGGCCGGAAACGGCGGCATGGTTTGCCCGCACCCGGAAAACATCGAGGCGTCCTGGGTGCTGCGCAACCGCGTCATGGCGAGCGATCCGGACGGGAAGGGCGGCCTCAAGGCCTGGAACGCGACGCGGCCGCCGTTCGTCGAGGCGGACGCCGTGCAGCGCGCCGGCCTGTTCGCGCGGGAAACGGGCGCGCGGCTCTATATCGTTCACACCTCCTCGCGTGAAGCGCTGGAAGCCGGCTTGCGCGCCCGCGATGCCGGCACCGACATCATCATCGAGACGTGTCCGCACTACCTGACTCACGACGTCGACTGGGACGGCGGCGACGTCGGCAAGATCAACCCGCCGCTGCGCGCGCGCGAGGATCGCGACGCCCTCTGGACCGGCATCCTGATGGGCGACGTCGATACGGTCGCGACCGACCACGTGCACCGCGACATCTCGGCCAAGGCGGGGGGTATCTGGAAGGCCTCGCCGGGTTGCGGCGGGCTGGAGACGTTGCTGCCGGTGATGCTGACGGACGGTCATCATGGACGCGGCCTCTCGCTCGGCCGTGTTGCCTCGCTCCTGTCGAGCGGGCCGGCCGACGCCATGGGGCTTGCCCATCGCAAGGGCCGCATTGCTGTCGGGCTCGATGCCGACCTCGCCGTCGTCGACCTCGGGCGCGAGTATGTGTGCCGACGAGAGGACGTCGTCTCGAGCGCGGGCTATTCGATTTATGAGGGGCGTCGCTTCAAAGGACAGGTCGTGCACACTTTGGTGCGCGGCCGTTTCGCCGTGCGCGACGGCGCGCTGGTCGAGGATGCGGTCGGCTCGGGCCGTTTCCTTGAGCGCGCGCTGGCATAGAGCCCGCGCGAACCGGCGCCGGATCGGCTACGTTGCGGCGTGCAATCGACGCAGCCATCCGGTCACGAGCGCCGCGGTCTCGCGCTCGAGCCCGGTGTAGAAGTGGTCGCAGTTCGGCACGATCCGCACGTCGCAGGGGGAAGAGCAGCGCGCGGCGAACTCATGGGCGGGGTAGAGGTCCGGCGGCTCCTGGTCTCCGCAAATATACAGCACCGGCGCGGTCATCTTGCGCGCGTTGTCCAGCGTGTTTGGCATGTTGCGCGAATAGTCGAGCAGCGACTCCGGGCTGATCACCCACCACCAGCCCGGCAGCAGCATCAATTCTTTGCCGCGCCCTTGCGCGATCATCCGCTCGGCTTCCGAGAGTAGTTTCGGCAGACGGTCGCGGCCGAACAGGCCCTTGGCGCTGATCAGCGTGGTGATGCCGGCGCCGCCGAGGTGCGCAGACATCAGCACGAGCGCCGGCGTATCGGGATGGTCGGCGACGTGTTGGGCGGCCAGCACGCCGCCATTGCTGTGCCCGATAATGATCGGCTTTGCAAAGCCGCGATCGGCAAGGAAGCCGGCGGCAAAACGGCCGTCCGCAATCGCCTCGTGCGCCATCTGGAATGCTCCGCCTCCCACATTGCGGCCGTCGAGGGAAGTGACCATCTCGTGGCCGCGCCGATTGAATGCCAGGCACGCAATGTCGTCGGCCACAAGTGCTTCCGGCAGAAACCGCGACGGCCCGGTATAGAAGTTGTGGCAGTTGCCGTGGAAGATCATCGCTGCGGCGCGTGGCCTTCTGCCGCGAGGCATGTAGAGGAGCCCGTCGAGCGGGTATGTGTCGGTGGCGATAGAGACGAGTTCGAGCTCGGCGTTCATGGACTGGTCCATCATTGCAGGATGCGACGTTTCGTCAGCACCGCGATTTCCGAGGTGAGGATGCGCATGAATCCGTTCATCGCATCGGTGATCGGCCGTTCCGCGTGCCAGACGAGGAACCGTTCGAGCTGGAAGCCTTTGACCAGGCGAGAGGTCCATTCGCCGTCCTCGGTAAGCTTGAACGCGGCGGTTGACGGCAGCAACAGATGTCCGAGGCCGATCTTCGCCAGATCGTGCAGCACCGAGAGACTGTCGGCTTCCATGCGGCACTGAAGAGTATGGCCTTTGGCGGCAGCGAGCCGTTCGTAGCCGAGCCGCTCCCGATGGGGTAGGCCGGGCAGGAGCAGCGGTACGCTCGCAAGCTGCTTCACGGTACAGACCGATCCCCAGCCAAGGTCATGGGACCGGTGGCTGACGAGATGGATGCTCTCGCCGGCGATTCGTTGAACCGTCAGCGACGGGTCGCGGTCGGGAAACGCGATGATGGCGCAGTCCAGCGCACCTTTGCGCAGGGCTTCCTGAATATGCATCGTCATATCGGTGACGAAATGCAGTCGTACCTTCGGAAAGGCGCTCGTGTAGGTTTCCGCCAAAGCGGGGAAGACGAGTTCGCCAAGCGAAGGATTGGCGCCGATACGCAGGATGCCCGACGGTTCGTTTCCGCGGTTGCGGATGTCGGCACGGATGTCGTCGGCCTGGCGGATCAGGTCGCTCGCCCGGTGCCGTAGCCGCTCGCCGGTTTCGGTCAGCTTGACGCCGCGACCCGCCCGTTGGAGCAGGATGGCGCCCAACTCTTCCTCGAGCAGCCTTATCTGCCGGCTCACCGCGGATTGCGCGACCCGCAACGTGTGAGCGGCGAGGGTGATGTTCTCAACCTCGGCCACGGTCACGAAATAGCGCAGTTGCTGGAGATCCACAGCGTTTCCCGTCCGTTTCGATCCATCTGATTATTAGATCGCAGAAATCTCAAAATGACAATTATACGATGGCGTGTTCGGTTCTATCGTGATGGCAAGAACAGGTCAAAACGGCCGCCGGGGAGGGTAGGAGCGTGCTGCGCGTCAGCGTCGATATCGGGGGCACCTTCACCGACATGGTGGTCACCGCGCCGGACGGCACGGTGGAGATGTTCAAGTCGCCGTCGACCTACGGCGCGCTCTCCGACGGCGTACTCAACTGCCTGCGCAAGGCGGCCAAGGCGAGGGGTGTCGGCCTCGACGCGCTGCTTGCCGACGTGGAGACGATTATCCACGGCACTACGGCGACCACGAACGCGCTGCTGACGCGCTCCGGTGTCAAAACCGGCATGCTGACGACAAAAGGGTTCCGCGACATCATCGAGTTGCGGCGCGGCATGCGGGTCGGCATCTCGCCATACAATCTCAAGGTCAAGTTTCCAGAGCCGCTGGTGCCGCGCGCGCGTCGCATCGGCATCGACGAACGCATCGGGCCGACCGGCGAGATTATCGCGCCGCTCGACGAGCGGGAAGTCGAAGCGGCCGTCCGACGACTGGTCAAGGAGGATTGCGAAGCGATCGCCATCTGCTTCCTCTATGCCTATGTCGAGCCGCGGCATGAACGGCGCGCCGCCGAGATCGCGCGCGCAATTGCGCCAGGCGCATTCATCACCACGTCCTACGAGACCATCCCGATCTCGCGCGAATTCGAGCGGTTCAATACGACCGTAGTCGGCGCCTATGTCGGCTCCATCTTCGCCTCGTATATCGACCGTCTCGAGGAGGAATTGCGCCGCTCCGGTTTCAGGGGACATCTGCTGCTGATTCAATCGAACGGCGGCATCCAGGATAAGAACACGGCCAAGGGAAATCCTGTGACCACACTTCTGTCCGGGCCGTCTGCCGGGCCGTCGGTCGGGCTCTATTTTGGCGGGCAATATTCGCCCAAGGTGCTGTCGGTCGATATGGGGGGCACCAGCTTTGAGGCGGCGCTCATCCAGCATGACCAGATACTGCTTACGAGCAATACCTGGCTCTCCGAGCAGCGCATAGCCGCCAAGATGGTCGATGTGCACTCGATCGGTGCCGGCGGCGGCAGCATCGCCTCGTTCGATTCCCTCGATTTGCTGCGTGTCGGTCCCAGGAGCGCCGGCTCGCGTCCGGGGCCCGCATGCTACGGCCGCGGCGGCAGCGATCCGACGGTCACCGACGCCAATGTCGTGCTCGGCTATATCGATCCGGACTTCTTTCTCGGCGGTGAAATCAAGCTTGACCGGGCTGCGGCGGACAGTGCCGTCGGGCGTATCGCGGGACGGCTCGATGTCGCCGGCGAAGATGCCGCGTTCGCAATATACGACGTGGTCAATGAGGGCATGGCGGATGCGCTCAACGAGCGATGCACCAAACGCGGCCTCGATCCGCGAGAATTCCTGCTGGTGGCCGGCGGCGGCGCCGGCGGCCTGCATGTCGGCGAGATCGCCCGGAAGGCCGGCATCAAACGGGTGATGATTCCGAAATTCGCCTCCGCCTATTGCGCCTTCGGCATGCAGTTGCCCGACTTCAGCCAGGACTTCGTGCGCAGCTATTCGAAGAGACTTGCCGAGGTGAGCCCGGCCGCCATCGAGGACCTTTATGCCGCGATGGAAGCCGAGGGCGTCGATATCCTCGTTCGCTCCGGCGCTACGCGCAGCCAGGTCCATTTCGAACGCAGCGCCGATCTGCGCTACGTCGGCCAGTTCAACGAGGTCGAAGTGCCTTGCCTCGATGGCCTGGTCACGGCTGAGAGCCTCGGCGCGCTGGCCGAAGCCTTTCACCAGCGACACGAGCAGACCTTTGCCTTTGCCATGAAGGGCCGGCACATCGAAGTGATCTATCTGCGGGTGCGCGCGATCGCGCCGACCCCCGCGATCAAGCTCAAGACGATCGCCGCCGGCGGCGATTCGGCCGCAACGGCGAAGAAATCAGATCGCCGCTGCTTCTTCGGACGCGAACATGGCTGGCAGACGACGCCGGTCTACGATGGCGACGCAGTCATGGCAGGCAACAAGATCGCGGGGCCCGCCCTCATCGAGGAAACCGGTTCGACCATCCTCGTACCCAACGCCGCGCATGCAGAAGTGGATTCGTTCGGCAACTATCTCATCCAGCTCTAGGCAGAAGACGATGGACGCCAAGATCGCCGACGCTGCGACAACAGACACCCTCGATCCGGTGACCAAAACGGTCATCTGGAACAAGTTTCTGAGCATCTCGCGCGAGATGTCGAGCATCATCGAACGCTCGTCGCAGAACTTTGTCACTGCCGAACTGCACGATTTCTGTGTCGGACTGTTCGACACGAAGGGGCGGTCGATTGCGCATTATGTAGGCCTGCCAGGGCAGATTGGCGCCGGCAGTCTTCAGGTGAAGGCACTGCTGAAGAAATTCGCCGGCAAGATCGAACCGGGCGACGTCTTCATCATGAACGATCCCTACAAGGCGTTTGGCACGCACTTGCCGGACATCACCTTGTTCTATCCGGTATTCCACGAGGACGTGCTCGTCTGCCTCGCGATGGCGCGCGGGCATCAGGAGGATATGGGCGGTTCGCTGCCCGGTGGTTATTTCCCGGGCGCCTATGACATCCATGCCGAAGGCCTCGTCATTCCGCCGACCCGCATCTATGCTCGCGGCGAGGAGACTCCCGTCTACGAGTTCTTCCTCAACAATATCCGCTTCCCCGACGGCATGCGCATCGACAATGCGGCGATGATCGCGGCGATGAAGGTCGCCGAGCGTCGCCTCGTCGAGATGCTCAACCAGTACGGCCGCGAGCCGCTCCTGCGCTACATCGACGACATGATCGATTCGACGGAACGGGCGGTGCGCGCCGAGTTGGCGCTCATCCCGGACGGCGTCTACCGCACGGAAGCAGCGACGGACGATGATGGCTCGAATTTCGACGTGCCGGTTTGGGTGCGCTGTACACTGACGGTGAAAGGCGACACGCTTACATTCGATTTCTCGGAGAGCGACAAGCAGGTCTCCTTCGTCAATTGTCCGCTCTCGGCGACCTACGCAAGCGTCTATTCCGCGGTCTTCACGGCGCTTTCGGCCGAGATCTCCTCCTATCATAATGAAGGCAGCTACCGGCCGATCACCATCGTCGCGCCGCCGGGAACCTGCGTGAATCCCGTCTATCCGGCGACGGTTGGCGCGGCCCCGATCTCGATGGGGACGCAAGTGCTCGAATGCGCGGCCGAGGCGCTGAGCAAGGCCGTGCCGAAGAACATCTGTGCCGCGTGGGCGCGCCATTACGGCTGCGGCCTGATCGGTGCCGATCCGCGCAGCAATGAGCGATACGTGTTCCTCGCCCACGTTTCTGACGGCGGTTCCGGCGCGATTTGGGGCTATGACGGCTGGCCGCACATCTCCCCCTGGGTCTGCGGCGGCGAACTTGTGCGCGCGCCGGTCGAAATGCTGGAGACCTATTATCCCTGGCATATCACCCGCTACGAACTGACGACGGATTCCGGCGGCGCTGGACGTTATCGCGGCGGCCTGGGCATCTATTGGGAGGCGGTCAATAAGGGGAGTCCGGCGATCCTGCTGACCGGCGATTCCGACGGCGACGTGACCCGGGGCTATACCGTCCTCGGCGGTCATTCGCCGCACTTCTTCAATAAGCTGACGTTGACACCTCCCGGCGGCGTCGAGACCCAGGTCCGCGCCCACCGTCAGGCCAAAGTGGGGGAGGGCGACGTCCTCATCCAGCGCACTGCCGGGGGCTGCGGCGTGGGCGATCCGCACGAGCGCGACGCAGAGGCGGTGCTGAGCGACGTCGTCAACGAGTACGTGTCGCAGCAGCGCGCGGCAGACGAATACGGAGTGGTCATCGACGCGGCGACCATGACGATCGATCTCGAGGCCACGGCTGCCCGTCGCTCACGGGTAAAATGAGGTGGCGTCGGCAGCGGCGATGGCCAATACTTTAAGTGCGGGTCGGACGACGTCACGCCGGCCTGCTCCAGAACCCGGCGGAAATCCGGGCGATTTGGACGGGAGGATATGAACGCGCAATTCTGGCTGATCCAGGCGTTCAACGGCGTTTCCTATGGCGCGCTGCTGTTCCTCATCGGCAGCGGCCTCTCGCTGATCTTTGGCGTCATGCGCATCGTGAATCTCGCGCACGGCTCCTATTTCTTGCTTGGCGGTTACATCGCGCTGTCGGTGATCGGCGCCACCGGTTCCTGGGCGCTGTCGCTGCCGGTTGCCGCGGTCGTGGTGGCCATCATCGGGCTTGTCATGGAGCGCGTATTTCTGCGGCCGCTCGGTTTCGATCCGCTGCGGCAGGTGCTGCTCACGGTCGGCTTCGCCTATCTCTTCCAGCAGGCCGCGCTCGACATCTGGGGCGGCAACAACATGGACATCAACCCGCCCGAAATCCTCCAGCAGAGCGTGCCACTCGGCGGCATTTACTTCCCGCTCTACCGGCTGTTCATGATCGCGATGGCGCTGGTGATAGGTATCGGGCTTTGGCTGGCGATGGAGCGAACGCGGCTGGGGGCCGCGGTGCGCGCGACGGTCGACGACGCGCAAATGGCGCGCGGCATCGGGATCGACACGAACCGCATATCGATGATGATCTTTGCGCTCGGCACCTTCCTCGCGGCGCTCGGCGGCGTCATCGGCGGGGGCTTCCTCGGCATCTATCCGGGCTTGGATTTCGAGATGCTGCCGCTCGCCTTCGCGGTCGTGATCATCGGAGGCATGGGTTCGCTCGGTGGGGCGGCGATCGGTGCGCTGGCGGTGGGGCTTGCGGACAATTTCGGCAAGGCGCTGTTTCCCGAAGTCTCCTATTTCACCCTCTACGCACCGATGGTGCTCATCCTCGCGATCAAGCCGACCGGCTTGTTCGGCCGCGATTGAGGCGATGATGGGCCGGGTCAACAGCAAGATCGTCGCGGTGCTGATCGTGATGGCGGCGCTGCTGTGGGTCGTTCCGCATTCCGGCTCGTTCGTGGTGCTGCTCACGACGCGTGCGATGGCATTCGCCATTCTGGCGATGAGCACCGACCTCCTGCTCGGATTTACCGGATTGCCGTCTCTGGGGCAGGCCGCCTATTTCGGCGTCGGCGCGTATCTGACGGCTGTTCTTGCGACCAAGATGCATTTCGGGCTGGGCTTCGATTTCTGGATCGTGGTCGTGCTCGGGTTCCTCATCGGCGCCGCGCTCGCCGCGGTGTTCGGTCTCTTTGCCATCCGCGCGACCGGCGTCTATTTCCTGATGATCACGCTTGCGCTCGGTCAGTGCGTCTGGGGCCTCGCATATCGCTGGAACTCTCTGACCGGCGGCGACAACGGCATCAACATGACGAGTCGGCCGAATTTCGGCATCGATTTGTCGAACGAGACGACGTTCTTCTATCTGGTCTTCGCCTTCTTCGCGGCCTCTATGGGCGCGCTCTACGTGCTCGTGCGGTCGCCGTTCGGCCGCAGCCTCGCCGGCATCCGCGAGCGCGAGGTGCGGATGCAGATCCTCGGCTACAACACCTGGCTGCACAAATATCTCGCCTTCGTCATTGCCGGCGGCTTCGGCGGGCTTGCCGGTGTGCTGTGGGCGCACACCAACGGTCACGTCAGCCCGGAAACGGTCGTCATCACGACCTCGGTCGACGCGCTCCTGATGGTCGTGCTCGGCGGCGCGGGCACGCTGGTCGGCGGTGCCGTCGGCGCGGGCATCGTGTTCGGCCTGCGCGAATATCTCAGCACCATCGTGCCCTGGTGGCAGTACGTGCTCGGCGGCGTCTACGTGCTCGCCATTCTCTATCTTCCGGGCGGCTTGATGAGCATCCCGGAACGCATCCATCAATTGCGTATCCGCTCCGGCGGCAGGCCTGTCCCGGTTTCCGAGGAACTGGCCTCGAAGGCGTCGTGAAATGATCGAACGATCCAACAAAGACCAAATGGGGAGGAAGACATGAGAATGCGGACGATTGCAGCCTCACTGCTGGGCGGAGTTCTGCTTTCCGGTCTGGCGGCCGGCGCTCGCGCGCAGACTCCGGAACTGCGTATCGGCTTTCTGGCGCCGCGCACCGGCATCTACACAGCCATCGGCACCGACATGCTCAACGGCTTCCAGATGTATCTGGACGAGCACAACGGCATGCTCGGCGGCGCCAAAGTCAAGCTCATCGTCGAGGATGACCAGGGCAAGCCGGATGTCGACGTCGCCAAGGCCAAGAAGCTCATTCTCCAGGACAAGGTCGACATCCTGGCGGGCGCGCTGCTCGCGTCGAGCGCCTATGCGCTCGGGCCGGTCAGCACCGAACTCAAGACATTGTATATCGGCACGGCCTCGACGGCCGACGATCTCGCGCAGCGGCAGGTCGATAAATATCCCTACACCGTCTTCTCTGTCTGGGTGCCGTCGCAGCCCAATCATCCTCTGGGCCAATGGGCCTGCGACCAGGGCTACAAGAAGGTGGTCGCCATCGCCGCCGACTACGCCTTCGGCTACGAGCAGACGGGCGGCTTCCAGCAGACCTTCGAGGACTGCGGCGGCAAGGTGATTCAGAAGATCTGGGTGCCGCTCGGTACCAAAGACTTCGGCCCGTACATTCCGACGATGAAGGCCGACGCCGACGCGGTTTTCGACCTCATGGTGGGGCCGATGTCGCTGCAATTCCCGAAGCAGCTGCGCGCGTCGGGCAACAAGAAGCCGATCGTCGCAGGCGGTACCAGCTATGACGAGTTCATCCTGCCGTCCATGGGCGATGAAGTCGTGGGCGACGTTTCGGCGCTGATGTACAGCGCTGCGCTCGACACGCCGAAGAACCGGGAATTCGTGAAGAAATACCGCGCCAAGTACAACAAGGTGCCATCCTATTATTCGGAAGGTGACTATTCGGCGGCGCAATGGATCGACGAAACCATGGCGAAGCACGGCGGCAAATATCCCGGGCCGGAAGCCTTCATAAAGACCATGGCGAGCATCAAGCTCGATGCGGTACGCGGACCGGTCGAACTCGATCCGACGACACGCAGCCCGATCCAGAACATCTACATCAAGAGGGTCGAGAAGAAGGAGATGTTCGGATACGGCAAGCCGGAGCTCTGGAATACGGTCATCAAGACCTATCCGCACGTGAGCCAGTTCTGGACTTACGACAAGGCGAAGTTCCTGGCGCAACCGGTCTATAGCCGCGACTTCCCACCCTGCAAGAACTGCGAATGACGTTGAGTGCCGGGGTCCGCTCGTCGGGCCCCGGCGGCACTCATTCGAGACAGCAAGGTCCACGCGTGCACAGCGACACGATGAAAGAGACGGCTGCCGTTCCGGTCCTCGAACTGCGAGGGCTGTGCAAGAGCTTCGGCGGTCTACAGGCGACCCGTGACGTTTCGCTGCGCATCATGCCGGGCGACCGCAAGGCCATCATCGGTCCGAACGGAGCCGGCAAGACGACACTGTTCAACCTGATCACCGGCATTTTTCCGTCGACCAGCGGCGAGATCCTGCTGTTCGGACGTGACGTCACGCGTTGGCCGAGCCATCGCCGTGCCTCACTCGGCATGGCGCGCACGTTCCAGGTGACGCACCTTTTTCCTGCGCTCACCGTGCTCGATAATGTGCTGCTCGCCATCGGCGGGATGCGTCCGACGAAATTCGTGATGTGGCGCTTCATGTCGTCTTACCGCGACATGCACGAGAAGGCGTATGCTCTTCTGGAGCGGGCCGGATTCGTCGACCGCAAGGATGTCGTCGTGAGCAACCTGTCACACGGCGAACAGCGGCAGCTCGAGATCGTGTTGGGTCTTGCGGGCGACCCGAAAATACTGTTGCTCGACGAGCCGGCCGCCGGTCTCTCGTCCGGCGAGTCGACCGAGATGACGCGTTTTCTTGGCAGGCTCGATCCGAAGATTGCTATTCTCCTGATCGAACATGACATGGATATCGTGTTCGACGTCGCGTCCGAAATTTCCGTGCTGCATTTCGGCCAGATCCTGGAGAGCGGCGCCCCGGACTTTATCCGGTCGAGTGCGCGGGTGCAGAGCGTCTATCTCGGAACGGGCTGAGCCATGGCCATTCTCGACGTCCAGGACATCCATACATATTACGGCGAGGCCTATGTGCTGCAGGGGCTCTCGCTCACGGTCGGGCGTGGTCAGATCGTCGGGCTGCTCGGCCGCAATGGGGTCGGCAAGAGCACGTTGGTCAACTCGATCGTCGGGTTCAATCCGCCGCGCCGCGGCCGCATCTTGTTCAAGGACGACGACATCACTCTGAAGAGCTCGTTCGAGACGGTGCGCAGCGGCATGGGACTGGTGCCGCAGGGACGACGCGTATTTCCGACACTCGCCGTGGAAGAAAACTTGCTGGTGGCGGAGCGCGGGCATGCTCGAACCGGCTGGGGCCTCGAGCGCGTCTACACCATGTTCCCGCGCCTGCGCGAGAGACGATTCCAGCGGGCAAAGACGCTGTCTGGAGGCGAGCAGCAGATGCTGGCCATCGGCCGCGCGCTGATGACCAACCCTGACTGCCTGATCATGGACGAGCCCTCCGAAGGCCTCGCGCCGATCATTATTCAGGGGCTATGGGAGGCGATCGGCCAACTCAAGCGCGACGGCATGTCGATCCTGCTCGTCGAGCAGAACGCGCATCTGGCGCTCAAGCTCGTTGATCATGTCAACATCGTGAGCAAAGGGCGCGTCGTCTACGCGTCGAGTCCGGACGAACTGAAGGCCAATGACGAGATCCGGAGCCGCTATCTTGGAATTTGACAGCGGCTGGCTCGGCCGTCTGCGCCTCTGACGCCTACACGTCCTTCGGAGTGGCCGCCGAAACCCCAGATCGCGAGGCGAGATCGCCGTCAGTGTGCAAAGAATCCGCAATGGCCTTGATTACTCTGAGTTTCGATAACGGGCCCGACCCGGAGGTCACTCCGCAGGTTCTGGATATCCTGCGCCGCCACGACATTTTGTCGACATTCTTCGTCGTCGGCGAAAAGCTGCGGGATCGCCGCGAGTTCGCGGAAAGGGCTCACGCCGAGGGGCACTGGATCGGCAATCACACCTTCAATCACCAGGTGCCGCTCGGTCTCTGCGTGGAACACGGCATGGCGACTCGCGAGATCGAGAGCACACAACGCCTGATCGGAGAGCTGTCGCACGTCCGCCGCTTATTCCGGCCCTTCGGCGGCGGCGGTGTGCTCGATCGACGCCTGCTGAACCGTGAAGCCCTGCAAGCTCTTTGCGACGGTGGGTTCACCTGCGTGCTGTGGAACGTCATTCCCGAGGACTGGGCGCGACCGGGTACCTGGGTGGAGCGCGCCCTCGCTCTCAGCCTCGCTCAGCCGCACGCGCTGGTCGTGCTGCATGATCTCCCGACGGGGGCCATGCAGCATCTCGATCGCTTCATTGGAGCCGCAAAGGAGCAAGGCCTGAGGTTCGTGCAGGACTTTCCGGCAAGCTGCGTGCCGGTCGAGGCGGGATCAGTCTCAGGTCCGATCGATCGATATATCAGTGCCGATGTGCATTCGCGCGCTCGCGAAGATGGCTGAAGTCGGCGTCGAGCCCGGAGCGGACATAAATCAGTCTCGTTGCCCCGGAGCGGCCGGGCGCCGAAGGTGCACGCGAAGTCTTCTCAATGGGCATCGCGCTCGTCGGTGTACCAATCCGGTTTATGCGGATAATGCGGCCCGTCATAAATTTCGACCACGACCGTTTCTTCACGCGCGATCGCCGGGCCGTGCACGTTGCCTTTGGGATTGCAATAGAAGCATCCGGCCGTCAGCACGACGCCGGTTGCGGTGTATTCGTATTTGCCATTCAGACAGAACATGAACTGGTTTGCCGCGTGATAATGCGGCTTGGGAATGCCGGCGCCCTTGTCGAACTTGATGAGCGCGATCGAGGCGCCGGTTTCCTCGTTGCGCCAAAGCATCTTTTCGGAGATGCCCTTGAGAGATTTCTCCCGCCACGGCACCCCTTCGGACTGGATGAGGATCTCCTGGAGATTGGGCGCGCCTTCTGGAAGCTGTGTCATGAAAGCCTCGGTCGTTCGGGGAAGCGTGGGGCGACGGTCATGTCGCGGTCCAGGTGACCGACTTCATCTCGATCAGGCGCGAGAGATAGGTCACCTTCGACCTGTTGGTCAGCCTGTGGACCTCGCGCATGTCGTTGATGAAGACGTAGGAGCCGGCCGGCTCGTCGGTGGAGATTGTCCTGCCCGAGATCGTCTCGATCTCGTTAGCGCCGCCGCTCAGCGCGAGAACGAGGTAGGGATGATAGTGGATGTGGAAGCCGAGCGTCTCTCCCGGCTCGAGCTTGACCTCCCAGACCCGCACGAGGTCGTTCTCGAGGAGGATGCGGTCGCCGATGTCGCGCAGCTTGATACCGCGATCGGCTGCCGCCTTCAGTCCATATTTGTCGTCCATGTCGGCGATCTCGATATCAAGGTATGACGGCGATGGCGTTGATCTCGATCAGGTAGTCCGGCGAGGTCATCTTGGTGATTTCGACCATAGTCGAAGCGGGCAGGGACTCCTTGAAGTACTGCGCGCGCACTTTGTGGATCGCCTCGAAGTGCTCCATGTTGCGCACGTAAACGTCGACGCGGCAGATATCGTCCATCGTTCCGCCGGCGGCTTCGACCGCGGCTTTGACGTTTTCGCACACCTGACGCGTCTGCTCGGTGATGTCGCCGATGCCGGCGATGCTGCCGTCGGGCCGGCGCGCAGTCATGCCGGAAATGAAGACGAACCGTCCCGTCGCCTCGATCGCGGTGGCGTGGGAGAAAACGCCGTTCGGCTGGCGCAGCTTGGGGCTCTTGATTTGCACCTTAGGCATGACGCTTTTCCTTCGTCGTGTTCTGGAACGGATGGGTGACGCCGAGCTCGCCGGCGAGGCGCACTAGCGTCGCAGCGACGGCCGGATCGACCTTGACCTGTCCGTCAGCGCTTTGCCGCCGCTGCCATTCCGGCTCGCCGGGCGTGAACAGCCGGTCGACGCCGGGCGCGCGCTGACCGGCGCGAATGCGCTCCTCCGCCATAGTGACCTGCTGACGAAACAGTGTGGGTTCGCAGAAATGCGCCACGTCGATCGCGATGAAGAGATGCGAGCAGTCGTAGGGCACGCCGAAGTCGCCGTAGAGCGGACGCACCTGTGCGCCGGAGGCGCCCTGCGACAGGAGCCCGCACATCATGTCGATCATGAACGACAGGCCGAACCCCTTCGCGCCGCCGGTCGGCAGCAACATGCCGGCGATCGCTTCCGACGGATCGGTGGTCGGTTTGCCGTTGTCGGTAACGGCCCAGGTCGGTGGGATCGCCGTCTTGGCCTTCTCTGCCATACGGATCTTGCCCATCGCCGCTTCGCTCGTCGCCATGTCGAGCACGACAGGGATCTTGCTGGCCGACGGCAAAGCGATGGCGAGCGGATTGTTGCCGACGACGCGTTCGGCGCCGCCCGGCGCCGGCATTAATGGCCGCGTGTTGCACATCGCAATGCCGATGCAGCCGGCCTGCGCGGCCTGCTGCGCGTAGCGCCCGGCCGCGCCGAAATGAAAGCCGTGCCGCACCGACACGATGCCCGCGCCGAAGGCGCGGCTCTTGTCGATGGCGATCGACATGGCCTGACGCCCGGTGAGGTGACCGAGCGCGTGGCCGGCGTCGAGCACGACGGCGCCGTTGCGCTCGGAGACGACAGTGCCGCTTTGCGCGCGCGACACCGAGCCCTGGCGCAGGCGGGAAATGTACATGTCGACGAGCATGACGCCGTGCGACGAGAGGCCTTCGAGATCGGCCCCGACGAGGCCGTCGGCGACTTCGGCAGCGGCGTCGTCTGCCAGGCCGGCGGCGGCGAAGAGGCGCGCTATGAAGCCGGTCAGTTCCGGCGCGGCGACATGATCCGACACACTCATCTCGACCGCTTTCGACCCTGGCTTTCGGTGGCCGCATGGCCGGCGGCGAGCGACGCGGCGACTTTGTCCAGCGTCCGTGTGATGTGCAGGCGATTGAGCTCGACCGCTTTCTCGGTCTCGCGGTTGAGCGCGACGCGCATCAACTGCTTGTGCTCGGTGACGTCGTCGCGCAGCGGGCCGCTCGACATGATCGAGAGCGCGACATAACGGTCGGCCTGTTCGAACAGCCGCGCTCGAATCGCCATCATCGTCGGCGAGCCGCACGCGGCGACCAGGGCCGTATGGAAGTCGGCGTGCTCCCGGCTCCAGTCCTCGCTGATCGCGTCGGGATTGCTCGGGTCGATCTTGGTTTGGCGCGACAGGCGGTGGAACGCGCCGAGCAGGTTCGCTTCCCATTCGACGCCGCCCTTCTCGATCGACCAGCGCAAGGCGATCGTCTCGATTTCGACGCGTGTGCGCATCAGGTCGAGTAAATTCGCCGCCGACACCTCGGAGACACGAAATCCCTTGTTCTGCTCGAGTTCGACCAGGCCTTCCGCCTCGAGCCGCATCAGCGCTTCCCGGATCGGGCTCGTGCCCATGCCGTAGCGCTCGCGGAGCGCCTCGACCCGCAGCCTTTCGTTCGGCATCAGCCGGCAGGTGAGGATGTCGGAACGCAGCTGCGCGAGCGCCGACGCGTTCAGGGTCTGCACGGTGCTGGCATTGGCGAGCGAAGATGGCATTGCGACTCCCGGTGCGTCCGCCGGAGAGGGACGGCCCACCCGTTCTGGATACGACAGACGAAAACGGCAATCAACGGATTTTCGAAAATATGTTGACCCATCGAGAATGTGGGTGGCAGGATGAGGATATGGGCGACCAGCCCGATGGGTGGAAGCGTAGGGGAGCACAATGGGACGCTTGAATGGACTGGCGCTGATCGCGCTTTCGGCTCTGACGCTCATGCCGGCGCTGCCGGGCACCGCGGCGGCGCAGGACAAGCCGCTGACCAAGATCACGTTCTCGCTCGATTTCATTCCGCTCGGCCGGCACGCGCCGTGGTACGCGGCGGTCGCCGAGGGCTACTACAAGGAGGAGGGGCTCGACGTTTCGATCATCCCTTCGCAGGGGACCGCGCAGACGATCCAGGCGCTCGAAGCCGGCACCGCCCAACTCGGCTTCACCGACGTGCCGAGCCTCGTCCTCGCCCGCGCCAACGGTGCGAAAGTGAAGATGGTCGCCGTCAACTACGTGAAGGCCCCTTACGCCATCTTCAGCCTGAACACCGGCGCGAACGTGACCGACGCGAAGCAGCTTGAAGGCCTGAATCTCGGCAGCGGCGCGGGCAGCTTCACTCCCAAGGTGATCGCCGGGTTTATGACCCAGCACAAGCTTGACCCGAACAAGCTGACGATTTCGAACGTGGCGCCCCCGGCGCGCGCGACCGCATTGATCTCGGGTCAGGTGCCGGCCATCGAGTTCTTCGTGATGTCCAAGCCAGGTCTCGAAGCCGCGGCGAAGGCGAAGGGTGCCGAGTTGCGGACCTTCCTGCTCGCCGATCACGGACTGACGCTCTACTCGAACGGCGTCGTCGCCACCGAGGACTATCTGACGAAGAACGCCGATGTCGTGAAGCGCTTCGTGCATGCGAGCCTGCGCGGCTGGCAATTTGCGCTGAAGAACCCGATGAAAGCCGCGGAAGATCAGGCCAAGTTCGTCCAGAGCCTCGATCCGGCAAAGAGCGTGGCCGAGATCGACGTGGTCAGAAATCTTGCCGTCACACCGGCCGTGGAGAAGAACGGCCTCGGCTCGTTCGATCCCGCGGAGATGAAGTCGAGCCTCGACTTCATGGTGAAATATGTCGGCGTCGGCGCCAATCCGCCGGCCGCGACCGACCTTTATGCAACCGGGTTCCTGCCGGCCACTCCGATCAAGCCCTGACGCCACGGTCGTAATGCAGCAATCCACTCAATCTGCCGAGCGGCGTCCGGTCGACGCCGCTTGCGCGTTCGGGCACTTCAAGGATGTTCGGCAGGAGTTTCAGCTCCCCACGCATTCCAATTTCGTGGCGATCGAGAATATCACCTTCGACCTCAAGGCCGGATCGCTCGTCAGCCTGCTCGGACCGAGCGGCTGCGGCAAGACGACCTTCCTCAAGATCGTCGGCGGTCTGATCCGCGCCAGCAGCGGCGTCATCGAGATCAACGGCAAGGCGGTCGACGGGCCCCATGCGGATTTCGGCATGGCGTTCCAGCAGCCGAACCTCATGCCGTGGCGGACCGTGCTCAAGAACGTGCTGTTCCCGATGGAGTTGCGCAACGACACGGGTGCGCATGTCACGCGGCGGGCAATGGAGTTGCTCAAGCTGGTCGGGCTGGAAGGTTTCGAGGCGCATTATCCGGCTCAGCTTTCCGGCGGCATGCAGCAGCGCGTGGCCTTGTGCCGCGCGCTAGTGCACGAGCCGAAGCTGCTGCTGATGGACGAGCCGTTCGGCGCACTGGATGAGCTGACCCGCATGGAGATGCAGGATCTTCTGCTCGCCATCCGCGTCAAGACGAACGCCACCATCATGTTCGTGACGCACAGCATCGCCGAGGCGGTCTATCTGTCGGATGTCGTCGTCGTCTTCTCCAGGCGCCCGGCAGTCATTGCGGATTATATCGACGTGGCGCTGCCATATCCGCGCACGGCCGAAATCCGCTACTCCGCGGAGTTCACTGAACTCGAACATCGGGCGGGCCGGGCCCTGGGGATCACGCGATGATCGGGTCGGCGCACCGCCTGATCTATCCGCTTGCCGGACTCTGCGTCATCGTCGTCCTGTGGCAGGGCTATGTCGATCTCGCCCATGTCAGCAAGATCGTTCTGCCGAGCCCGATGGATATCCTGCGCGCGTCCTGGCAGCGCTATGACCTGCTTTTGCGCGAAACCGTGCCGACGGCGCTCGAAAGCATCTACGGTTTCGCATTGGCGATCGTCATCGGCATTCCGCTCGCCGTGTGCGTGACGAATTCGCGTGTCCTCAATCTGGCGCTTTATCCGATCCTGATCGCGACCCAATCCGTGCCGAAGGTCGCGGTCGCACCCATCATCCTCGTCTGGTTCGGCCTCGGCATGCAGTCGAAGCTGGCCATCGCGTTCCTGGTCGCGTTCTTTCCGATCGTCGTCGATACCGCGACCGGACTGCAAGCAACGCCGGCGGGTCTGATGGAACTGGCGCGTTCATTGCGCGCGTCGCGCTGGCAAACCTTCTGGAAGGTGCAGTTTCCGGCCGCGCTGCCGTTCATGTTTTCCGGCGCAAAGGTCGCGGTGACGCTTGCCGTGATCGGTGCGGTCATCGGTGAGTTCGTTGGCTCGGTCAATGGTCTTGGCAATCTGCTCCTGTCAGCCAACTCGCAGCTGGATGGACCGCTCGCCTGGGCCGCTCTGGTCTGGCTGAGCGTGCTCGGCATCGTACTGTTCCTGGGCGTGGCTTTTGCGGAGCGGATTCTGATGCCGTGGGCGGGATCGGGACATCACTAGCATCCGCGCCGACGTCGACACGTCCGCCCTTGAAATCGTTGACGAATGTGCGAGCCTCCACGCTGCTGACGGGGGTTCGATATCCTTCCCCCGCTCCAGCCTCTTTCATAGGGTCGATAGACCGCTCTAATTCTCCCCCGGGAGGGGACGATGTACGCACCAGCCGGCGTGAAGACCAATCATAACGAATTTCCGATTCCCGACCGTCAGCGCGCCTGGGTGCTCGGCGATCCCGGCCAGTTGAACTTCGTCGAGAAGACCATACCCGTGCCGAAGAAGGCCGAGGTGCTGGTGCGCATCGACGCGGTGGCGATCTGCGCCACCGATCTCGACGTCATCTATCACGGGCCGCCGGCGGTGATCGAAGGCGGCGCGCCGTTCAACAAGAACTTCACGCCCGGCCACGAATACATGGGCACCGTGGTCGCGCTCGGGCCGGGCGTCGACGAGTACAGAATCGGCACGCGCGTCTCGGTCGAGATCCATGCCGGCTGCGGTCAGTGCAAGCGCTGTCGCGAGGGCATGTACACGTCGTGCCACAATTACGGCCTGAACTACGGCGACGTCGACAAGGGCCACCGCGCCAACGGCTTCACCACCGACGGCGGCTTCTGCGAATACCAGGTCAACAACATCAATACGCTGGTCGCGATCACCGACGAGATGTCGGACGAGGAGGCGACCCTCGTCGTCACCGCCGGCACGGCGATGTACGCGCTCACCGAGCTCGGCGGCCTCGTCGCCGGCGAGAGCGTCTGCGTCACCGGCCCCGGGCCGATCGGATTGCTCGCGGTCGCGGTTGCGAAAGCGCTCGGCGCGCAGCCGGTCATCCTGACCGGTACGCGCGACAATCGCCTCGAGATCGGCAAGGCGCTCGGCGCCGACGCCGTCGTCAATGTTCGCAAGACGCCTGACGTCGTCGCCGAGGTGAAGAAGGCGAACGGCGGCAGGGGCGTCGATTACGTGGTCGAATGTTCGGCCGCGGCAAGCGCCGTCAACGACGCCGTGCGCATGGTCAATCGCGGCGGCAAGGTCTGCCTCGCCGCATTCGCCCATGAGGGCGAGGTGCCGGTCGACGTCGCGCACATCGTGCGCAACAACATCTATCTCTACGGCATCCGCGGCGAGGGAAAGAGCGCAACGCACCGCGCCGAAGCCTTCATGCGGCAGAAGCGCTTCGACGCCACCAAGATCCACACCCACACCTTCCCGCTCGCCGATCTGCCGACGGCGCTCCGTTACGCCAAGGACCGGGTCGAGGACGCAATCAAGGTCGTGGTGAAGGCGAATATGGGATCTCCGCAAAAGGCGGCGGCGGAGTAGGGCGTCCGGCGCCGGAGTCGTCCCCCGGCGCCGAAAGTGTCACGAGAACGCGGTCATCGGATCGATGACGGTGACGATTTCGTTGACCCGCGTGATCGGGAAGCCGGCAATGCGCGAGTGCTCGCGGATCAGGTCCTCGCTTGGCCCAAGATAGACGCAGAACGTGTTATCGGCGGCGATGTGCGAGTGCATCCATTGGACCTGACCCGCGAGCTTGGCGACCGCCGCGTTCGATGTCGCGGCGAGTTCCTTGTACTGAGCGGCGTTGAGACGGCCGACTCCGGGAATGTGACGTTCGATGACAAAGCGTTTCATGGATCCGTTCTTTCAATTGCGGAGAGGTCGCGCTGCGCGGGCGGACGAGCGGCGCAGTCGCGCATTCAGCCTTTCGGCAGATAGCTGATCGTGCCGGCGACGTCGTTGCCGTCGATCAGTTGCAGGCGGCTGTCGCTGCCGCTGCGGCGCGCGGCGGCGAACGGTGCGTAGAGAGGATCGGTCGCGAAGGCCGTAACCGCTTCTTTCGACGGAAACTCGATCAGCGCGATCAGGTCTGTGTCGAGCGGCGTGCCTTCGAGGGTGTCGACGGTTTCGCTGCGCGAGAGATACCGGCCGCCGTGGCGGTGCACGATGTCGTGCACCGCCGCGGCATAGTCCGGCACCCAGGCCTTGTCGGTGATCTTGATATCGGCAATCACATAGACGGGCATGGCCGGCTCCTTCAGCGTCGGGTCACGACGACTTCGAGATATTCGCCGGGAACGACCATCGTGCCGTCGGTGGCGCGATTATACGTGCCGATCAGTTCGATGATGTCGCGCGAGAGCGCGGCGCGTCCGCGCGTGTCGAGTGCTTCGAATGCCTTGAGCATCGGGCCGTAATAGCGGCGGAACACGTCGAGGAAGTGTTCCGGTGTGCGATAGCGGAATACGAAATGGCGCGGCTCGGCGGCGAGCGCTGCGGCCTCGGCGCGGAACGCCTTCTCGATCCACTCCCATGTGCCCCACAGCGCCGGCGACTTCATGCCGGCCGGCGGCGGCAACTGCTTGCCGATGGTCTTGAACATCTGACCGATGAAGCCGTTCGGAGTCCAATTGGCGAGACCGATGCGTCCGCCGGGGCGGCACACGCGCAGCATCTCTTCGGCGGTCCGGCTCTGGTCGGGGCTGAACATCGCGCCGAAGGTCGACATGACACCGTCGAACGAAGCGTCGGGGAAGGGCAGAGCCTCGGCGTCGGCCTGCTGGAAGGTCACCTTGAGTCCGTCCGCTTCTGCGCGCTGCTTGCCGCGGGCGAGCAATGTCTCGACGTAATCCGTCGAGGTCACTTCGCACCAGCGGCGCGCCGCCGCGAGCGTAGCGTTGCCGTTGCCGGCGGCGATGTCGATCACCTTCTGGCCGGCGCGAAGGTCCATGGCCTCGGCGAGCTGCTCGCCGACGATCTGCAACGTCGCACCGACGACGGCATAGTCACCCGACGACCAGGTCGCTTGCTGTTTCGTCTTGATGGCCTTCAGGTCGGGGGCGGTTTGGGGCAGGCATTCGATCACTGTGGTCACGGTAATTCTCCGCGTGATGGGGGAGCAAGTGGCGCGGCTGTGCGGCCTTGCTGATGGATTATGACTAGTGCCGCGCCTTGCTCTGACGAATGACCGCGGTGCCGAACTTCTTGCTCGCGCGTCCAAACTTGATAGGGTCCGGCTTTATTCCGGGCCAATGCGCGCTAGTTTGCGGCGGGCGCGAGCGATTGCGCGCCAGCTGTTTCGGAGCTTCAAGGCGATGACGGCCGACGTGCTATCGGAAGTCCTGTCGGCGGTTCGGTTGACCGGGTCGATGTTTTTCGACGTCACCGCGGCAGCCCCCTGGGTGGCGGAGGCGCCGCGCTCGGCGCAGATCGCCGATGCCGTCAAGCCCGGCGCGCAGCATGCGATTGAATATCACGTGCTCACACGCGGGTCGGCCTGGATAACCATTGTTGACGGCGCGCCGTTCGAGCCGGTGCGGCTTCAGGAAGGCGACATCGCCGTCATTCCGCACGGCGAGCCGCATGTCGTGTCGAGCGCACCACGGATGCGCGCCGAAGTGGACATTGCCTCGCACCGGCGGCCCGAGGACGAGAGTGCTCTGCCGTTCAAACTGCGCACCGGTGCCGACGGCGAAAGCGACGCGCATCTGATGTGCGGCTTCTTCACCTGCGACCTGCGGCCGTTCAATCCGCTGCTGGAGTCATTGCCGCGTTTCATGCGCATCGGTCGCGGCACCTCGGCCGCGATGGACGCGTTGCTCGAGCATTTCCTGCGGCTGGTGTCGGCCGAGAGTGCGGAAAAGCGATCCGGCTCGCAGAGCGTGCTCAACAAGCTGTCCGAGTTGATGTTCATCGAGGCGATTCGCACGCACATGGACCAGCTCGGCGGCGACAACACCGGCTGGCTGTCTGGCTTGCGCGATCCGCTGGTCGGACGCGCGCTGACGCTGATGCACGCGCAGCCGGCGCGTGCGTGGACGCTGGAGCAGCTTGCCGCGGAGTGCGGAGCGTCGCGCTCGGGCCTTGTCGGACGCTTTACCCAGATGATGGGTTATCCGCCAATCCAGTACCTGACCCGCTGGCGCATGCAGTTGGCCGCCCGGCGCTTGAGCGAGCGTGGGGCCAAGGTAGCGGCGGTGGCGCAGGAGGTGGGTTACGACTCGGAAGCGGCGTTCAGCCGCGCGTTCAAGAAATTCTCCGGCCGCTCGCCGAGCGACTGGCGCGGCTGAGGCGCTCTCAGGCGCGCAGGAATTCCGGCACCGAGCCCTTGCCGTCGGCCCATGCGCGAAGCGCCTCGCGCGTCACCTCGGTCATGTAGTGCGGGTTCTCGCGCTCGCGCTCCATGGCGCCGGCCGCCGCATTCGGCGTCGCAGCGAGGGCGAGATCGCCGGCCTTGACGGCATCGAGGAGCGCACGGCCCCAGGCGATCGATTCCTGTGTCGCCGCCGCCCCCGGCTCGACATTGCAGAGCAGCCGCGACGCGTCGGAGACGGTAAAGGTGGACACGAGCTTCCATGCCGCAGTCGTCGTTTGCGGCTCGTTTGCAGGCGGCGTCGCCGCGATCACCTCGATCGTGTCGCGGAGTTCTGCCGCCGGCGCGACGCTGCGCAGCATGGCGATCGTAGCGGCGAAGGCCGCGTAGCCCACGAGCAGCGTCAGTGCGAGATTGGCGCCGGTTGCCACCGCCGCCGCGACTCCAACGCCGGTCAGCAGCGTCGCGGCCGAGAAAAGGAGCGGGGAGACGCCGCGCAACAACCCGAGAGAGACACCTGCGGCAACGCGAGCGGGGGTGGTGGCGGGTTGCTGCGGACCGTCTATGAGGCCGTCAGCGACGGGAGAATCGAGGGACATACTGCTCCGGACCACGAATCAATCGTGGCATCGAGTGTACACGCCGCTGCCCGATTCCCGCAGCCGCGGCCGGGACAACGAGGCGCGCCTAGCCCGGCAGTTCGTATCCAACCGCGGCTTCCGCCGCGATCGTGCGCTTGACCGCGTCGCGACCCATCATGCGGGCATAGTGCGCGCTGAGGTGTGGGAAGTCCTCCGGCGCGGGCCGCATCGAGCCGTGAAAACGCCAGAACAGGCGAAAGAGATGGATGTCGGCAATCGAATAGCGCCCGACCGCCCATTCGCGCCCGCCGAGACGCCGGTCTGCGATGGCGAACATGGCCTTGGCGTGATCGGCGCCCTTCGCCCGCGCGGGATGCAGCGTGGCCGCCGTGAAGGACATCCAGGACAAGGCCTGCGCCTGATCTTCAATCGACTCCGGCCACAGGCCTGCGTCGGGGTGGGTTTGGGCCAGATAGAACAGGATCGCGGCGACTTCCGTGAGCGGACGCCCGTCGATCACCAGGGTCGGAACCTTGCCCTCCGGATTGATCGCCAGATAGCCGGGCTTGTCCATGTCGCGCTGCTTGAACGACATCGGCACGGCTTTGAACTCCGCCCCCACTTCGTGAAGAGCAATGTGCGGCGCCATCGAGCTCGAGCCCGGCGCGAAATAGAGCGTCATCATGGGGTGCGTCCCGTCGCCTGTGCGGGCGCGAGCATAGCCGGGGCGTCTGGCGGCGGGGAGGGCGTCTACAGCTTTTCGATGGTCCAGCCGACGATCGCCTTCGCGACCTGGCCGAATGCGTCGTTGAGCGCGGCGGTCACGGCCGCGGCGTCCGTCCCTTTGGCCACTGCGCTCGCGGCAAAGGCGCGCGAGTCCTCGACCGCGCCCTTGTCGCTGACGAGCCGCGCGGTGATCTCGACCGTGGCCTTCGACGCGTCGCCCGGCTCGAGATAGAAGCTGCGGATGCCGAGTTCGAGCCGGTAGTCGGGCGTGAGCTGGTCGATCGGCCGGCTCACCTGCTTCAACTGATGCGCATTCTCGAAGCTCTGCACGATGCGGGCCTGCACGAGCTTGGGCAGGTTGTCGGGCCATTGCGCATTGGCGACGCTCGAATAGGTGCCGTCGGCGCCGCGGGTCAGGATCTTCGTGCTGTCGTAGAGGATGATGGCGTTCGGGTCGGCGACGACGACCTGCGCCTTGATCGTCTTCCCGGCCTCCGGAAAACCGGTCGCGGCGGCGAGGTCATAGATTGCCGGGCCCTGCTTGGGCGCGCCCGTGCCGGTGAGGCTCTCCAGGCCGCCGATCAAGCCCTCGATCCGCTTCGAGTTCTTGCCCAGCATGTCGGCGAACCCGGCGATGCCGCTGATGGCGGTGTTCAGCGGCTTGGCGTTCTGGTCGAGGATGACGTCGAGGCGGTGCAGCGTATCCTGCGCCGACTGCGTCAGGTTGCGGCCGACATCGGCGCCGGCAACGAGCACCGGCGGCTTGCCGTTCTCCGCCTTGGGCATGGCTGCGTCGGGCGCGCCGCCGACGAGCGACACGGCGGTCGCGCCGGTCAGGCCCTGGAAGGTGATGTCGACCTTGGTGTCGGCCCGGATCGGCGTGCCCGGATCGACCGAGATCGTGGCAGTGACGCGTTTGGGTTTGGCCGCGTCGAGCGCGATCGCGGTCACCGCCCCGACGCGCACGCCGTTGAACAGCACGCTGGCGCCGGGATTGAGCCCCGACACCGACTGCTCGAAGCGCAGATCGTAGATCGATCGCTGGCCGAGGCCGCCGGTGTTCTTGATCCAATAGACGAACGAGAAAGCGGCGAGCAGACAGATTAGCGAGAAGGCGCCGATCAGGGCGTAGCGGGCGCGGTATTCCATGAGCCGTTCCCGTCAGGCCCCCCGGCCCTTAGCCTTCAGCGCCGGCTGAGCGTGATGTTCGCCTTGATGGGTTGTCCGCCGCCCGGCGAGTTGATGGCGACGCTCTGGCGATGGCCGCGGGTCGTGAGCGACAGGTCGGCGGCGAACGCGCCGCTTTCCACGTGCACCTGAATGTTGTCACCGCGCGCCGTGCCCATGGCGTTGCCGCCGATGTTGCGCGTGCGCTCGGTCCACTGGCCGCTGATGTGATTGCTCGCGTCGGCGGCGAATTGCCCGTTCAAGTCGAAATTGTAACTGTCGCTGGCGCAGCGCAAATCGATGTCGATTTCGGTGCCGCTCGAGCCGCGCGGCCGGTAATTCGCGTTGCAGCGGATGCGTTCGGTGGTGCCGTTCCCCGGCTGGATCGTGCCGTTGCCGCCCCAGGCGCCGCTGAGCGCGCCAAACGGTCCGGCGGCGAGCGCCGGGATGGTCGCAGCGCCGACGAGGGTGCTGCCGACGAGGGCGGCGGCGAGAAGAGCGAAAGGACGGTGTGTGGTTCGCGGCAAGGGCAAGTTCCCGTTCTAAGTGAAGACGAAGCCTCGGCCTTAACCCCCGACAGGCGGGTTCGAGTTCCAGTGAAGATGGGCGCGGCTCATGACGGAATCAAGAAAGGGGATTCCCGTATCACGTCAGCAGGCCGGGTATCAGTCGCCGGAAGCGCCCGCCATCTCCTCGCGCATGATCTCGAGGGCCAGCCATTGCTCCTCAGCGGCGGCGATTTTTTGCTGTAATTCCCCGAGGGCCGAGGTCGTTTTTTCGAAGGCGGTGCGGTCTCTTACATAGAACTCCGGATCATTCAGGTGAGCTTGCAGCGCGCCGGCCTCCTGCTGCATTTTCGCGATTGCCGCGGGCAAAGTCTCGAGCGCGTGCTTGTCCTTGAAGCTCATGCGGCGCTTGACCGCGGGCGTCGGGGCAGGTGCGGCGGCTGCCGGTCTATCCTGCCTGGAGGCCTCGGGTCTGCGTGCCTCTCGCGCCAGGTCGCCGCCGCGTTGCGCCAGCATGTCCGAGTAGCCGCCGGCATATTCGACCCAGCGTCCCGCGCCCTCGGGGACGATGACGCCGCTCACCAGCCGGTCGAGGAAGTCGCGGTCGTGGCTGATCAGGATCACGGTGCCGGGATAGTCGGCGAGCATGTCCTCCAGGACGTCCAGCGTCTCCATGTCGAGGTCGTTGGTCGGTTCGTCGAGCACGAGCAGATTTGACGGCTTGGCGAGCACCTGCGCCAGCATCAGCCGGCCGCGCTCGCCGCCGGACAGCTTTGAAAGCGGAGTGCGCGCCTGCTCCGGCGAAAACAGGAAGTCGCGCATGTAGCCGACGACATGTTTCGGCTGGCCGTTCACCATCACCGTCTCGCCGGCGCCGCCGGTAAGGGCGTCGGCGACCGTGGTCTTCGGATCGAGGCTGTCGCGGTGCTGCGTCAGCGTCGCGATCTCGAGGTTTGCCCCGAGCCGCACCGTGCCTCCGTCGGGCGCTAGCGTTCCGGTCAGGAGGCCGACCAGGGTCGTCTTGCCGCTGCCGTTCGGGCCGACGATGCCGATCCGGTCGCCGCGCTGAATGCGCGTCGAGAAATCCGAAACGATTGTCCGCTCGCCAAACGACTTGGCGATGCCGTCCGCCTCGATCACCAACACGCCGGACGGCGCGGCGGAGCCGGCGGTGAGGTTTGCCTGCCCCGCGACTCCGCGCCAGGTTTTGCGCCGCTCGCGCAACGCCGCGAGTTCGCCGACGCGGCGGATATTGCGCTTGCGCCGGCCGGTGACGCCGTAACGCATCCAGTCTTCTTCGGCCGCGATCTTGCGGTCGAGCTTGTGCTGTTCGCGCTCTTCCTCTGCCAAAAGCTGGTCGCGCCATTCCTCGAAATGGGCAAAGCCGCGCTCGATTCGGCGCGTCACGCCGCGGTCGAGCCAGACCGTCGACCGCGTCAGATTGCCCAGGAAGCGCCGGTCATGGCTGATGATCACGAGTGCACCGCGGCTCGCACCGAGCTCGGCCTCGAGCCATTCGATCACCGGCAGGTCGAGGTGATTGGTCGGTTCGTCGAGGAGCAGGATGTCGGGCGAGGGTGCGAGCACGCGGGCGAGCGAGGCGCGGCGCGCTTCGCCGCCGGACAGGTGCGCCGGGTCTTCGTCCCCGGTCAGCCCCAGCTGTTCCATGAGGTAGCGGGCGGTATAGGGGTCGTCCGTCGGCTTGAGACCCGCCTCGACATAGGCCCTTATTGTCGCGAATCCCGAGAAATCCGGCTCCTGCGGCAGGTAGCGCACCACTGCACCGGGCTGCACGAAAACCGTGCCGCGGTCCGGCTCCGTCAGTCCCGCGGCAATGCGGAGCAGCGTCGATTTACCGGAGCCGTTGCGACCGATCAGAGACACGCGCTCGCCGGGCGACACCGAGAGTTCCGCTCCTGTGAGCAGCGGCGTGCCACCGAAGGTTAAGGCGATGTCCTTGAGCTGGAGAAGAGGAGGGGCCATATGACTTCAGAACTCGGCCGCAAGGTGCGGCAAACCATGAATTTTTTACGGTCCTACAGGGCGAGGGCGCAGCGGTCAAAGGCGGGCCGCGCCGGTGGCGGGCGAGACTCCGTCCGGCGGCTTCGGCGCGCTTGCAAACGCCGCGGGTATAATGCATGACATCCGCGCGGCGGGCCCTGTATGGTCCGCCGCATCCGCTTCCGGAGGAGCGTAGCTCAATTGGTAGAGCGTCGGTCTCCAAAACCGAAGGTTGGGGGTTCGAGACCCTCCGCTCCTGCCAGGCGGAGATTCCGGCGCGAGGCCGGCTCGGGGCTGATTGCCTGAGCCCGGTGCGACGGGCTCGGCCAGGCCGGATCAGCCTCGGGAAGCAACGACTTTAGACTGGCTGCGACAGGACACCTACGGATGGCGACGTCCCCGTTCAAGTTTTTGCAGGAAGTGCGCGAGGAAACGCGCAAGGTGACGTGGCCGTCCCGCAAGGAGACGATGATCACGACCGCGATGGTTTTCGTGATGGTGGCGATCGCATCGGTGTTCTTCCTGGTCGCCGACCAGATCATGCGCATTGGCGTGAGCTTCGTGCTCGGCCTCGGGAGCTAAGGTTTGAGAAGATGAGCGACACCGCCGCCGCAATCACGTCGACCCGACCGAAGCGTTGGTACATCGTCCACGCCTATTCGAACTTCGAGAAGAAGGTCGCGGAGTCGATTCGCGAGCAGGCCAAGCAGCGCAATCTCGAGGATCACTTCGACCAGGTGCTGGTGCCGACCGAGACGGTGGTCGAGGTGCGCCGCGGCCGCAAGGTCAACGCCGAGCGCAAGTTCTTCCCCGGCTACGTGCTGGTGAAGATGGACCTCACCGACGAGATCTATCACCTCATCAAGAACACGCCGAAGGTCACCGGCTTCCTCGGCACCGACAACAAGCCGATGCCGATCTCGGAAGCCGAGGCCGGCCGCATTCTGCAACAGGTGCAGGAGGGCGTTGAGCGCCCCAAGCCCTCGATCTCGTTCGAGATCGGCGAGAACGTTCGCGTCTCCGACGGCCCGTTCGCGTCGTTCAACGGCGTGGTCGAGGAAGTCGACGAAGGCCGCTCGCGCGTGAAGGTCGCGGTATCGATCTTCGG
>DASTGR010000124.1:0-14165 GCA_035718885.1 Pseudolabrys sp. | reverse complement strand
GCGACCTCGTCCGGCCGGTAGACATTGCGCAGATCGACCAGCACGGGCTTGGCCATCGTCTCCTTGAGCCGCGCGAAATCGAGCGCGCGGAACTGCTCCCATTCGGTGACGATCACCAGCGCCGAGGCGCCCTGCGCACAGTCATAGGCGTCCTTGCAGAAGGCGACGTTGGAGACATAGGCCTTCGCCTGCTCCATGCCCTCCGGGTCGTAAGCGCGCACCGTCGCGCCCATGTCCTGCAACGCGGTGATGATCGGGATCGACGGCGCCTCGCGCATGTCGTCGGTGTTCGGCTTGAAGGTGAGGCCGAGCAAGGCCACCGTCTTGCCGCGCACGTCGCCGCCCAGCGCGGCCGACACCTTGCGCGCCATGGCGCGCTTGCGCGCGTCGTTGACTGAGACCACGGCCTCGACGATGCGCAGCGGCGCTTCGTAGTCCTGACCGGTCTTGAGCAGCGCGAGCGTGTCCTTGGGGAAACACGAGCCGCCATAGCCGGGGCCCGCGTGGAGGAATTTGCTGCCGATACGGTTGTCGAGGCCGATGCCGCGTGCGATCTCCTGCACGTCGGCACCGACTTTTTCGGCGAGGTCGGCGACCTCGTTGATGAAGGTGATCTTGGTGGCGAGGAAGGCGTTGGCCGCGTACTTGATCAATTCGGCGGTGCGCCGGTCGGTGAACAGGATCGGCGAGCGGTTGAGATAGAGCGGCCGGTAGAGCTCAGTCATCACCTCGCGCGCGCGCGGATTTTCGGTGCCGACGACGATGCGATCGGGGTGCTTGAAGTCCTGGATCGCCGCGCCTTCGCGCAGGAACTCCGGATTGGAGACGACCGCGCAGTCGCAATTCGGCCGCGTCTCAGCGACGATGCGCTCGACCTCGTCGCCGGTTCCGACCGGCACGGTCGACTTGGTGACGATGACGGTGAAGCCGTCGACGGCGGCGGCGATCTCGCGCGCCGCGGCGTAGACGTAGGTGAGGTCGGCATGGCCGTCGCCGCGGCGCGACGGAGTACCGACGGCGATGAACACGGCATCCGCTTCGGCGACGGCCGGTTTCAAGTCGGTGGTGAACTTCAGCCGGCCGGCGCGGACATTGTTGGCGACCAGTGCGTCGAGGCCGGGCTCGTAGATCGGCATGACGCCGCGCTCCAGCGCGTCGATCTTGCCTTTGTCCTTGTCGACGCAGACGACCTCATGGCCGAAATCGGCAAAGCAGGCCCCGGACACGAGGCCAACATAGCCGGTGCCGATCATGGCAACGCGCATACCGTCTCCATTGAGGTGGGGATTCGGGACCGGCCGAACCCGAGGTGGGACTCAAATAGCAGACGTATTCCGGCGTGGCGAGTTCCTGACGCGCCCCTGTCATGCCGAAGCAAGTCTTGGTTGACGGCCATTTTTCGGCCGTCCTCGGCTGTGGATACCGCACGGGAAGCGGCGATTGATTAAGCGGCGCGGCGGGGCCACATTGCCGGCATGCCAGCACCCGCGAAATCGAAATCCGCCCCGAAGAGCGCGCCCAAGGCGGCCTCCAAGCCTGCCGCCAAGGTGGAAGCCAAATCCGAGGCTGAGGCCAAGGCAGCCGTTCCAGGCGCGCGCCCGGTGAAAAAGGGCGACCACGTCTTCCTGGTCGACGGCTCGGGCTACATCTTCCGCGCCTATCACGCGATCCGCTTCGAGCCACGCACGCCGGAGGGCGTTCACGTCAACGCGGTCTACGGCTTCTGCGCCATGCTGTGGAAGCTCCTCAAGGAGATGAAGCCGGAAGACAAGCCGACGCATCTCGCGGTCGTCTTCGACAAGTCGGAGAAGACGTTCCGCACCGAGATGTACAAGGAGTACAAGGCGCACCGGCCGCCGCCGCCGGAAGACCTGATCCCGCAATTTCCGCTGATTCGCGACGCGGTGCGCGCTTTCGAGATTCCCTGTGTCGAACTCGCCGGCTACGAGGCCGACGACCTGATCGCGACTTATGCGCGCCTCGCCTGCGAGGCCGGCGCCACCGCCACCATCGTGTCGTCCGACAAGGACCTGATGCAGCTCGTGAACGACTGCACGGTCATGTACGACACGATGAAGGACGTGAAGATCGGCATCCCGCAGGTGATGGAGAAGTTCGGCGTCGGCCCCGACAAGGTGATCGAGGTGCAGTCGCTGATCGGCGACTCGAGCGACAACGTCCCCGGTGTTCCCGGCATCGGCCCGAAGACCGCGGCCGAACTGATCAACACCTACGGCGATCTCGAGACGGTGCTCGCGCGCGCCTCCGAGATCAAGCAGGAGAAGCGCCGCCAGAGCCTCATCGACAATGCCGAGCTCGCCCGCATCTCCAAGAAGCTCGTCACGCTCGACCAGAACGTGCCGCTCACTGTGCCGATCGACGCGCTCGGCGTGCACGAGCCGGACTACAAGAACCTCATCGCCTTTTTAAAATCGATGGGCTTCAAAACGCTGACGCAGCGCATCGCCGAGAAGAGCGGCGTCGACGCCGCGCAGGTCGAGGCGGGTCCCGCCGCGACGCCCGCGCCCGCCGGCCGCGGCGGCGGTCAAGGCCAGCTCGCGCTCGATGCTCCCGCGCCGCGCACCGTCGCGCACGGGGCACCCGGTCCGGCCGAAGCTCTCACGCCTGTCTCACTGGCGGTGAAGCGCATCGAAGCCTTGCGCGCCGCGAAGTTCGACGCTGCAAAGTACGCGGTGATCGAGACGCTCGACCAGTTGAACACATGGGTCGCCCGTGCGCACGACACCGGCGTCATTGCGATAAAGACCGAGACCAACGGCATCGATCCGATTCAGGCGGCGCTGTGCGGCATTGCGCTGGCGGTGGCGCCGAACGAGGCCGCCTATCTGCCGCTGGGACACCGCGACGCGAGCGACGGCGATACGTCCGGACTGTTCGCAGCCAAGCTCTGCGCCGGACAAATTCCGGAGCGCGAGGCTTTCGCGGCGCTCAAGGCGTTGCTCGAGGACAACTCCGTCACCAAGGTCGGGCACGACGTCAAGCGCGACTGGCTGGTGCTGGCGACGCGCGGCATCCGCATCGGCGCCGTCGACGACGTCATGCTGATGTCCTACGTGCTCGACGCCGGCAAAGGCGCGCACGACATGGGCGCCCTCGGCGAGCGCTATTTCGGCCGCGAGCCGTCGCGCTTCGCCGACGTCAAGAACAAGGACAAGGCGCTGTTCACGCCCGAGGCGACGCCGATCGTGCGTGCCGCCACCTACACGGCCGAGGACGCGGACGCGGCGCTGCGGCTGTGGGGCGCGTTGAAGCCGCGCATGGCGGCGGAGCACGTCACCAGCGTCTACGAAACGCTGGAGCGGCCGATGCCGCAGGTGCTGGCGCGCATGGAAGAGCGCGGCATCGCCATCGACCAGGCGGTGCTGGCGCGGCTGTCGAACGATTTCGGCAAGAAGCAGGTGACGCTCGAAGGGGAGATCAACACGATCGCCGGCACGCAGGTGAACGTCGGCTCGCCAAAACAGCTCGGCGACATCCTGTTCGGCCAGATGGGCCTGCCCGGCGGCTCCAAGACCAAGACCGGGCAATGGTCGACGACGGCGCGCGAGCTCGAAGAACTCGCAGAGCAGGGTCACGAATTGCCGCGCAAGATCCTCGATTGGCGGCAGGTGTCGAAACTGCGCTCGACCTACACCGAGGCGCTGCCGAACTACGTCAACCCGACGACCAAGCGCGTCCACACATCGTACGCGCTGGCCGCGACCTCGACCGGACGCCTGTCGTCGTCCGAGCCGAACTTGCAGAACATCCCCGTACGTACCGAGGACGGCCGCAAGATCCGCAAGGCGTTCGTCGCCGCGCCCGGCATGAAGCTGATCTCGGCCGACTACTCCCAAATCGAGTTGCGCCTGCTCGCCGAGGTCGCCGACGTGCCGACTTTGCGTCAGGCGTTCAAGGACGGCATCGACATCCATGCCATGACGGCGTCGGAGATGTTCGGCGTGCCGGTCAAGGACATGCCGGGCGAGGTGCGCCGCCGGGCCAAGGCCATCAACTTCGGCATCATCTACGGCATTTCGGCGTTTGGTCTCGCCAACCAGCTCGGCATCGAGCGCAACGAAGCCGGCGAGTACATCAAGAAATACTTCGAGCGCTTCCCCGGCATCCGCGACTACATGGACGCGACGCGCGACTACTGCCGCGACCATGGCTACGTGCTCACGCTGTTCGGCCGCAAGTGCCATTACCCCGACATTCGCGCGTCGAACCCGTCGATCCGCGCCTTCAACGAGCGCGCGGCGATCAACGCGCGCCTGCAAGGCTCGGCCGCGGACATCATCCGCCGCGCCATGATCCGCATCGAGCCCGAACTCGCAGCGGCGAGGCTCGAGGTGCAGATGCTGTTGCAGGTGCACGACGAGCTGATCTTCGAAGCGCCGGAGAAGGAAGTGAAGGACACCATCGCGCTTGTGCGTGAGGTGATGGAAGGCGCGCCGCATCCGGCAATTGCGCTCAACGTGCCGCTCCAGGTCGACGCCCGCGCCGCCGACAACTGGGACGAGGCGCATTGATGCTTCGTGTCCCGGGCACGGCGCAGCACGAGCGCAGCGAAGTGATGTGCCGCAGAACCGGGACCGTCAGAAGCTCGGAATTCGATACGGTCCCGGGTCTGCAGCGCGTCATTACATGCCGCGCTGCGCCCGGGACGCGCTCAAACATCTTGGACCAATAAATTTCTCCCATGCCCGCCACCGCCAACCTGATCGCCTTCGCTTCGCTCGCCGTCGCCGTGGTGCTGACGCCCGGGCCGAACATGATCTACATGATCTCGCGCTCGATCACGCAAGGGAGGCTCGCCGGCATCATCGCGTTCGGCGGCGTCGCCGTCGGGTTCGTCGTATATCTGTTGTGCGCGGCGTTCGGCCTGACCGCGATCGTCTTCGCCGTCCCTTACGCCTATGACGCCCTGCGCTTCGTCGGCGCCGCCTACATCGCCTGGCTTGCCTTCGAGGCGCTGCGGCCCGGCGGCAAGTCGCCGTTCCAGGTGCGGACGCTGCCGGTCGCCAGCACCCGACGGCTCTTCCTCATGGGGCTGCTCACCAGCCTGCTCAATCCGAAGATGGCGATCTTCTATCTGGCGCTGCTGCCGAACTTCGTCGATCCGGCGGGCAACGTCCTCGGACAATCCATCGCGCTCGGCTCGCTGCACATCGTCATCAGCATCACGATCAACATGGGAATCGCCTGCGCCGCCGGCTCGATCGCCGCGTTCCTGATGGCGCGGCCAAAGTGGCTTCTGGCGCAGCGCTGGGTGATGGGAACCATGCTCGGCGCGCTCGCCATGCGCATGGCGCTGGAAGGCCGGCGCTGACGCGCTCGTCTGCGCGTCCGGCTTAACAAGTCCTTAATCGCGCTCGACCAAGATGCCTGCGCGGACAAGCGCCGCGGCTTTCGCACGCGCGGACACTTCACATGGAACGGATCGCGGCCGGTCTCCTCAACATCGTCCACCGCAGCTACGATCTGCTGTTCTCGGTCGGGTCGCAGATTTCGCTGACGTCCTTGGGCTGCGCCTTCGTGATCGCGGCGGCTTTCCTGACGCTGCGGCACATCCGTCGCCGCGGCCGCATGCGCCCGCGCGTCCTGCTGCGCGCGCTGTTCCCGCGGCGCATCCTGCTCCATCGGTCGACCGGCGCCGACATTGGCTGGCTGCTGTTCAACTGCTTCGTCTATGGCGCGATCTTCGGATTGGCCGGCCTGTCCTATCAGTTCCTGACCAACAGTGTGGTCCGCGGCCTCGCTTCTGCGTTCGGCCCGGTGACGCCATCGGCGTGGCCCGAAATCGCGCAGCGCACCACCGTCACCGTCATCCTGTTTTTCGCCTACGAATTCGGTTACTGGACCGACCACTATCTCAAGCACCGCATCCCGGCGCTGTGGGAGGTGCACAAGGTGCACCACACCGCCGAAGTGCTGACGCCGCTGACGACCTTCCGCATGCACCCGCTCGACACGTTGGTGTTCGGTCACGTCCTCGCCATGACCGCCGCGCTGGCGAATGGCGTGGCGGCTTATGCATTCGGCGACACGACTTACCAATACGCGCTGTCGGGCACGAACATCCTGTTGGTGTTATTCATCCATGCCTACGTGCACCTCCAGCACTCGCACATCTGGATCGCGTTCCGTGGGCTCCTCGGGCGCGTCTTCGTGAGCCCGGCGCATCATCAGATCCATCACTCGACCAATCCGATGCACTTCAACAAGAATCTCGGCAGTTGCCTCGCGATCTTCGACTGGATGTTCGGGACGCTGCATATTCCGGCGAAGTCGCCCGAGCGCCTCACCTACGGCGTCGAGCCCGCCATTCCCGACGCACACACCGTCAGCGGCGAATTCCTGTCGCCGTTCGGCCGCTTCTTCGCGGTGCTGTTCGGCTGGATGCGGCGGCGGCCGGCCGCAGCGCCTGCGCCAGTGGCGCAGGCTTCGCCGCGGTAGGTCGCGCGAGAGGCCCGGCGCCCTACCGCCGGCGGGACTTCTTCTTGGTCTTTCGTGCGCCACCGCGCGCCGCGGCCTTGGACCGCGGCTTCGCCGGCGGCAGCACGGCGATGGCCTCGATCTCGAACAGCGCGCCGGGGCGCGCGAGCTGCGAAATCGCCACCGTGGTCGAGGCCGGCGGCGCCTTCATGTCGAAATGCTTGTCGCGCGCCAGGCGGAACAGGCCGATATGCGCCATGTCGACGAGGTAGTTGTTGATCTTCACCACGTCGGCGAAGGTCGCGCCGACCGCGGCGAGTGCATGGCCAAGATTTTCAAAGGCGCGTTCGCACTGGGCGCCGAAATCGCCCGGCCCGCCGACGAGCTTGTTGTCGATGTCGAGCCCGAGCTGGCCAGCGATGTACGCGGTGCGGCCGGGGCCGGTCGTCTCGACCACATAGGTGTAGCCCGGCGGCGGCGCCATCGTCTTCGGATTGAGAAATCGCTTGGTGGCCATGCTGCCCTCCCTGCAAGGACCGAAAGGCGATCATTCCACGCCGCGGCCGATCGACGCAAACGGCCGCATTGTCGCGCACGCGGGCGACTGATAGGCAGCGCCGATGACTTTCCGGCGGGCGGCCGTCCTTTCACTCATCGGACTCGTATCGGCGCTTGCGGCGCCGCAGGCCGCGTTCGCCGCGACCGCCCTCCCCGGCGCGGCGATGGGCTGGGTCTGGGCACTGCCCTTCGCCGGCCTGCTGCTGACCATCGCCACCGGCCCTCTGCTTTCACCGAATTTCTGGCATCACCACTACGGCAAGATCGCCGCCGGCTGGGCGCTGCTGACGCTCATACCGATGGCGCTCGCCTTCGGCGCCCCGGCCGCGCTCGCCGGCTTCGTGCACGCGATGCTCGCCGAGTATATGAGCTTCATCGTCCTGCTGTTCGCGCTCTACACCGTCGCCGGGGGCCTGCTCGTCACCGGCAATCTCGGCGGGCGACCGCTCGCCAATACGGGCGTGCTCGCCTTCGGCACGCTCATCGCCAGCGTCGTCGGCACCACCGGCGCCGCGATGGTCCTGGTGCGGCCCCTGATCCGCGCCAATGCGGAACGGCGGCACAACGTGCACGTCGTCGTGTTCTTCATCTTCCTCGTCGCCAATATCGGCGGGGCGCTGTCGCCGCTCGGCGATCCGCCGCTGTTCGTCGGCTTCCTGCGCGGCGTCGATTTCTTCTGGCCGGCCATGCATCTATGGCGGCAGACGCTGATTTCGGCGGTGCTGCTGCTGGCAATCTTCTGGGCGATCGACACCTGGCTCGCGCGGCGCGAAACGTCCGGATCCCATCAGGACGTCCCGATCCGGGTGCACGGCCTCGTCAACCTGCCGCTGCTGGCCGCGATTATCGCGGCGATCCTCGCTTCGGCCCTGTGGAAGCCCGGCGTCAGCGTGACGGTCTACGGCACCGCGCTCGAATTGCAGAACATCACGCGCGATGCGGCGCTCGTCCTCATCGCCCTGCTGTCGCTCTGGCTGACGCCCGACGAGCACCGTGAGGCCAACGGCTTCACATGGGAGCCGATCCGCGAGGTGGCGAAGCTCTTCGCCGCCATCTTCGTCTGCATCATCCCCGTTCTGGCGATGCTCAATGCCGGCCGCGACGGCGCCTTCGCCGCTCTGCTCGACGCTGTCACCGCCCGGAACGGCGCGCCGCACGAGGCTGCCTATTTCTGGTTGACCGGCAGCCTGTCCGCCTTCCTCGACAATGCGCCGACCTACCTTGTCTTCTTCGAACTCGCCGGCGGCGAGGTCCGCGAGCTGATGGGCCCGCTGTCCGGCACGCTGGCCGCGATTTCGCTCGGCGCCGTTTTCATGGGCGCGCTGACTTACATCGGCAACGCGCCGAACCTCATGGTCTATGCCATCGCCACCGAGCGCGGCATCCGCATGCCGGGCTTCTTCGGCTATATCGCCTGGTCCGCGGCCGTACTGATCCCGCTGCTCATGCTGCTCACGCTGTTGCCGATCCCGCCGCTCCTCATCCTGCCTTGACTTGATCTGCCGCTTGCCGGACTTTCCGGGGCATTAAAAAGCGGGCGCGCGGACCGGCTGGGGACCCGCAATCGCCCGGGTTGTCCTTGGGGGGAATTCGGCCATGCCGGCGCACGCGGCGTCTCACGTCTTCTTCGGTCTCAGCCCGATGTGGGTGTCCACCTGCGTCCTGGCGGCGACCTACGCCGTCATCATGTCGGAGAAGGTCAATCGCGCCATCGTCGCGCTGATCGGCGCCGGCGTCATGATCGTGGTCGGCGTGCTCGAGCAGGACGAGGCGATCCGCGGCATCGACTTCAACACCATCGGCCTCCTCACCGGCATGATGATCCTGGTGTCGATCTCGCGGCGGTCCGGCATGTTCCAGTATCTGGCGGTGTGGTCGGCGCAGGCGGCACGCGCGCACCCGGCCGGCATCTTGTTCATCCTCCAGATCACCACGGCGGTGCTATCGGCCTTCCTCGACAACGTCACCACGGTGCTGCTCATCGTGCCGGTGACGCTCGCCATCTGCAACACGCTGAGGGTCCCGGCCTATCCCTTCCTGTTCGCCGAGATTTTCGCGTCAAACATCGGCGGCACCGCGACGCTCATCGGCGATCCGCCGAACATCCTGATCGGCTCGCAGGCGGGGCTCTCGTTCAACGATTTCGTCTGGCACCTGACGCCGGTAATCATCGTGGTGATGATCGTCCAGGCCGTCATCATCCACATCGTCTGGGGCAAGGATCTGCGCGCCTCGCACGACGCCGAAGAGCGCGTCATGGCGATGAAGGCCGCCGACACGATCGAGGACTGGCGGCTCCTGAAGCAGTCGCTGGCCGTGCTCGCGGTCGTGATGGTCGCTTTCATCCTGGCGCGGCCGCTGCATCTCGAGCCCGCGACCATCGCGCTGCTCGGCGCCGCGATCCTGATGCTGCTCGACAACTGGTCGCATCATTCCGAAAAGGCCGCGCACAACATCCACTCGACCTTCGGCGACGTCGAATGGATCACCATCTTCTTCTTCATCGGCCTGTTCGTCGTGGTGCACGGCGTCGATGTCGGCGGCCTCTTGACGCTGCTCGCCAACAAGCTCGTCGCGGCGACCGGCGGCCAGCTCTCGACCACCGGCTACGCGATCCTGTGGGCGTCGGCGGTGTTGTCGGCGATCGTCGACAACATCCCCTTCGTCGCCACCATGATCCCGCTGATCAAGAACATGGCGCCGGCCTTCGGCGGCGCCGACCACATCCAGCCGCTATGGTGGTGCCTGTCGCTCGGCGCCTGCCTCGGCGGCAACGGCACACTGATCGGCGCGTCGGCCAACCTGACGGTCGCCGGCATCGGCGAGCGGAACGCGGTGCCGTTCAAGTTCATGACCTACACGCTCTACGCCTTCCCGATGATGCTGGTGTCGGTCGCGATCTGCCACGTCTATCTGTGGTGGCGCTATTTCTGAGCTGAAACCCCCCGCTAACCCCGCCTTTACCGCTCCCGCGCTTTGCTCACGTTCGCGTGGGCTGGTGCTGTGCGAATCGAACTTCTGGCCCGCCCCGCACGTTTAAATCCCGGTTCCGCCAGTCGCGGAACGGGAGGCAGGGTGCGACAGGATGGCGGCCGCTCGTAAATCCATGACGCTGGTGGCGTCCCTCGGCGTGATCGCCGCGGCGACAGCCTTCGCGCCAACGCCGGCATCGGCCGGCTTCTTCGATCAGCTCTTCGGCGGCCTGCGCCATGCCTTTACGCCGCGGCACCATTCCGAGCCGCCGCGCCACATCGATCGGTCCGATCCGTTCACCAGCCTTGCACGCGCTCTCAGCGATGACGACGCGCCGCGCGGACCGGAGCATGTGGCCACGCGCGACAACGGGCCCTCGCGCGGCTTCTGCGTGAGGACCTGCGATGGCCACTTCTTCCCGGTGCAGGCCCGCCCGGGCATGAGCGCCGCCGACGTGTGCCATTCCTTCTGCCCGGCATCCGAGACGCATGTCTATTCCGGCAGCAACATCGACTATGCGACGACGGGCGACGGCAGCCGCTACGCCGACCTGCCGAACGCTTTCCGCTATCGCAAGCAGATCGTATCCGGCTGCACGTGCAACGGGCGCACGGCCTTCGGCCTGGCGCGCGTCGACGTCGCCCAAGACACGACGCTCAAGCCGGGCGACGTGGTCGCGACCAAGGCCGGCATGACGGTGGTCGAAGCCGGCCGCGGCAAGCAGGCCGAGCTCACGCCGGTCTCGTCCGCCAACATCGGCAAGAGCGAGCGCGCGGCTTTGTCGCAGTTGCGCGTGATGCAGGACTACGGCACGCCGCGCAACGAAGTCACGGGTTCGGTCGCCGCGCCGAAGGACCAGAAGAGCGCCGAGCTCGAAAAGGGCCGTTAGGCCTCGAGCGCGTCGGCGACCGCCCCACCGAGCGACAACGAACTCGTCAGCCCCGGCGACTCGATCCCGAACATCTGCACGAGACCGGGCAGGCCGTGATCGGCCGGCGTGTCGATCATGAAATCGCCCTGCGGCTCACCCTTCCCCGACAGCTTCGGCCTGATGCCGGCATAGTCCGGCGTGAGCGAATTGTCCGGCAGGCCGGGCCAATAGATGCGGATGCGGGCGTAGAAGATCTCCGCGCGGGCGGGGTTCACGTCGTAATTCTCCGCGTCGATCCACTCGGTGTCCGGGCCGAAGCGCATGCGCCCGGCCATGTCGAGCGTGACGTGCACGCCGTGCGCGCCGGGCATCGGCGTCGGATAGACGAGCCGCGTGAAGGCCGGCCGGCCCGCATAGGAGAAATAATTGCCCTTGGCGAGGACCAGGCGCGGCACCCGCGCGGCCGGATAGTCCGGCATGGCGCGGGCGATGGCCTGAGCGCCGAGGCCGGCGGCGTTGACGACGGCGTCGAAGGTCACCTCGCCCGCCTCCTCGCCGCCGAAGCGCGCGACCCATTGGCCGCCGCGCCGCTCGAGGCTTAACACCGGCGTGTTGAAAGCGATCATGCCGCCGCGGTCTTCGAGATCGCCGCGCAGGGCAAGCATATAGCTATGGCTGTCGACGATGCCGGTCTCGGGCGAATGAAGGGCCGCCGCGCACACGACGGCCGGCTCCATCGCGCGTGCCGCCTTGCCATCGATCAGCTTCAAGCCCTCGACGCCGTTGATCTCGCCCTGCTTGGCGATCTGTTCGAGCTTCGCCACCTCGGCATCGTCGGCGGCGACCACCAGCTTGCCGAGCCTGCGCGTCGCCACGCCATGGCCGGCGCAATAGTCGTACATCATGCGGCGGCCGGGCACGCTGTGGCGGGCGCGCAGCGTGCCGGTCGGGTAGTACATGCCGCCGTGGATCACTTCGCTGTTGCGCGAGGATGTGCCCGTGCCGATGGCGTCCGCCTTTTCCGCGACCACCACGTCATGACCGCGCTGCGCCGCCGCGCGGGCTGCGGCAAGGCCGATCACACCCGCCCCGATCACCAGAACCTGCATGCGGCCTTCTGTCGTATCCGGCCGCGGCGGCGTCAAGTCGCGGGGCCCGCCGGCCCGCAAAACAACACGATTCCGGGCGAGACCGGCCTTAACGCTTTCCCCCGATCAAACTTGACCCGGTCCGCCGCTCGGGCAGATTCACCGGTCAAATCCCCGAACAGGCGGACCCGATGCGCAAATTCACCCTGACCGTTGCCGTGGCGCTGCTGGCGGCAATGACGGCGACAACGGCAAACGCGGCGCGCTGCCGCAACACGGCGAACTTCGACGCCTGGCTTGCCCAGTTCAAGAAGGACGCGCGGGCGGCCGGCATCCCGGCGAGGATCATCGACGAGGCCTCGCCCGAGCTGTACTTCGATCCGAACATCATCAAGCGCGACAACGGTCAGGCGGTCTTCAACCAGACCTTCATCCAGTTCTCCGACCGCATGGTCGGCGGCGCGCGTATCCCGAACGGTCAGCGCAAGATGGCCGAGCACGCCGCGCTGTTCAAACAGATCGAGCAGAAGTACGGCGTACCGGCGCCGGTCATCACCGCCTTCTGGGGGCTGGAGAGCGACTTCGGCGCCGACTTCGGCAAGTTCAAGATCCTGCCCGCGCTGACGACGCTCGCCTATGACTGCCGCCGCGGCGACTATTTCCGGCCGCAGCTCATGGACGCGCTGCGGCTGATCGAGCGCGGCGACCAGAAGATCCCGGACATGATCGGCGCCTGGGCCGGCGAATTCGGCGGCATCCAGATCACCGCCTCGGACTATTTGAAATACGGCGTCGACGGCGACGGCGACGGCCGACGCGACCTGATCCGGAGCGTGCCTGACACGCTCGCCTCGGCCGGCAATTTCCTCGAGCATCTCGGCTGGAAGCGCGGCGAACCGTGGATCCAGGAAGTGCGCGTGCCGCAAAACCTGCCGTGGGAAGAGGCCGATCTCAACATCAAGCACCCGGTGTCGCAGTGGGCGAAATGGGGCGTGAAGCCGGCCTACGGCCAGTTGCCGCCCGGCACGATGGAAGCCTCGCTGATCCTGCCGATGGGCCGGCACGGTCCGGCCTTCCTCGCCTATCCGAACTTCCAGGCTTTCCTCGGCTGGAATTCGTCCTACGTCTACACGACCACGGTCGCCTACTTCGCGACACGGCTGAACGGCGCGCCGGTGGTCGATCATGAAGGGGCCAAGCGCGTCGTGCCGCTCACCACCGAGCAGGTGACGGAGATGCAGCGGCTTCTCAACAAGAGCGGCTACGATGTCGGCGAGCCCGACGGCAAGGTCGGCAACGGCACGCGCACCGCGGTGAAGAAGGCGCAATTGAAATTTGGCCTGCCGGCGGATTCCTATCCGGACGCCGAATTGCTGCACAAGCTCGAAGGCACGGTCGCCAGCAATGCCAGCGAGCCGAAGCAGCCTGCGGCCGCGGCGCCGCCGGCGGCGGCGCCAAAGGCGGGTCCGGCGCGCGTACTGCACGTGCCGCCGCAGCATCGAACCCAGCGCTAACAACCCGGCATAACTCTCAAATCATGCAACGCCGGCGGGAAACCGCCGGCGTCTTGCATTTGCACGCATTGCACATTGCGTTAGCGCAATGCGCCATGGAACTCCGCATATGAAAGAACGTTCATGTTCGTTCACGTTTCCAGGAGCGCACCGCCGGTTCAGGCGCGCTGCTGCCGTTCATCACAATAACGGCCGCGCGCGACGGCTGATCCTGGTGTGGAGGTATTCATGGCACGAACAAGTGGAATTCTTCTGGCCCTGCTGTTGAGCGTCGCGATCCCCGCGACGGTTTCGGCACAGGAGCCCGATCACGGAAAGAAAGGCCCACCTGCAAAATCAGCGCCCGCGGCACGACCCGCGCCCGCGCCTCATCCCGCGCCGGCACCGCATCCTGCGCCCGCAGCACGCCCGGCGCCGCCGCAGGTGCGCGCAGCACCGCCAGCGCCACATCCTGTCGTACGCGCAGCACCGCGCCCCGCCCCGCAGGCCTCGCCCCGTCAGGCCGCACGGCCCGAGTCGCGGCATGCGCCGCCGGCCGCGCGCGTTATCCAGCGCCAGGAGCGCCGCGTGCAGCACCAGGACGTGCGGCGACCGCGCCAGGCAGAGCGCCGCATCCAACGGCAAGAGCAGCGAGCGGTGCAGCGCCAGGAGCACCGCGCAGCGCCGGCTGCCGCTGCGGCGTCCAAGGCCGCTCCAGCGGCCGCCGCCGTTCAACAGAAGACC
>DASTGR010000123.1:0-19878 GCA_035718885.1 Pseudolabrys sp. | reverse complement strand
CCATGTGGCTCTTCTAGCATGGCCCCGCGATATGCAAGAGCATGAGGGCGCGCGCGGTCGGCGCCGGCTAAGGCGTGGGCGGCCGCCCGTCGAGCCATTTGGCGAACAGCGCGCGCGGCTGTTCGAAATAGCCCGACGCCTTGTAGAAGTCGGCCACCTTGGTGTTGTCCGGCCGCACCATCAGCATGACCTTCTCGCAGCCGCGCGCTTTGAGCCATTGCTCGCCGGCCTGCGTCATGGCGCGGCCGTAGCCCTTGCCCTGCTGCGCCGGATCGACAGCGAGATAGTAGAACCAGCCGCGATGGCCGTCGTCGCCGACCATGACCGCGGCGACGATCGCGCCGTCGATGCGTCCGGCGAGGATGACGGCGCAGCCGCTCGCGCGTGCGCGCGCAATGTCGGCGCGGGCGTCGTTCCACGGCCGCACCAGGCCGCAGCGCGTCCACAGATCGACGAGCGCGGCGTCGTCGGCCGGCGTCGCTTCGGCGATCGACAGCATGCGCGCTAGATGACCTTTCCGGGATTGAGGATGCCGTTCGGATCGAGCAGCTTCTTGATGCCGCGCATCAGGTCGAGCGCCACCGGGTCCTTGTATTCGTGCAGGATGTCGCGCTTCATCACGCCGACGCCATGCTCGGCCGAGATCGAGCCGTTGTATTTCTTCACCACGGCGAACACGACCTTGTTGACGTCGCCCCAGCGCGCCAGGAACGCCGCCTTGTCCATGCCTTCCGGCTGGTTGATGTTGTAGTGGATGTTGCCGTCGCCGACATGGCCGAACGGCATCGGCCGCGCGCCGGGGATGAGCTTGATCGCCGCGGCGTTCGCCTCCTCGATGAAGGCGGGGATCGCCGCGATCGGCACCGAGATGTCGTGCTTGATCGAGCCGCCCATGTGCCGCTGCACCTCGCCGAACATCTCGCGGATCCGCCAGAACGCCTTCGCCTGGTCCATGCTCTCGGCGATGGTCGCGTCGGTGACGAGACCGCGCTCCATGCCCTCGCTGAGGATGCCCTCCATGGTCTCGCGCAGGCCCGTGCGCGCCTGCGACGACAATTCGATCAGCACGTACCAGGGCGAGGGTGTCGCCAGCGGGTCGCGGCTGACGGAGTCGTGCTTGATCACGGCCTCGACGCCGGCGCGCAGCATCATCTCGAACGAGGTGATGTCGCCGCCGGCATGGTCACGGGCGACGCCGAGCAGATCGACCGCCGCCTGCGGCGAGGTGACTGAGGCATAGGCCGTCTCGACCGAGTTCGGGCGCGGCACGAGCTTCAAGACCGCCGCGGTGATGACGCCGAGCGTGCCTTCGGCGCCGATGAACAGGTCGCGCAGGTCGTAGCCGGTGTTGTCCTTCTTCAGCTTGTTGAGGACATCGAGCACGCGCCCGTCGGCGAGCACGACTTCGAGCCCCATCGCGTGCTGGCGCGTGATGCCGTGCGCGACGGCGGCGACGCCGCCGGCATTGGTCGAGAGGTTACCGCCGATGGTGCAGGTGCCTTCCGAGGGCAGGAGCTGCGGATAGAGCCGTCCGGCCGCGGCGGCGGCCTCGCGCGCGCGCTGGAGCGTGACGCCGGCCTCGACCGTCATCGTGTTGGACACCGGATCGACCTCGCGGACCTTGTCGAGCCGGTTGAGCGACAGCACGACTTCATTGTGATGCGGGATCTGGCCGCCGACGAGGCCGGTATTGCCGCCCTGCGGCACGATCGCGGTCTTCGTCTCGTTGGCGAGCTTGACGATCGCCGCGACCTCAGCGACCGACCCGGGCCGCAGGATCACGGGCGTCTGGCCGCGGAACAGATCGCGCATCTCGACGAGATAGGGCTGCTGCATCTGCGGATCGGTGATGGCGTACTTTTCGCCGACGATCGCGGTGAAGCGCTTGAGGAGGTCGGGCGCCAGCGTCCGCTTGGGTTCATTCTTGACGAGAACGTTCATGTGCGGACCTCAAGGTTTGGGAGCGGCGGCGCGCGCGAGCCGGTCGTTGATGGCTTCGCCCAGGCCTTCGTGCGGGATTGTCATTACCGCGATGTGCGGCGCGCCGGAAGCGTCGAGCGCGCGCAGGTGCGAGAAGAGATTGGCGGCGGCTTCGACGAGATCGCCGCGGCTCGACAGGTTGAGTGTCGCGCCACTGTGCGCCGGCGCTTTCCCGAAGGCGAGCAGGGCTTCGCCCGCGCGCGGGGAAACGGCGTTCAGCCGCACCGCGGCCTTGGGGGCGTAATGCGACGACAGCATGCCCGGCGCGATCGGCGCGTCATCGTCGGGCGTCGCGGCAAGGGCGAGCGCGTGGCCGAGGGCGCGCTCGATGTCCTCGCGCGCGAGGCCGCCCGGCCGCAGCAGCGTCGGTTCGCCGAGGCAGGAGACGATGGTGGACTCGACCCCGACCGTGCAGGGGCCGCCATCGAGCACGAGGTCGATGCGGCCGGAGAGGTCGGCGGTGACGTGCGCGGCCGTGGTCGGCGAGACGTGACCGGAGCGGTTGGCCGAGGGCGCCACGACCGGGCGGCCCACGGCCGCGAGCAATGCATTGGCGACCGGATGCGCCGGAATACGAATGGCGACGCTGTCGAGGCCGGCCAGCGCCAGGTCCGACACGCCGCAGTCGGGCTGCTTCGGCAGCACCAGGGTCAGCGGTCCCGGCCAGATCGCGGCGGCGAGGCGCTCGGCGTCGGCATTGAACTGGCCGACCCGGCGAGCGGCTGCAAGATCGGCCACATGGGCGATCAGCGGGTTGAAGGCGGGCCGCCCCTTGGCCGCGTAGAGGCGGGCGACCGCTTCGCCATTGCCGGCGTCGGCCCCGAGCCCATAGACCGTCTCGGTCGGGAAGGCGGCGAGGCCGCCCGCGGCGAGGCAGCGGGCGGTGTCGGCGATGCCGGCGGCATCGGCGGCAAGGAGTTTGGTAGCGAGTTCGACGTCCAAGGCTTTTCCGGTGGTCGCGCTTGCGTTTAGAGGCGCGGCGGTTATAAGACCGCGGCCAGTCGGAGTGTAGCGCAGTCTGGTAGCGCACCACGTTCGGGACGTGGGGGTCGCAGGTTCAAATCCTGCCACTCCGACCATATTCTTCAATAACTTAGCGTTTTCGCGGTGCCCTGGTAGGGCGCGCTGCGCGACAGCGTTGCGTCATCGTCCCTTCCGACGTGGGTTCGCCGCCGCGTTCGCTCCCCGGTCCGGTCGCCAGCTTCGGATGCCGGTTCGCTCCTTGGAGGGCGGCACACTCCTTCATGCGTTGGCGGAAGAAACCTCGGCCCCGGCTCGGGAAGGTCGCCTGCCGGGAAAATTCGGCGACGCGCTGAAGTCCGTTGCGACGCGGTTGCGTTGCGACGAATTCAGCCAGTTGCGGCGGTGGCGGTTCGTCGTTCCGGGCGCCGGCGAAAGTTTCGCCCACGCCGACCCGGCAAACGCGATCCACGATATTGCTTTTGCAAGGACCTGCTTCCGGAATGCTGCCAGTCCGCCCAAACCAGCAATCAAATAAGACAGCAGGCCCGTACCGGGGATAGGGCCCGGGTTGGACGTTCCGCTCAAATTGAAAAGAAAGTCGCCGCCGGTTGTGCCAAAGTTATTGGTCGATGCCGTGGCGAGAAACCCTTGTCCGCCTGCGTAGGTATCGCCCGACGTAACCGCCAGGTTCACCCCTTGAACTGTATTCGAATAGAAAAAATATTGCGTGCTCGACGCCAAATTTACGTTCGTCGCGAACGTCCAGACGCTGCCATTGCCTGTCGCGGTGGCTACGTAGCCCGGCGTCGAGGAGCTGAGATTCGACGGTGTTCCTGTATATGCCTGGGTCAAAAGAAATAATGCACTCGACGTGGCGCTGGGGAGGCCCGTGTTAAAATTGACAAAATTGAATGTCAGATTGTTCCATGACCTCCCTGCCGGCGTTGTGACGGACTGGGCGCCGAAACGTTGTGAGTTGAGGCTGGTTGTTGCCGGTCCGGTATCCTCCGCAATCGTGTCGGCATTCGCTGCGGAAGGATGGGTCACCAGACCGGATCCAAGCAACAGGCACGTGATGGCGAGGCCCGCGTGCCCGCGCCAGCCGCGCATTGCGATTGCGATCCAGGGCGTAGACTGCATTGTCTTGCCGGTCATGCCGCGCCCCCCCGCGTCATCGGGACGTCTTGCAACTGCAAGGCCAGTACGGGCCTTTGCACAGCGGCACGAGGCGGCCGCGGTAGGGACCCAAGCGATCTGACCGCACAAGTCATATCATATTGTACCACAACCGTAAGTGGTCATACCGAGAACGCGGTAATTAAATACCGGATTGGATCAGTCGCGAGGGTGTGCCGTGGCCTTGTTGCGGCACACCCTGCATCGGGTCCCGAAACCGGGATGGCCTCGGCTGGGGTGCGAGTGTGGCCCCCGCTATCATCGCCCCCCCCGATTCCTCCGGACATTTTGATAATTTGGCCGCTATCGGCGCCGACCCGCGGGGTACGGGAGGATCATGCACGCGGCGCGGGAAACGCCGCCCGCCGCCCTTGTCTGCGGCGGCCGCCGACGCGTAACGTCCGACCTCGGATAAACGGAAGGTCGGCGCTCGTCCGGCCACGCGAGGGGGAACATCCATGCGCCTGAAATCGACAATCCTGCGCCTTGCCTTGGCGCTCCTGTGCCTGTCGCCGTTCGCCGGCGCGAAAGCCGCCGACTATCCGACCCGGCCCGTGCACATCATCGTCGGCTACCCGCCCGGCGGCTCGACCGACATCGTCGCCCGCCTGATCGGCAACTGGCTCAGCCAGCGCCTCGGCCAGCAGTTCATCGTCGAGAACCGCGCCGGCGCCGGCAACAACATCGGCACCGAGCAGGTCACCAAGGCCGCGCCCGATGGTTACACGATGCTGCTGGTCAATCCGGCGAACGCGATCAACACCTCGCTCTACAAGAAGCTCAACTTCAACTTCCTGCGCGACATCGACCCTGTGGCCAGCGTGATCCAGGTGCCGAACGTGATGGAGGTGAACCCGAACGTGCCGGCCAAGACGGTCCCGGAGTTCATCGCCTACGTGAAGGCGAACCCGGACAAGGTGAACGTCGCCTCGTCCGGCAACGGCACCTCGATTCATCTGTCGGGCGAGCTGTTCAAGATGATGACCGGCATCAAGATGACGCACGTGCCGTACAAGGGCTCGGCGCCGATGTTGACCGATCTCCTCGCCGGCCAGGTGCAGGTGACGTTCGACAACCTCCCGTCGTCGATCGGTCACATCAAGGCCGGCAAACTGCGCGCGCTGGCGGTGACGACCGCGAAGCGTTCGCCGGAATTGCCGGACGTGCCGACCGTCGGCGAAAGCGTCCCCGGCTACGAGGCCAGCGCCTTCTTCGGCTTCGGCGTTCCGCACGGCACGCCGAAGGAGATCGTCGATAAGCTCAACCACGAGATCAACGAGGCGCTCAAGGATCCGGGCATGCAGAAGAAGCTCGGCGACCTCGGCGGCATCCCGGTGTCGGGCACGCCGGCCGACTTCGGCAAGTTCCTGGCCGCCGAGACGGCGAAGTGGGAGAAGGTCGTCCGCGCCGCCAACCTGTCGATCGAGTGACTCCTTAGCGGATTGGGGATGCGGCGCCCGCCGCGCCCCCAGCTCGCGTATCTCTCGAAGATACTATTGGCTTGACTTTAGTATCGGATAGAGATACGTTGCCGGCTGTAGGGGATTGCTTTGATCCGCGGATTCAAAAATCCGGTCACCGAAGCGGTCTTCAACGGGCTGTGTCCGAAGGGCTTTCCCGTCCAGATATTTGCCGTCGCGCGCCGCAAGCTCGAGGCGATCGACGCTGCTGAGCAACTCAACGACCTTCGGATTCCGCCGGCGAACCGGCTGGAACTCCTGCGAGGCGATCGAAAGGGACAGCACTCGATTCGCATCAACAGCCAATGGCGTGTCTGTTTTCGTTGGACCGCAAACGGGCCTGTCGATGTCGAGATCGTGGACTATCACTGAGGGCGCGTCATGAAAATCGTTGCCAAGCTGCCGCCCATGCATCCAGGCGAGATGCTGCGCGAAGAGTTCATGAAACCGATGGGCCTGACGCCCTATAAGGTTGCCAAAGCGTGCGGCGTGCCCCGGACGCGCATCGAGCGGTTGGTGCGCGAGGAGCTTGGCATCAGCGCGGATACGGCGCTGCGGCTAGCGAAATTCTTCGGCACGTCCGTCGGGTTCTGGATGAATTTGCAGTCCCGCTACGATGTGCGTGTTGCCGAGCGGGCGATTGCCGCCGATCTCAAGGCCATAGAACCGATGAAACACGAGGCGGCGTGAGCCGGAATTCCAATGACGCGTAAACGCCCCGAGGACCTGCGCAGCCACCGCTGGCTGGGCGTCGACGACATGCGCTCGTTCGGCCACCGCTCGCGCTTCCGCGGCGTCGGCTACGACGCGGCCGACTGGACCGGGAAACCGGTCATCGGGATCATCAACACGTGGAGCGACATCAATCCTTGCCATACGCATCTGCGCGCGCGCGCCGAGAACGTGAAGCGCGGCGTGCTCCAGGCCGGCGGCCTCCCGCTCGAACTGCCGGCGATGTCGCTCGCCGAGACCTACATGAAGCCGACGACGATGCTCTATCGCAATCTGCTGGCGATGGAGACGGAAGAGTTGTTGCGCAGCCAGCCGATCGACGGCGCGGTGCTGCTCGGCGGCTGCGACAAGACCACGCCCGGCCTCGTCATGGGCGCGGTCAGCATGGGCCTGCCGACGATCTACGTGCCGGCGGGGCCGATGCTGCGCGGCAATTGGCGTGGCGAATATCTTGGCTCCGGTTCTGACGTGTGGAAATACTGGACCGAGAAGCGCGCCGGCAACATCACCGACGACGACTGGCACGAGATCGAGGGCGGCATCGCCCGCTCGTTCGGCACCTGCATGGTGATGGGCACGGCGGCGACGATGATGGCGATCACCGAGGCGCTCGGCCTGACTTTGCCCGGCTTCTCGTCGATCCCGGCGCCGGATTCAAACCATTCGCGCATGGCGACGGTCTCGGGCCGGCGCATCGTCGACATGGTGTGGGAAGACCTGACGCCGTCGAAGATCCTCACGCCCGCCGCCTTCGACAACGCCATCAAGGTACACATGGCGATGGGCGGCTCGACCAATGCCATCATTCACGTCGTCGCGATGGCGCGCCGCGCCGGCATTCCGATGGACATGAACAAGTTCGACGAATTGTCGCGGCAGATCCCGGTGCTGGCCAATGTGCGGCCGTCGGGCAAATATCTGATGGAGGACTTCTACTACGCCGGCGGCCTGCGCGCGCTGATGAACAATATGCGCGACAAGCTCGACCTCACCTGCATGACCGTCACCGGCAAGACCGTTGCCGACAACATCGACGGCGCCAAGGTGCACAAGCCGGACGTCATCCATACGCTCGACAACCCGGTCTACGGAGAGGGCGCGACGGCGGTGCTGAAGGGCAACCTCGCGCCGAACGGCTGCGTCATCAAGCCTGCGGCGGCCGATCCGCGCTTTTTGAAGCATCGCGGCAAGGCCATCGCGTTCGAGGACTACAACCACATGATGCGCGAGATCGAACGCGACGATCTCGACGTCACGCCCGATCATATCCTCGTCCTCAAGAATGCCGGCCCGCAGGGCGGTCCCGGCATGCCCGAATGGGGCATGCTGCCGATTCCGAAGCGGCTGTTGGGGCAGGGCGTGCGCGACATGATCCGCATCTCGGATGGCCGCATGAGCGGCACAAGCTACGGCGCCTGCATCCTGCACGTCGCGCCGGAGAGTTTCGTCGGCGGCCCGCTCGCGCTGGTGCAGACCGGCGACGAGATCGAGATCGACGTCGACAAGCGGCTGATCCACCTGCACGTGTCCGACGCCGAGCTCGCGCGGCGCAAGGCGGCGTGGAAGAAGCCGGCGCCGAAATATGAGCGCGGCTACGGCGCACTGTTTTCCGACCATATCGGCCAGGCCGACCAGGGCTGCGACTTCGATTTCCTGCAAGGGACGACGAAGACGCCGGAGCCGGAGATCCACTGATCAGCGGGGGCTCCCGCCGCGAAGGGGTGCGTGGCCGTCGGGATAATGCTAGGCGATGCCGGCAATCCGGAACTTTGCCATGGCCGACGACATCCCCTTCAACAAGAAACTCGATCTCGCGCCGGACACGGTCGACGAGCCGGTGCCGGGCGTGCGCCGCGTCATGGCGAACAACCCGGGGCCGTTCACCTTCAAGGGCACGCTCTCCTACATCGTCGGCCGCGGCAAGGTCGCGATCGTCGATCCCGGCCCCGACGACGCCGCGCATATCGGCGCGCTGCTCGACGCGGTGCGCGGCGAGACGGTGACGCATATCTTCGTCACCCACACGCACCGGGATCATTCGCCGGCGGTGCCCGCAGTCAAGGCGGCGACCGGCGCCACCGTCTATGCCGAGGGTCCGCATCGCGCGGCGCGGCCTTTGCACATCGGCGAGCACAATCCGCTCGATTCGAGCGGCGATCGCGACTTCCGTCCCGACGTGCAACTGAAGGATGGCGAGGTGGTCGAGGGAGACGGCTGGGCCATCGAGGCCGTGACGACGCCGGGCCACACCGCCAACCACATGTCGTTCGCGCTCAAGGACCGCGGCATCCTGTTCGCGGGCGACCATGTGATGGGCTGGGCGACCTCGATCGTCGCGCCGCCGGACGGCGCCATGAGCGACTACATGGCCTCGCTCGACAAGCTCGCGCGCCGCGGCGAGGACCTCTATTTCTCCGGCCACGGCCCCGCGATCCCGGACGCCAAGCGCTTCGTCAATTATTACATTCTGCACCGCAAGGCGCGCGAGGCTTCGATCCTGCATCGGCTCGGCAAGGGCGCCGCCGACATTCCGAGCATCGTGCGCGCGATCTATATCGGCATCGATCCGCGGCTGACCGGCGCTGCGGGACTGTCGGTGCTGGCGCATATGGAAGATCTGGTGACGCGCGGCCTCGTCGAAACCGACGGCGCGCCCGCCATCGACGGCATCTATCGCTTGGGCGCCTGACGCCGCTGCGGCGCGGCCTTGGGCTGCGGCGGTTCGTCCGAACGCGCCGAGTCCGGAACATTCCCGGCCTCGTCATCGATATCGGCGAGCAGGGCGGTGACGCGCCGCGCATTGGCGCCGAAATCGGTTGAACCGTAGCGCGAGGCCGAGCGGACATCGACGCGCGAACTGCCATCGCGCAAGCCGGTCACGCGCACCACGACGTCGTCGCGGAAGCCCATGATGGTCGTCCGCGCCACAGCCTCGATGACGCCGTCGCGGCGGGCGCCAGCCGGCGGCCGCGCATCGACCACCAGCCATTTGCGCTTGTTAATGACCTTGAGCACGACGTCATAGACGGTGCGGAGCGGCAGCTCGACCTGCAACGGTGCGACGTCGGGATAGCCTTTGCGCTGAAGCTCGGCGAAGCGCGCCGGATAGTCGACCTTGCCGGGCGGCCGCAGGCGCGAGAGCACGTCGAAGCGCGGCGGATTGGCGAAGTCGGTGGTGACGTCGTTGATCTCGGGCAGCTTGTAGGCGCGCAGGCCGAGATAGGCGGGGTAGGCGAGGAGCGCGGTGCCGAGGACCAGCGCGGCCAGCGCCCGGCCGAGGCCCGGCGAACCATTGCGCCAGATGGCGATGAAGCTCGCCAGCGCCAGCAGGATCGCCGCCGCCGCGAATGCGAGCGCCGCTCCGAAGGTGGCGATGGCCGGGCCGATCTCCAGGAGGCCGGAGCGGACGATGATGACAGACAGCGCCGCCACCGCCAGGGCGAACCAGGCGAGCCGCGCCGACCAGATCGCTAAAGGCGACATCGGCTCATCGACAAAGGGTCGGCGCAACATGCGTCTCTTCTATCCTTGAACCGTTATCCCTTGCAGATGCCGCGCAGCGCTGTCCACTCGGCCGGCGCGAGCATAGCCGGTCCGCTGCCCTTTGGCGCGAGGCGTTCGATCTTCGCGATACGCGCCCTTGTGTCGGGGTGGTCGCGCAGGATCTTCATGCCGGGCTCGGTGGCGCCGCCGATGCGCGCGAGGATTGTGGCCAACGCCCGGGCGTCGCCACCGGCCTTTTGCATCAGGCCGACGCCGTAGATGTCGGCGGCGGCCTCGACCTCGCGCGAATAGGAGGACTGAAGCACCGTCTTGGCCGCCATGACCACGGCGCCGCCGCCGACGAAGTCGCCCAGCACCATGCCGAACAGGAAGGAGAGGCCGGCGCCTTGCAGCACCGCGCGGGTGCCGTCGCGATGCGCGACATGGCCAATCTCGTGCGCGAGGACGCCCGCCACCTCGTCGGCGTCGCGCGCGGCGTCGATGAGGCCCTCGAAGACGTAGACCTGCCCGCCGGGAATCGCGAAGGCGTTGGATTCGGGCCGATGCACAATCGTGAAATGGAGCGGTTGCGGCAGGGCCGCGGCCGCCTCGAGCCGCTGCGTCACCTTCGCGAAGGCCGCGCGCGCGTCGGCCTTGCCGGCGTCGTTGCCGCATTCGAAGGCGGGGCCGGCGTGCTTGGTGTCGAGCGAGCTGCGGATCTGTACGTCAACCGCGGCCCCCAGTTTGCGCTCGACCGCGACCGGCAGGAGCGGCGCAACGCGGGCCGCCACGGCCGGCACGCCGAACCAGGCGACCAGGAGCAGCGTCGCGACCGCGACGAAGCTCAGCCCGACGACAGCGAGTCGCTGGCGATGCTGGAGGCCGCCCGAGCGGTCGACATTAGCGGCGCGGGCGTCGATCGCGGCGGCGAAGGCGGCATCGGTGATCGTCAACCGTTCCAGACGCACCTGACCGTGGCGGCCCAGGCGCAATACGCCGTCAGGGCCCGGCAGGCCCTCGATCTCGTCATAAGGCCATTCTGCGAGCAGGCGCCCGTCAGCATCGTCAATCGTGAGCGTGCGCGCGCCGAGCGCGACCCGGACCTCGCGGCGCGTGCTGATGCGGCCATCGAAGAAGGCGCCGGTGCCGGCGGTCGGAGCGGTCGCGCTGTCCATCAGTAGCCGCCCACGTTCAATGCATCGGCGAGGCCTTCGCCGAGCGGCGAACTTGCCTCGCCGCGCGCCTCGACGGCGTCGAGCCGTTCGATGCCGGACAAATGCAGCGCCTCCGCGCCGAGCTGCCACAGCGATAGCTGCACGGTTGACCGGTAGATGGTCGAGAAGCCGAGCGCGGCGACGACGTAGCCGCCGAGACCCACCAGCGTCGCGGCAATGTCGCCGGCGCCGCTCTCCGGCATTTTGCCTTCGAGGATGCCGATGAGGATCAGCAGCGGCACGGCAAGAACCCCGAGCACGATCGCGAACAGGAGGCCCCACCACAGGAAGCGCATATACGCGCCGTAGACGTGGCGGATGCGCAGGCTCGATCTCGCCTCGATCTCGCCAAAGCGCAGGCCCGACGTCCACCACCGCAGCACCACAGCCTGGAACACCGGATAGAGCAGGACAGCGAGAAGGACGGAAAGTCCGGTCATCAGCATGGCGAAGACGATGATCTCGCCGAGCGCGGGATTGCCGCCCTCGACGCGCGCCATTGCGTCGTCGCCGCCTTGGCCGACCGCGTCGGCGAGCGCACTCCAGTCGACTGCCTCGACGAAGGCCGCGGCGGTCAGGGCCAGCGGCGCCATCACCAGAAGCCACATCGGCACGCCGCGCAGGAACAGCTTCCAGCCGGCGCCGGCGAAGCGCCCGGGCAGGGCGCCGTAATAGGTGTGGCGCATCTTGTAGCGTTCGAGGCTCGCCAGTTGGAACGGATAGGCGAGCCCGAGCGTGAGGCCGGTGAGGAGCCACCATGCGGCGGCGCGGATGGCGAAGACCCAGGCCGAGCCATCCTGCGTGAAACGCAAACCGCGAAAGATGGTGCGTGTCAGCCGGTATCGGCGCGCGCGATAAACCGCGTATTGCCCGAGAACGGCAAGGCCAAGGAAGGCGAGAAGGCCCGCCATCTCGCCAAACGGTCCAAGGTCGAGGGCGGCGATGAAAAAGCCGGCATAGACCGGAACGAGGACGGCGACGGCGACAAGGAAGCCGAGCACCAGCTCGATCGGCGTGCCGGCATATTCCAGCGTCTCGCCATCGATCTCCGTGCTCGCCCAGAGGAAACGGCGCACATCGGTCATCAGCCAGAATCGATAGAGACCGATCGAGACCAGCAGCAACGCAGCGCCGCGCGCGAGCAGACGCGCATAAGTGCGCCGCCGGCCAAGGAACCGGACGCCGCCTGCCTTCCCCCCGCTGACCTCAAGGCTCGTCATCACCGACAGGGATAAAGCCTGCGCCGGGCGCGGGCAATGACCGCGTAAGCTGCCGTAATTATTAAAGAACCCTTCTACACGAAATGATCACAGTCGCGCGTTTGTGGCGAAACTTGCGGCGCTTGACGGCGTTGAGTGTCGTGCATCGCGCATGACGCGCGGGTTGAGCAGTATTTATGCAGGAAGGAGCCCGCCCGTGCGGTCGACGATTCGAATTGTGGCACTGACGAGCTGCGCCGTGCTTTCGGGACTTTCGGCGGCCCAGGCCCAGACTCCGATGCAGTTCTGGCATCAGGAGTGGTCGCGCCAGCGCAGTGCCTATGCGGACCAGGATCAGGGTTATCCGTATTATCAATCGCGCGGCTATCAGCAGCGCAGCTGGTTCGGTGGCGACGGCAGCTATGACAGCTACGATCCGGAGCCCGATCCTGCGCGCGAGCGTGCCTCGCGCGGCCCGATGCCGCAGGTGCACGTCGATAACCCGACCTTCTACGACTACAAGCCGGACACTCTGAAATCCGTGTCGCTTGCCGCGATCTGCAAGCCGCAGATATCGCCGGCGGCGCAAGCCGCGCAGGCGACTCTCAAGCCCCAGAATGTGTCGGAAACGACCGGTGCGGCGCCGTCCGATTCGCCCGCCGACGCGACGGCGCCCGCGGATGCGGTCGAGCCGCCGGCGCCGGCACCCTTCGCGCAGGCCTGCGCGGCAGATGCGTCGCAGAGCGTGCGGGTCCTGCCGGAAGTCGGCAAGGCGCTCACTGCCTGGTACGGCGCGCACCCGCAATTTGTCTGGAGCGACGGCAAGGAAGTCAGCGCCAAGGCGCTCGCCGCGATGGCGACGCTCGCCGCCAGCGACAAGGTCGGCCTCGTGCCGGCCGATTACCGCGTCGATCCGCCGGGGCTCGAGGGCCTCGACGAGGCCGCCCGGCAAGCGGCGTTGGCGCGCTTCGATGTCATGCTGTCGGCCAGAACGATGACTTACGTGCTCGACGCCGCCCGCGGCCGCATCGATCCCAATCGCATCTCCGGCTATCACGACCTGCCGCGCAAGAGCGTCGACCTCGCGGCCGCGATGGATGCGGTGTCGCAGAAGGACGACGTTGCGCAGTATCTCGCGGCGCAGACCCCGGACAACGCGCAGTTCAAGGCGCTCGTCGCCGAGCTGGCGCGCCTGCGCGCCGCGCAGCCTGACCACCAGGCGAAACTGTCCGACGATATCCGCATCATGCCGGGCGAAAGCGCCCCGCAGCTCGCGGCCGTGCTTAGCGCCATCGGCAACACATCGCCTGACCTGAAGCGGAAATACGCCGAGGTCTTCTCGGATACGCCCACGACCTATGACAGGCACGCAGTCGCGATGGTCAAGGCGTTCCAGCGCGACAAGGGCCTCGGTGCCGACGGAATCATCGGGCGCAACACGATCCGCGCGCTCACCAAACACGACGACACGGCCGGCAAGATCGCAAAGGTCGAGATCGCGCTCGAACAGTTGCGCTGGCTGCCGCGCAAATTCGGCAACCGATACGTGTTCCTCAACCAGCCCGCGTTCGAGGTCTCGTATTTCGATGGCAGCGACAAGCCGCTGACCATGCGCGCCGTGGTCGGCCGTCCGGACGCGCAGACTTACTTCTTCGTCGACCACATCAAGGACGTGCAGTTCAACCCGTACTGGAACGTGCCGCGCTCCATCGTCGTCAACGAGATGCTGCCGAAGCTCTATCGCGACGGCTCCTATCTCAACGACCGCGGCTTCGAGGTCGTCAACCAGCACGGCCGCCAGATCGCATCGAACTCGGTCAACTGGGCGGCCTACGCCAAGAACGCGACCAGCGTCGACGTCCGGCAGCCGCCGGGCCGCAAGAACGCGCTCGGTCTCGTCAAGATCGAGTTCCCGAACAAGCACGCGATCTACATGCACGACACGCCGGAGAAGTCGTTCTTCAAGCGCGACATGCGTGCGCTGAGCCATGGCTGCGTGCGCTTGCAGGATCCGCAGGCGATGGCCGCTGCCGTGCTCGGCAAGAGCGTCGACTACGTCAAGAAACAGATCGACCGTGGCGAGAATGCGAGCGAGCGCGTCGGCAATATTCCGGTCTATCTCGCCTATTTCACGGCCTGGCCGGACCAGAGCGGCGCCGTGCACTATTACGGCGATATCTATGACCGCGACGCGCACATGAAGACGGCGTTCGAGAAGACGGAGAACGCGCGCAAAGGCGGCTAGGCCTTCAGACGCGACACTGCGAGACGATGGAGAAACCAGTCGAGCCGCACGGCATCGGGAGCGATGCCGGCGGCTTCGACGATCGGACGCCACTCCGGCCGCCTGAGCGCGCGCGTCACCGAGATGCGGCCGTCCTCGATCACCTTCGGATGGATGCCCATTAGCCGTCCGGCGATTGCGATCGCGTGGTAGGGCACGGGATGCCGCTCGAGGTCGGCGATCATCCAGCCGCGCCGCGCCGTAGCCTCCATCCAGCGCACAAGCGCGGCGATCTTCCGGTCCTCCAGATGATGCGCGACGAGGCTAGAGACCACGGCGTCGATCCGCACCGATGGCCGCAGGTTGAACACGTCGGCGACGAGGTAATCGATTTGGTCGCCCATCGGCGTCGCCTCGCGCGCGATGGCGATCGTGTCGGCCTGGATATCGATGCCGATCAGCTTCAGCGCCAGGCCGCGGCGGTTCGCCCAGCGTCGCGCTGCGCGCAGAAGGTCGCCATAGCCGCAGCCGACGTCGAGGAGCGTGAACGGTTCGTCTCTCGACAGGCCGTGCATGGCATTGCCGAGCCAGTTGAGCACCGGCCGATGCCCGAGCATCGCGCCGTTGAGCCGCGCGAGACTGCTGAGATAGGCCGCGCGCTCGGCAAGCGGCGGAGTGGCTGTGTCCAGCCATTCCAGCGACCGGCTGCGGCAGGCGAGGTTCGGCACGTCAGGCGCCCCGGAAAGCCATGATCTCCGCCGACAGGCCGGGTCCGAACGACATGGCGCAGCCGCGGCCGTCCTCGACGCCGCTGCGCATTAACTCGTCGAGCACGAACATCACCGTTGCCGAGGACATGTTGCCGTAGCGCCGCAATACCTCGCGCGAGGAGGCTAACGCCTGGCCGTCGAGGTCGAGCGCGCGCTCGACCGCGTCGAGCACCGTGCGGCCGCCAGGATGGACGGCCCAGAGATCGATGTCGCTTGCGGCAGCGCCGCCGACGATGTCGCCGGCCTGCGCGTGCAAGCCCGCTTCGATCGCGCCCGGCACGCGGCCGGACAGCACCATGTCGAAACCGGAAGCGCGGATGTTCCAGGTGATATGGTCGCGGGTCTCGGGCATCAGGACCGTTTTGAAGCTGTCGAGCGCGAGCCCGTCTTCGTCGGTCGAGACGAGCGCCGCCGCGCAGCCGTCGGCGAAGATAAGGAAGGACAGCATCTGCTCGAGATCGGTCGTTTCCTGGAGGTGCAGCGTGCACAATTCGATGCAGAGGACGAGCACGCGCGCTTCCGGCTCCGATCGCACGATGTGGCGTGCGAGCCTGAGCGCATTGATCGCTGCGTAGCAGCCCATGAAGCCGATCATCGTCCGTTCCACGCCCGGCAGCAGGCCGCATTGCGCGATGACGTCATGGTCGACACCCGGCGCGGAGAAGCCGGTGCAGCAGGCGGTCAGCACATGCGTGATGCGCCGGCGCTCGTTATTGCCGAGCAGCCTGTCGACGGCCAGGCAGGCGAGCGCCGGCGCGTGCCTCTCGAAGGCGCGCATCCGTGCGGCGGTGTCGGGGAAATCACCGGGCGCGTAGAAGCCGCCTGCCGAGAGGTTTTCCGGCGAGAGGAAAGAGTAGCGGTGATCGATGCCGGAGCGGTCCGCCATGCGCGCGAACAGCCGCGCCATGCGCGGCTCGCCCTCGAGTGCGTTCAAGGCGTGTTGCGCGAACATCCGGTGCACGTCGTGCCGCGGCACGGCGGTGGCGATGCGGTTGAGATAGGCTGTGGTCAAAAGTGTTCATCCGGTCGGCTCGTCCCCGGGCGACAAACACCACGGAAGCGCGCATCGTCCCTGTGCGGCGCCGTTTGGCTTCAAATGGACGTGATGGGAGGTGGCCTGAGGCCGCCTCATTCGTAACGCAGCGCCTCGATCGGATCGAGCCGCGCCGCCTTTCGCGCCGGGTAATAGCCGAAGAAAATGCCGACCGCGGCGGAAAACAGGAATCCGCCCGCCACCGCGGTCAGCGAGATCGGCGCCGACCAGCCGGAGATCGCCTGGATCGCCAGCGAAAAGCCGATGCCCATGACGATGCCGGCGATGCCGCCGGTGACGCTGAGCAGGACGGCCTCCGCCAGAAACTGAAGCAGAACGTGCAGGCGCCGCGCGCCGATCGCCATGCGCAGGCCGATCTCGCGGGTCCGCTCGGTGACCGAGACGAGCAGGATGTTCATGATGCCGATGCCGCCGACCACGAGCGAGATCGAGGCGACGGCGGCGAGCAGCAGGGCCATGATGCGGCTCGAAGACTCCGCCGTCTCGGCGATCTGGGAGAGATTGCGCACGGAGAAATCTTCGTCCGCACCCGGCTTGATGCGGTGGCGCACCTTGAGAATGTCGGTGACCTGACCGATCGCCGCCTGGACGTCGGCGGCGCTGCCGGCCTGCACGAAGATCTGGTTGACGTAGCCCGCGAGGTGCGGCGTGAGCCCATACGGGTTCGGCGGCGCCGGATAGATCCAGTTGAGCTGCGCTTGCGCCTGCGTCGGCGCGGCGACGCCGAGCACCTTTCGCTCCGCGGTGGTGAAGGGGATCATGACGAGGTCGTCCTGATCCTGTCCGAACGGCGTCTGGCCCTTGGAGGCGAGCACGCCGATCACGCGCATGGGGACGTTTCTGACCTGGATCAGCGCGCCGACCGGGCTCACCGAGCTTCCGAACAGTTGCTTCGCCACGGTTGCGCCAATGGCGACGACGAGCGCCGCGGCGTCCTCGTCCTCCTCGGCGATGGCGCGGCCCTCCTCGATGCGCCAATTGGTCATCGGCGGATAGTTCGGGCTGACACCCTGGATCGACGTCGCCCAGTTCTGATTGCCGTATTGAACCTGCCCGGACTGGCGGATCAGATACCCGACTTCGGTCGCCGCCGGCGCTTCGCGACGAACCGCCTGCGCATCGGTCGTGGTGAGCGTCGAGGCGGAGCCGAAGCCGCCGCGCATGCCGCCGGCGGTGCGCGCGCCGGGCAGGACGACGACGAGGTTGGTGCCGAGGCTCTCGATCTGCTTGCGCACCGCGTCGTTGGCGCCTTCGCCGACGGCGACCATGGCGATGAGCGCGGCAACGCCGATGAAGACGCCGAGCGTGGTCAGCGCCGAGCGCATCATGTTGCGGCGGATCGCCTGGAGCGCGGCGGCGACGATCATGCGCGCGAAGGCGAGCGTAGCACCGCGCCGTTGCGAGGCGGCGGTCCGGGCCGGCGCCATCGCCGCCGCGGCGCGCGGCCCTTCGTCCTTGGCCTTGCGCACGTCGGAGACGATCTCGCCGTCGCGCATGGTCAGGACGCGGTCGGCGTAAGCCGCGATGTCGGCTTCGTGCGTGACGACGATGATTGTGACGTCCTGCCTGCGGTTGAGCGTGGTCAGCGTCGCCATGATCTCATGCGAGGTCTTGGTGTCGAGATTGCCGGTCGGCTCGTCGGCGAGCAGGAGCCCCGGCTCGTTGATCAGGGCGCGGGCGATGGCGACGCGCTGCTGTTGTCCGCCGGACAACTGGCCCGGCGTGTTGCGCTCGCGTTCGCCCAGGCCCAGCAGCGACAGCGTCGCGCGCGCCCGTGTCGTGCGCGAGCCGGCGCTCGCCGGTCCCGACGCGGCGTAGAAAAGGGGCAGCGCCACGTTCTCGAGCGCGCTGGTTCGTGCGAGCAGGTTGAAGCTCTGGAACACGAAGCCGAGCCGCTCGCTGCGCAGCCGCGCGCGTTCCGGCTCGGTCAATCGCGCGATGTCGAGACCCTCGAAAAAATAGTGGCCACCGGAGGGGCGGTCGAGACAGCCGATCACGTTCATCAAGGTCGACTTGCCGGAGCCCGACGCGCCCATGATGGCGACGAACTCGCCGGCCGCGATCGTGAGGCTCACGTCGCGCAGCGCGTGCACATCGACGTCGCCGACGCGGTACGTGCGCGACACGTGCTCGAGGCGGATGATCGGTTCCGGCACGGCCGTCACCGCTCTACAGCCGCGGGCGCGGCAGCGCGGCCTTGGGCGTGCCGCGCTGCTCGGCGGTGACGACGAGGTCGCCGGGCTTGAGGTCGCCGGAAACGATTTCGGTGAAGCTGTCGTCGTCGAGGCCGGTCGTGACCGTGACGGCGACCGGTTCATTGCCGCGCAGCACGAAGACACGGCCCTGGACATCGGCGCTGCGCGTGCGGCGGGCGCCGCCGGCCGGTCCTTGGCCCGGCGGCGCGTAGCGCAACGCCTGGCTCGGCACTCGCAGCACGTCGCGGCGCTGATCGACGACGATGCGCGTCGCCGCCGTCATGCCCGGCTTGAGCGCGAGGTCCTTGTTGTCGACGCTGACGACGACATCGTAGGTGACGACGTTCTGCACGGTCTGCGGCGATTGGCGGACCTGCGTGACCGCGCCGCGGAAGGTCCGCCGCGGAAAGGCGTCGACGGTGAAGCTGCCGCGGTTGCCCGTCTTGATGCCGCCAATGTCGCTTTCGCTGACATTGGTGTCGACCTGCATCTGCGTCAGGTCCGTCGCGATCAGGAACAGCGTTGGCGTCTGGAAGCTCGCCGCCACCGTCTGCCCGACGGTGACGTTGCGCGAGACGACGGTGCCGTTCACCGGCGAGACGATGTCGGTGTAGCCAAGATTGACCTCTGCCGCCTCGAGCTGCGCCTGCCGCTGCTGGATTGTCGCCTCGTCGACGCCGATCTGCGCGCGCGCGCCGTCATAGGCGGCATGCGAAGCATCGAGCGCATCCTTGGAGACGGCGTTGTTCTTCGCCAGCGCGTCGTTGCGTTCGTAAAGCAGCTTGGCGTAGGCGAGCGTCGCCCTGTCCTTTTCGAGCTGCGCCTTGGCCTGCGCCAGATTGGCGCGGTTCTGGTCGACGACGGTCTGATAGGGGCGGGGGTCGATCTTGGCGCAGACCTGGCCGACCGTGACCTCCGTGTTGTAGTCGCAATGCAATTCCTGGATGACGCCGGAGACATAGGTGCCGACGATGATGGTCAGCACCGGATTGACCGTGCCGGTCGCGGTCACCGTCTTGGTGATGTCGCCGCGCGCGGCGGCGACCGTCGTGTAGCGCACCGGTTCGCTGCCCGGCGACAACCAGTACCAGGCGAGCACGCCGACCGCGGCGAGGGCCGCGACGGCCGCAATGGTGGCGCGGCGATGGAAGCGGTGCGGCGGTGGTACAAGCTTCGGGGCGTTCGGCAGGCTGACCGGTTGCTGCTCGGCGGGGAGGGCGTCGCTCTTCATCGGCTGGTTCATCTTGCGCCGTCGCTCGATCGTGCGCCCCGTTCGCGACACGGGCAGACTGCGGTCCATCGGCCCTTGAAGGCGTCCGGACCGCAGCCCGTCACCCCCGCTGGTGAAGCCCGCGTCGTCGCGGCTTTTTCGCCGGGTGCGCCGGGCTCCGCATTGACCTAACGCAAGCGCAAACGGCATCGGGCGCC
>DASTGR010000122.1:0-14653 GCA_035718885.1 Pseudolabrys sp. | reverse complement strand
GCCCTCGCAGGAGCGCAAATATAAAAAGCTGAAAGACGAGATCATCGCCGAGGTGAAGTCGCTGCGGCTCAACCAGGCGCGCATCGACAGTCTCGTCGAGCAGCTCTACGACATCAACAAGCGCCTCGTGTCGAACGAAGGCCGGCTGATGCGGCTGTCGGAGAGCTACGGCGTCGCGCGCGAAGACTTCCTGCGCAACTACATGGGCGCCGAGCTCGACCCGCGCTGGCTCAATCGCGTCTCCAAGCTGTCCGCGCGCGGCTGGAAGAATTTCGTCGCCGCCGAGAAGGAGCGCATCAAGGACATCCGCGGGCTGGTGCACGACCTCGCCGCGCAGACCGGCGTCGAGATCGGCGAATTCCGCAAGATCGTGCAGATGGTGCAGAAGGGCGAGCGCGAAGCCCGCCAGGCGAAGAAGGAAATGGTGGAGGCGAACCTGCGCCTCGTCATCTCCATCGCCAAGAAGTACACCAACCGCGGCCTGCAGTTCCTCGACCTGATTCAGGAAGGCAATATCGGCCTGATGAAGGCGGTCGATAAATTCGAATATCGCCGCGGCTATAAATTCTCCACCTACGCGACGTGGTGGATCCGGCAGGCGATCACGCGCTCGATCGCCGACCAGGCGCGCACCATCCGCATCCCCGTGCACATGATCGAGACGATCAACAAGATCGTGCGCACGAGCCGGCAGATGCTCAACGAGATCGGCCGCGAGCCGACGCCGGAAGAGCTCGCCGAGAAGCTCGGCATGCCGCTCGAGAAGGTGCGCAAGGTCCTCAAGATCGCCAAGGAGCCGCTCTCGCTCGAAACGCCGATCGGCGACGAGGAGGATTCGCACCTCGGCGACTTCATCGAGGACAAGAACGCGATCCTGCCGATCGACGCGGCGATCCAGTCGAACCTGCGCGAGACGACGACGCGCGTGCTTGCCTCGCTGACGCCGCGCGAGGAGCGCGTGCTGCGCATGCGCTTCGGCATCGGCATGAACACCGACCACACACTTGAAGAGGTCGGCCAGCAGTTCTCGGTGACGCGCGAACGCATCCGTCAGATCGAGGCGAAGGCGCTGCGCAAGCTGAAGCATCCGAGCCGGTCAAGGAAGCTGCGGTCGTTCCTGGATAACTGACACGCTTGGCGCAACCGGCCTTCAAGGGCACGACATCAGCGAAGCTGGCGGTGGCCTTTGCCATCGCCAGCTTCGTTCTGTTTTGGGTCGGCCTGGCACTGTTCGTGATCGGGATTGGAACCGACTGAGTCCGCGGCTCTGCTTCGCGCGCTCTTCACGATGAGGCTGATCCGGTCCGCTATACTGTGTAGATGCCCACCCGCTCCGCCGTCTCCGCCGCCCTGCGCCACATCGCGCCGCATCTGCCGGCGCACGAGTTCGCCGCGGTGGTCGATCACGCGATGGACAGTCCGGGCCTCTCCGTCGCCGCGCCGGAGAATGCCGCGTGGCTGTCGCTCGTCGCCTATGCGCGACACACCTTCACCGACTACGACGCGCTGCTCGCGCAAGGCTACGACCGCGACAGCGCGCGCTTCTTCGTGGCCGAGGAGCTGGCCGCGCTGCTGGCCGAGTGGGGCGTGAAGCGCAAACTCGGCGATGCGGACTAAACCTGTCGTCCCGGGTGGAGGAGAAGCCCGAGACCCCGAAACCTTACGCCGCAGAGAAACCGGCAGGGCACCACGTAGGGGGCTCGATGCCTACTTCGCCGGCGGCCCCAGCTCGCTCCACGGCACGGTGACGGATTTCTGCGCCTGGCCGATGAAGGTCACGGTCTGGCTCGGCAGGCTCGTGATCGCGTCGAACAGATAGCGCGCGCCGCCCTTCTCGACATTGCGCACCACCTTGTTGTCCGCATCGTAGGAAACGAGCGCCAGCGAATTGCGGTTGTCGGCGAAGCTGAAGGCCCAGGTGGTGATGCCCTGGTACTTCACCACGGGACATGTCCCGCTCCTGGGCGCGCCGCCGCCGCTCGTCGGCATGCAGACGAGCTGGAGATCCTGGGGGATCGGCGGATGGTCGTCCTGCGGGATGAACGCGATGATCGCCGTATTCGGCGGCGTCTGCGCCTGCGCGCCGGCAAGAAGGCCGAGCGCCGTCAGGCCCAGCAGCGCGGGCCCGAGGTGCCGTAACATGATCGCCCTCCAATGGTCGTTGCACCAAAATACAATCCAGAGTAGCAGTCTCCGGATTCCAATTCCAGCGCCGTCTTGCGCACCTCACCCCGCCACGCTTCCATGCGCGCACGACCAGTCCTGAAGGCACCCCCATGACCGACGACCTCAATCCCCGCGGCCAGCTGACCGTGCGCATCAGCGCCATGCCGGCGGACACGAACGCCAATGGTGACATCTTCGGCGGCTGGGTGCTCTCGCGCATGGACCAGGCCGGCGGCATCGCCGGCGTCGAGCGCGCGCGCGGCCGCGTCGTCACCATCACGCTCGAGGCGATGAAGTTCATCCGGCCGGTGCGGGTCGGCGACGTGCTCGAGGTCTACACGGTGGTCGAGAGCATCGGCCGCACATCGATGGTGATCCATGTCGAGGCCTGGGCGCGGCGCTTCCAGACGCAGATCCACGAAAAGGTGACGGACGCCAATTTCACCTTCGTCGCCATCGACGACAACGGCAAGCCGCGGCCGATCCCCCCGGCGTGAGGCGCCCTGACCCGGACCGTTGATACCTGTCATGAACATTCGTGATCGGATTGCGCGCGCGGAACGTGGTAGGCACGAGGAAATCCGACTTCATTGAACTCCGATAGAGCGCCCATGTCCCTTGCCGCCGGCCGTGAATTCCTCGCCATACCGGGCCCGACCGTCATTCCCGACGTCGTGCTCGCCGCCATGCACAAGCCTGCGGTCGACATCTATGCCGGGCCGATGGTCGCACTCACCGACGGTCTGCTCGCCGATCTCAAGCGCATCTTCCGCACGCAGGGGCCGACCTACATCTACGCCGCGAACGGCCATGGCGTGTGGGAGGCGGCGCTCACCAACGTGCTCTCGCGCGGCGAGAAAGTGCTGGTGCTGGAAAGCGGGCGCTTCGCCATCGGCTGGGGCGAGGCGGCAAAGATGCTCGGCGCCGAGGTCGAGATTCTGCACGGCGACTTCCGCCGGGCCGTGCGGCCCGAAGCCGTCGAGGCGCGGCTGAAGCACGACACGAAGGGCGAGATCAAGGCGATCCTCGTGGCGCAGATCGACACCGCGTCCGGCGTCGTCAACGACATCAAGGCGATCGGCGAAGCGGTGCGCGCGGCCGGCCACGACGCGCTGCTGATGGTCGATACCGTCGCCTCGCTCGGCTGCGTCCCGTTCGAGATGGACGCGTGGGGCGTCGACGTCGCCATGGCCGGCTCGCAAAAGGGCCTGATGACGCCGCCGGGCCTGGGCTTCACCGCGGCCTCGCCGCGCGCGCGCGAACGTCATCCCAAGGCGAACATGCGCACGCCCTATTGGGACTGGACGTTCCGCGAAGGCGAGGTGCACTACCACAAATATTGCGGCACGCCGCCGGAGCAACTCCTGTTCGCGATGCGCGCGGCCTTCGACCTGATCTTCGCGGAAGGCCTCGACAACGTGTTCAAGCGCCACCGCTTGCTCGCCGAGGCGACGCGCCGTGCTGTCGCCGTCTGGGCCGAAGGCCAGGCGATCGGCTTCAACATCGCCGAACCGTCCGAGCGCTGCGACACGGTGACGGCGGTGGTGGCGCGCGACGGCGCCGGCTCGCAGGCGCTCGTGAAATACTGCGCCGAGCAATGCGGCGTCGTGCTCGGCCGGGCGCTCGGCCACCTCGAGGGCAAGGGGTTCCGCATCGCGCATATGGGCCACGTCAATGCGCCGATGGTGCTCGGCACGCTGAGCGTCGTCGAGATGGCGCTCGCGGCGGTCGGCCTGCCGCACGGCAAGGGCGGCGCCGCCGCGGCGATTGACTATCTGGCGAGGGCAGTGCCGGCTTGAACTTGGCCGGCAGACCCAAAACGGAATTCGGCGCTAGCCCGCCAGTTTCATTCCGAACGAGACCATGAGGCCGACGCCGCCGAGGCCGATGCACAATGAATCCGCAGCGCTGTAGCCCTCGCGCTGCTGTCTCCAGGCTTCGGCTGCAATTTTGAACATTCCGCTGACCCGGGCCGACTTGGCGGCGTTCCGATTGGCGGCTTCACGGAAACGGTAAATGTTGTCTTTGGCCGCGGGCAGCATCAGAAGGAAGCCGGCGACAAGGCCGATGATGTCAGCCCACATGGATGCTACTTCAGGGTGCGGGCAAGACCGGCCATTGCGCTGGAGACCTTATGGAAGGTGTCCTTGACCAGCTCGACTTGAATTTCCTCCATGGCCCTCTCCGCTTCGCTCGCTGTGGCGCTCGAAGCGGCCATATAAGTGAAGACCGGCCGCAATCCGAGGGCGTGCGCATAACGAAACAGTGTCTTCACGCCGAAATCCCCTTCACCGCTCTCGATCTTCGAAATGGCCGATTGAGTCATATCGAGCCGCTCGGCCAAGGTCTTTTGATCGAGTTGCATCTGCTTGCGCTGCTCGCGCAGGCTCTGTCGCAGTTCTCGACAGAAACTCTCTGCATGACCTTCTGCCTCGACCGCCTCTCCGTAGCCGGCGATCGTTCGCGCCAGGCGGCCGCGCATGCCACGGACGCCGGCGACGGCCTTGTCGTCCTCGATGGCCTCGGCGAGAACTGCGCTCTTTACCTCAGTCATGATGCTCGCTCCGTCAGCCTTTGGCCTAGCGGCCAGATTCTCGGTTGATGACCTGATGTGCCAGAACGATCATTGCTTCCCACTGCGCGCGTTCTTCATAGCCGCCGTATTGCGGGACAAGATGGATGAGATCGATTCGCCTGTTCGCGTGGTCGACACGGACCAGGACGGCGGCGTCCGGAATATGTGCCAGCACCGCGCGCGGTGGGACCAGAAAGATTTCGACTTCCTCGGCGAGGACCCTGCATGAGAGCTCCGTGTCCTGCTGGACGAAGTCCTCCAGACATCGCGTCAGGCGTTCCAGACGCCAGGGGTGGGATCGTCCAAGCCCTTCGACATCCGCTCCTACTTCCGACCCCTGCGGGTCTATAAACTCGTAGTCGTTAATTCTCATATAACGCCCCTTGTTCCGGTGTCAATATGAGTTTTAAGTACTATTCGAGGGCAGTGAGACAACGTCAGATGGTAAGTCAATGATAACACTATCTGAAATAGCGGAACTTTAAATAGGAAGGTCTGCTTAATTGGGCGTCGCCGGCCGGTGCAGCGCCTTTCGTCGGCCCCATTCCCTATGCCATCGTGCCGCCGCTTCGGGGGAACCAAAGAGGTCTTCTGTATGATCCTGCGCACCTTGGCGGCTTTGCTGCTGTCCCTCGGCCTCGCTGCCCCCGCCGCGGCGGCCCAGTGCGGCGGCTCCTTCGACGGCTTCCTGCGGCAGATGGCGCGTGACGCGCAGGCGCAGGGCATTTCGCAGAACGTCATCAGTTCAGCCTTCACCGGACTTTCCGAGGATCCGAAGGTGATGGCGTTCGACCGCCGGCAGGCCGCGACGTTCCGCCGCGAGGGCAATTTCGAGAAATTCATCGCCACGCGTGTCGGCCCCGCGCGCGTCAAGCGCGCCGCCACCCTCATGCAGCGTCACGCCGATCTTCTGCGCCGCGTCGAAGCGCGCTTCGGCGTGCCGAAGGAACTGCTGATGGCGATCTGGACCATGGAGACCGACAATGGCGGCGGCGACATGGGCAAGCTGCCGGTCATCCGCACGCTCGCGACTCTGGCGCACGACTGCCGCCGCACCGAATTGTTTCAGAAGGAGTTGATCGCCGCGCTCAAGATCCTTCAGCGTGGCGACCTGCCGCCGAGCCAGATGATCGGCGCCTATGCCGGCGAGATCGGGCAGACGCAGTTTTTGCCGTCGTCCTACATCAAGTATGGCGTCGACTTCGACGGCAACGGCCATGTCGATCTGCGCCACAGCGTGCCCGACGTGCTCGCTTCCACCGCCAACCTCTTGAAGACCAATGGCTGGCGCGCCGGCGAGCCCTATCACCAGGGCACCGCCAATTTCGACGTCATGCGCGAATGGAATACGTCGGAGCTTTACCGGCGTGCGCTGGTGCTGTTCGCCGAGAGGCTCGGCGGCCACCCGTAAGGGCCGTCACTGGCCCTTCATCGCGTCGGCGACCAGCACAGGCTTGTCGCGCCACACGTCTGGAAACAATTTCTTTAAATTCGCGACCTTGGGCGCGTCATTGAAAGCGATGTAGGGCTGGTACGGATTCCGAAACGCGTAGTCCTGGTGGTAGCCCTCGGCCGGAAAGAATGACGCCTTGACCGCGCCGACCTTGGTGACGATCGGCGCCTTGAAGGCGTGCGCCTTGTCGAGCTCGGCAATGTAGGCTTTCGCGGCCGCCGCCTGCGCGTCGCTCTGCGGGAAGATTTCCGAGCGATATTGCGTGCCGTGATCCGGTCCCTGGTAGTTGAGTTGCGTCGGATTGTGCGCGACCGAGAAGTAGATCTGCAAAATCTTGCCGTACGAGATCTGCTTGGGATCGAAGGTGATCTTCACGCTCTCGGCGTGACCGGTGCGGCCCGAACTCACCGTCTCGTACTCAGCGTCCTTCTGCGTGCCGCCGGCATAACCGGACACGGCGTTGGTCACGCCCTTGACGTGCTGATAGACCGCCTGGACGCCCCAGAAGCAGCCGCCGGCGACGACCGCGGTCTCGAGTCCCGCGCTTTGCGCCGAAGCCTCGGCCGCCGCCGGCGGCGGAATGACGACGGCGGTTTCGGCATTGGCCCGGAACGGCGCCGCCGACAGCGCGAAAGCGATGAGGAATGCAGGCGCTGCGGCAAGCAGCAGGGCAGGGCTTTTGAGCATGAGGTTGTCCCCGTATCCGGTGTCTGCTTCGCTATAGCGCCGGAGCGCGGCGGCGGCACGACACGAATTCACACGTCTGCGTGAAAACAATCGCGCCCGTCATTGCCGGGGCGAGCCCGGCAATGACGGTGCAAGGCGGTTCGGTCGAGGCCGAATGCTTATTCCGCTGCCTCGATCATGCGCACGTCGCGGACGGCGCCGTCGCCGAGCACGCGCACGGCTTCCTGATAGGCCGGTGAATCGTGAGCGGCGATCGCCTGCGCGAGCGACGGGAATTCGGTGATGACGACGCGCTCCTTCTGCCCGTGCTCGTAGGCCGCCTGGGCGGTGCCTCGAGCAAGATACTTTGCGCCGAACGGCTTGGTCGCCGGCGCCGCGAGCTTGGCGTAGGCGGCGAGCTTGTCGGGATCGTTCACGGCGCGATAGACCGTGATCCAGTAGGCCTTGGGCATCGGGCGCATCCTCCACTTTCTCATTGGAGGCGCCATGATAGCGGGCCCCGCGACGGCGGAGCAATCCGCTCAGGCTATTGCGAGGATCTCGGCCTCGCCGTCGCCGGCCGGCACGACGTCGCCGGCCTGCTTGCCGGTGAGCGCACGGGCGAGCGGCGACACATGCGAAATGGTGCCGCGCGCCGGATCGGCCTCGTCCTCGCCGACGATGCGGAATGTCTGGCGCCGGCCGTCCCCGCGTTCGAGGGTGACAGTCGAACCGAAGTGGACCCGGCCGTCGGAGGGCGGGTCGCCGACAACCTGCGCCGAGGCGCGGCGCGCGGTCCAGTAGCGCTGGTCGCGTTGCGTGAGCGCGATCGCGTCCCGATCACCGGCGCGCACCGCGGCCGCGTGTGCCGCATCCAGACGGGCGAGCTCGGCCTCGATCGCCGCGAGGCCTTCTGCCGTGACGAAATTGGGATGTGCCGAGACTGGCCGCTCGGGTGGCGGCGGCAATTCTGCATCCGTTTCCTTGACGAAGGCGCGGCTCATCGAAAGGATCACTCTACTTCTTCTTGGCCCCGGTGCGGGCGAGGCTCTTGATGGCAAGCGGGGCGCGGCCCGACTTCTCGGCGATCTCGCGGTCCTGCTCGATGATGTAGCCGCGGGCTGGCTCGTCCTTCTCGAGGCCGCCGAGCAGGTCCGCTGGCACGCGGCGGTTCGAGCGCTGCGAGCCGTCCTCGTAGACGACGTCGAAGAAGACCCATTCGCCCTTATTGTTGCTTCCCGGCTTGGTGGCCATGCGGGTTGTCCTCATTGATCGAAATGAAAACCCCGCGAGGGTGCGCGGGGTTTGAATGGAACTCTGCCCCGCATATAGGCCTCGCGGCGGCGGATTGCAAAGCGGGCACAAGGCCCTGACCTTGTTCCCGAAAAATATGGGCCTGTCGAAAAGCGCGCACCGGGTTCGGGGAACCGCGTTTCCACGGCCCGCGTTGGGTTGCGCATCTCGACCAGGCAACCATGACGCCGCGCGATGGCGCGGCGCGGAAAGGATCATTCCATGCGTACGACCCACGTGCTCGCTCTCGCCACCATGCTTCTCGCCGGGACGGCGACTGCCGCGTCCGCCTGCGGCGCGCAGGCTTCGCTGAAGTCTGGCGTCACGGCCGCCACCGCGCAGGACTTCAGCGCGGTGTCGAAGAAGAAAATGAAGAAGATGAAGGTGTCGAAGGCCACTTCGAAAAAGATGGCCGCGAAGAAGATGATGAAGAAGCGCTCGACCACGGGCGGGCCGGCGACGATGAATCCGACCGGTGGTCCGGGCACCGGCACGACGCCCGACTCGAAGTCCACGAGCACCGGCAATGCCGGTACCGGCGCCGGCGCACCGGGCGGCCAGTCGGCCGGCACCGCGACCAACAGCGGCAAGTAATAACCGCGTTATGTGACTGCATCGCGGCTTTCACGATGCGACGCAGGCCGCCCTTCGGGGCGGCCTGTTTTTTTTGGGGGCGGGGGATTGGCGCGGCCTTGCCGCGTCTGCGCCGGCGCAACGAAGAGCGACTACTCGCGGCCGGTTTTCAATTTGACGTCCTTGAACGTCACGTCAGCTCCCTCGGCAAATCGCTTGCCGTTTTCCTTGTCGTGGCGATGGAATTGCGGCGCGGGGAAGCGCACGCGGAGCGTATAGACGCCGTCGCCGGGAATGATCCAGTTGCGGCCATAGTGGTAGAGATACGGATGCCACAGGAGCGGGTGCCGGTGCGTCCCGATCTCCTTGCCGGTGTCGTCGGTCAGGGTCACGTCGATGTCGAGGCCCGGGATCAACCGCCCGTCGGCCCTGTCTCGCACGGAGACTTCGATGTGGATGTTCTCCCGCTCGGGCGCCATCCATTTCAGTTTGCCGTCCTGCGGCACGTACATGCCTTCAGCCTTCTCGAAGGCGTAGGCGACGAGATAGTCGCCATGCGCGACCTCTTCGCCGCCGTCGGCGATCTCCTCCACCATGTGTTTGAGGATGCGGCCGAAGGCTTCGCCTTCCTTTTTGCCGAGCTCCAGCCCGCGGGCATCGGCCTCGTCGCTTTGTTTGAGTTCTGCGGTCGCGGCCATGCGTGCTCTCCCAAGCGGATGCTGTGCCGCGACAACGCCCTGCTGAATCGGAGGTTTCTCGCTTCCGGAAAAGCCTCGCGCTTCTGAATTGAGGGCCGGAACAGCGTCAGACGCATGGCTCCGCGGTATCGAAGTATTTCGTGCGCGCGGGGAGCCCGTAACCGCTGGATTGTTTCGTGGTGACTGAGTCTTCCGAAACAAAACATCTTCGTTAAGCCAATATGACGGTGTGTATGCAGATTCCGTATGGATCACATGCGGTTAGCTGGCTTCTGTTGCGATGCAAAGCGGCTATATTGCATTGCAACAAAGGCAAGAAACTCCAGAGAGAACGCTCCTGGATCAGTCCCATGAAAGGAGATTGAGCCATGGCTTATGTGCACACCGCGATTACCGCGCGTGACGTCCTCACACCCGAACGCAAGTCCGGCCCGACCACTGCCCGCAAGCCCGGGCTTCTGCGCCGCCTTCTCGTGGCCGCGCAGGAAGCGCGCATGCGTCAGGCCGAGCGCGAGATCGCGCTCTACCTCACCCGCAACGGCGGCAAGTTCACCGACGAAGCCGAGCGCCAGATCGAGCGCCGGTTCCTCGCCACTCCCGGCCGTTGAGCCGCCTCGGCTCATTGGCCCCACGCCAAGGACAAAGACCTATGACTGCACTCACGCTCCGCGCTTCGCAGGCGCTGCTTTCCTCACCGCTCACCGTGTTCGGCCGCTTCTTCGCGGCGGTCGCGCTCTACGTCGACGTGTTCGCCGAAGCCCAGAAGCAGGCGAACGAGGCGCACCGCCAGTATCCGTTCGGCGACTGGTGAGCTTGGCCTGAACCGGTCCGCGCGCGCTATTTGGGCGCGCGGCTCGAGTAGAAGTCCGCCCAGGCCAGCGCCACTGCAAAAACGACGAATACGAGCGTAATTCCGGCGACGATCACGGCAATATCGGTCGGCATCGCGTTTCCCCTGAAATCTCGGCGAAGGGAACTCTAGGTGCCGGCCGTCATCGTGTTTTGAGTTGGGTCAAGGCGGTGGACCGCGGTGAAAGCCGCGAACCCACGTCTTGCGGCTGCGCCGCCCGGCGCTCGCCCGTTAAAGTTAAGACACGTTCTGAATCACTTCGTGATGGAACGGACTTACGACGGCACGGTTGCGCCACAAAGTCGCCAGGGTTGTCCGCGCACTTCCGGGCATCCCCAACAACCCGGACACGACATGATTCGCAGCCTCTGCCTCGCCACGTCATTGCTTCTGGTTGCTGCCGCCACGTCGCCGCTCATGGCCCGCGAGCGCGCGCGCGCTTCGCTCGACGCCAACGGCAATCTCGACATGCTGATCAGCAAATACGCCTCCGCCAACGGCGTGCCTGAGGCGCTGGTGCGGCGCGTGATCAGGCGCGAGAGCGGCGGCAATCCGAGGGTGGTCTCACGGGGCAATTATGGCCTGATGCAGATCAAGCTCGCGACCGCGCGGGCGCTCGGCTATGGCGGCGGCGCCGCGGGGCTGCTCGATGCCGAAACCAACATGAATTATGCCGTGAAGTACCTCGCCGGCGCCTATCGCGTGGCCGGCGGCAATTCCGATCGCGCGGTGCACTATTATGCGGCGGGCTACTACTACGCCGCCAAGCGCAAGGGCGAGCAGGCTTACGCCGCGGCGACGCCGGGCATTGCCGCGTTCAAGCAGGCGCCCGGGAACGGCGGTGTCGCGAACGCGAGCTTCTCCGAGGTCTCGCAGGCGGCGATGCACTGACCCCCGTTACTTCGTGCCGAAGGGATAGCTCTCGATCGGCGGGTAGGGCGGATTCGCCGAGGTTCGGGCGACGCCCCGCTTCTGCGCAGCCGGCGCGCGCTGATTGGTCTTGCCGGCGTCGAACAGCGACTCGAACAGATTGACTTCGCTTGCGGGCTGAACGTTCGCCGGCTTGGCCGGCCGCACCGTCCTGGCGCTTGGCCGCGCGCGGCGCTGCGCCTTCTTGCGCGGGGCGACATGCGAGGCGCGCTCACGCCGCTCGATGATGCGCGAAATCGGCGGCCGCTCGGGCGGCAGCACGACCGGCAATTCGTCTGATGATGATTCCCCGATGTCGACCGGAATGGTGGTGGCGTCGGCCGTGGCGTTGATCGTGCCGGTCACTTCGGGATCGGAATCGACGGAGGGCCGCTCGAGCGGCAGCACGGCAACGCGCGTCTCGGCCGGTGCCGGCTGCGGCGGCGGCGGTGCGATCGCGACCTCAGCCGCCTCGGACGTGGCGGCTTTCGGCGCAGCGGCCGGCACGGCTTTCGTGGCATCAACATCGTTCGACGGCTTTGCCGCCTCGACCGGCTGGCGGGCCGGCGGCGGCGCGACATCGAGCGCTTTCGCGGCGCTCTGCACGGCGGAGTCTCGGGGCGGGGAGGCCGGCGCCGGCTCGACTGCGACGAGCGGACGCTGAGGCGGCAGCACGACCGGCGCAATCAGCGTCGGCGTGTTTGGCAGATCGCGCAGCTTGAGGATTTCGCCGGCGCGGCGGAAGGCGGCCTGCATCAGGAACTGCGGCCATTCCGGATGCTCGCTCTTGTCGATGAGCGGCCCGCGCGCCAGCGCCAACTCCGCCGACATGCCCTGCCGCGGCTCGCGCGGAGGCGTCAGCGCCAGCGCAAGAATCAGAACGGCGGCAGAGACGCCGCCGACCGGAACGATGCGAAGCCAAGGCACCATGAATCGATGACTAGCTGAGTCGGCCGAATCGCAAAACGCGAAATGACGAACAAGGGCGCCAGCGGGGCTGCCGCGTGGCCGAACTGCATCAGCCGCGCCCGTGACAGGCGGGCCTGCGGTTGCTACCAAGTGGCGCCGCAAGAGCAAGAACCGGGGGGACCCGATGATGACCAAGCCGAACTGCCCGATCATCGCGATCGAGGAGCATTACTGGGACCCGGAGCTGACCCGGCACTACACCGGGATCGAGGCGGGCAAGGGCGGCGACATCGAAAAGCAGCTCAACGATTTCGGCAGCATCCGCCTCAAGGAGATGGACGGGGCCGGGATCGACGTGCAGGTGATCTCGCACGGCGCGCCCTCGACGCAGAAGCTGCCGGCGGATATCGCGGTCAAGGTCACGGCCGGGGTGAACGACCGCCTGGCCGCGGCCTGCGCCACCAACCCGAAGCGCTTCGCCGCCTTCGGCGCGCTGCCGACCGCCAACCCGGAAGCCGCCGCCGACGAGCTCGAGCGTTGCGTGACGCAGCACGGCTTCAAGGGCGCCATGATCCACGGCATGTCGAACGGCGAGTTCCTCGACCTCAAGAAGTTCTGGCCGATCTATGCCCGCGCCGAGAAGCTCGACGTTCCGATCTACTTCCACCCATCGCTGCCCGACCCGCGCGTCACCGAGGTCTACTACCAGGAGTACGCCAAGGACTTTCCGCTGGTGGTGCGGCCCGCCTGGGGCTTCACGGTCGAGACCGCCACGCAGGCGATCCGCCTCGTTCTCTCCGGCGTGTTCGAGAAGCACCCGAACCTGAAGGTGCTGCTCGGCCACTTCGGCGAGACGCTTCCCTTCCTGATGTGGCGCATTGACTCGGCGCTCAAGCGCCCGGGCCAGAAGCCGCTGAGCTTCCGCGACATCTTCTCGAAGAACTTCTATCTGACCACGAGCGGCTTCTTCTCCAATCCGGCGCTCTTGTGCTGCATGATGGAGATGGGCGTCGACCACATCCTGTTCGCGGTCGACTGGCCTTTCGTCGCCGACAGCCGCCCGGCGGTCGACTGGATGAGCGGCGCGCCGCTGTCGGACGAGGACAAGGCCAAGATTTTGAACGGCAACGCCAGGCGCCTGCTCAAGCTGTAGGGCAGGTGAGCGGGCAGTGGTGGCCCGGCCCTGTGGACCGCGGGCGGGGAGGCAGCGATTGTGCCCCCGCCGCGCGCCTTGCTAGTAGAATGCCCCTTGGGGCCCGTAGCTCAATGGTTAGAGCCGACCGCTCATAACGGTCTGGTTCCTGGTTCGAGTCCAGGCGGGCCCACCACACATTCCGATCCAACCAGAGATTTCCCGGGTCGCTGCAAAAGCCCCGCATTCTGCGGGGCTGCGCGAGCCGGCGTCGTCTCTGAATGGCGCCTCTGCCGGCAAGCCCGGTCTTCCAGACCCAGATTCTCTGGCCCGGAAATCCTTTTTCCTGGGAAACAGAGACGCCGGTTGCAGAGACTGGTTCGAAGGAGCGCGGTGTTCAGAGACTTAGGCCGAGCGCCTGGTGCTGCCGGGACCATTCGGCGGGCATGTCGCAGAGGCGGGTGACGCCGATGCCACGCGGTAGTCGGCCTTCGAGGGCGGCCTTGACCAGAGCCGGCGAGAGGAAGGCAAGCGAGATCGTCATCGTCACCTTGCGGGGGCTGCAGCCCTCGCGGTAAGCGATGGTCTCGGGGGAAGCATGTTGGTTGTTGACGAGTTCATCGAGCCAACGACGACCACGGACAATCGCTGCGACAAGGCTCGCGCGGGTTTCCGAGCGTATGGGGCGCTCATCGTCGGACCGAGCGGAGGCGGGAAGAAGGACCTCGCGGCGGCGCTTCGATGGCTGCTTATGCCATCGAACGCGGATGACGTCGCCAGCTTCGGAGGAGTCCTCCTCACCATCATTTACGATTCGGATCGCAATTTCCTTCGGATGGATCACGATCTGCGGCTGGTGTGCCGCGATGATGCTTCTGTCATCGACGGCCGGTGCACCGCCGACGTGTTCGCGAATGGCGCGGGCAACCATGGTCTCGATCTCTACCGCAGGCACCCTGCTGATAGAGCCAGCCTCGTCTTGACGGCCATCAACTAAAGCGGACGAGACGTAATAGCGATACTTGATGCCGGACTTCCGGGCGTGACTCGTCCTCATGGGGTTGCCGCGATCGTCGAAGATGCGTCCCATCAGCAGCGCCTCGGAACACACCCTTGCCTTGACTTGGTTCGTGAGCTGCTCGGAAAGTCTGGCCTGCACGGCGTCGAAGAGGCCACGGTCTAGGATCGGGAGCTGCTCCCCCGGGAGGATCTCGCCCTTAAACGGGACCTCGCCGATGTAGAACCGATTGCGCAGCAGGTGGGCGAGGGGACCTCGGGTGAAGGGGATGCCGCCGACGATCTTTCCAGAACTTTGGACGCGCCGCTTCGTGGTGATCCCTTGCCGCCTGAGATCCGCCAACAACGGACCAATGCTTCCGAGTTCGAGGTAGCGCCGGAAGATCGTACGGACGGTCTCGGCCTCTGCCTC
>DASTGR010000121.1:0-9001 GCA_035718885.1 Pseudolabrys sp. | reverse complement strand
CGATCATCGAAATGACGCCGGACATGTGGAAGCCGCCGATCGCCACCGGAATGCCGACGGCGCGCAAGGGCCGCGCAATGTCGAGCGCGCGTGGCGCCTGGTTCGACTGCACGCCGACCAGCATCACCATACCGGCGCCGGCATCCTTGATCATGCGCGCGATGCGGTCCGGGCGGATGCGAGTATTGCCCTCGTCGATAGCGTGGATGTCGATCTCGACGTCCTCGCCGAGCACGTTCTGGTCGGCGAAATGCCGCGCAATGCCGTGCACGCAGGCAAGCGAATTGGAGGGGATCGCCGACTTCAGCCAGACGATCGGATAGCCGTCGTCGCAATAATGCGTCGGCTTGACGAGAACGAGACAGAAGCGGCGCTTGCCCGCCGCCTGGACCGCTACTTCCGACATGGTCGCCCCACCCGCCGCGTTAGCCGTTGATCGTGCCTTCTATTCCGCCGCTTCCACCACCTGGATTTCACGTTCGCGGGTCTGGCCGCCGCTGATCTTGTCAAGCCGCGCCCGCTGCTCGACGAAGGCGCGCGCCTGATCGGTCGCGAACAGTTCGTGCGTCGCCGCCTCGTCGTCGGCCACCGGCGTCATGGCGAGGTCGGTGTAGGCGTAGCGGTTCGGATCGTTCTTGATGCGCAGGTAGATGCGCCGCAGCTTGATATAGAGCGAGGCCCAGCGGACGAGCCGCGAGGCGAGGCTGCCCCAGTGCTTGGGATAGAACAGCCAGACCGGCTCGATGCCCATGTCGGGCCGGCGGTCGCGGCGGTAGCGCTTGCGCAGGAAGCCGCCCTCGAGCGGATGGATCTTCTCGATGTTGATCGAGCCCATGAACCACGAGATCAGGAACAGCGCGTTCGACGCGTTCGCCTTCGTCGAGGCGACGCGGCGCAGGATCGTCTCGACGTGGTCGATCGTGTAGTAGCGCTGCCAGGCTTCCTTGTAGGCGCGGTCCCAGTCCGCGCGCGACATCTTCGGATGCGGCGTGCAGATGTGGTTCAGGTCGTATTTATTGAGATCGGGATCGAGCCAGGCCCCAGCCCGCTTGAGCTTGAGGTGATCCTCCGAGCCGGGCAGCGGCGTCAGGTAGAAGAATTCGAGGAGATCGACCGGCAGTTCGCGCTTGATCACGTCGATGTCGTGCATGATTGAGTCGAACGTGTCGCCGGGGAAGCCGAGAATGTAGCCGGCATAGGTGATGACGCCGGCGTTCTTCCACGCCAGGAGCATCTTGCGGTACTCGGTGATCTTGTTCTGCCGCTTCTTGGCGCCGAGCAGATTGTCGGGGTTGATGTTCTCGAGTCCGATGAAGACGCGTTTGACGCCGGCGCGCGCCGCCTTCTCGACGAAGTTCGGCAGCTTGTGGCAGAGCGTGTCGACCTGGATGATGAAGCTGAGATTGAACTTCTCCACCTCGCGCAGGTGGATGATGCGGTCGAGGATCGGCTCCCAGTCCTTGTTGCGGGCGAAATTGTCGTCGGTGATGAAGAAGGCGCGCAGACCTTGCGCGTAGTTCGTGCGGACGATGTGCTCGATGTCGTCGGGCGAGCGGCGGCGCGACTTGCGGCCCTGCACGTTGATGATGGTGCAGAACGAGCACTGGTAGGGGCAGCCGCGGCCGGCGTCGAACGAGGTGGTGCCGCCGGCGGTGCGCTGCGCGCGCTCGACCGCCATCAAGGGGATCGGCGTGCCGTCAATGCCCGGCAGGTCGTCCATGAAATTGTAGAGCGGCTTGAGCGTGTCTGCCGCCGCGTCGAGCAGCACCTCGTCGAGACGGCCTTCCGCCTCGCCCGCGAACAGCGAGCAGCCCATCGCGCGGGCGCGGTCGAGATCGGCGTCTTCGCCGTTCAACATCGACAGCACGCCCGAGACGTGGAAGCCGCCGATGCCGACCTTGATGCCGCGCGCGCGCAGCGGCTGCGCCAGATCGAGCGCGCGCGGAAACTGGTTTGATTGTACCCCTACGAGCATGACCATGCCGTCGCCGGCCGCCTCGATCATGGACGCGAGGCGGTCGGGGCGGATGCGGGTGTTGGTTTCGTCGTAGACGTGAATGTCGAGGGCGACGTCGGGCCCGAGGATCGTGCGCTCGGCGCAGTCCTTGGCGAGACCGTAGAGCGAAGCCAGCGAATTGGACGGGATGGGCGAGCGCAGCCATTGGATGACGTAGCCGTCATCGTCGTAATGCGACGGCTTCACCAGAACGAGGCAGAACCTCCTTCCGGTACCATTCTGCACCGCAACAGCCGCCATCCGCCACGCCCCGCAACAGACCGGTCCTTGAAATGCAATTGTACCGAAACGCGGCCAATCCCGGTAGCGGAAACTGGGCGTGGAACTGCGGCAATTGCGTGCTTTCAGCCCCGATCGCCGCCAAGGCTGCGCAAATAATTGATAAAAGTCATATTCAGAAAGGTCAGCGTCGCTTACGCGAAACGAAAGCCGATAGCATCCGGCGCGGCTCCTCGTCCGTGAAGGTCGCCTCGAAGGCGTCGACCCCGGCGGCAATGGCCTCGTCGATGGGCAGGCGCTCCCAGGCGCGGATCAGCGATTTTTGCCGGCGCATGGCGAGCGGCCCCGCCGCCAGCAGCGCGGCGAGCATCTTATCGAGTTCCATATCGAGCGCCTCCGGCGCGGCCACGCGCTCGACCAGCCCCCAGCGCAGCGCGGTGTCGGCGTCGATCGTCTCGCCGAGCATGAGGAACTCGCGGGCGCGGCCGAACCCGATCAATTGCGGGATCAGCGCCGCCTCGACCACGGAGGGCAGTCCGACGCGCACCTCGGGCATGCCGAACTTCGCGCGCGTCGAGGCGATGCGCAGGTCGCACGACACCGCGACCTCGAGACCGGCGCCGAGCGCGAAGCCGTCGATGCGCGCGATCACCGGCACCGGCAGGCGGCGGAAGCAATCGCAGGTCTCGTGCACGCGGGTGATGAAGGCGCGCGCGCCCGCCGGATCGAGCTCCGCCATCTCGTTGATGCTGGCGCCGCCGATGAAGGCTTTCTCGCCGGCGCCGGTGACGATCAGCGCGCGCAGGTCGTCGCGTTTGGCGAGCGCATCGACGGCGGCGACGATGTCGCGCATCAAGGCGCTGTCGAGCGTATTGAGCTTGGCGCGATTGTCGATGGTGAGGCGGGCGACCGTGCCGCCCTCGCGCGCCGTGATGTCGACGTCGACGCGCGCGCCGCTCATGGCTTGCCGTAGACCTTGTTCGGGTCGAACGACTTCTCAGCCGTGAATTCCAGCTTCACCGCGCCGGATTTGCCGAGCGGCACCGCGCGGTAGAAGCACGAGCGGCGGCCGGTGTGGCAGGCGCCGCCGCCCTGCTGCTCGACGCGCAGCCAGACGGCGTCCTGGTCGCAGTCGACGCGCAATTCGACGACGCGCTGGACGTGGCCGGAGGTCTCGCCCTTCTTCCACAGCGCCTTGCGCGAACGCGAGAAGTACCACGCCTCGCCGCTTTCGATCGTCTTCTGCAACGCCTCGGCGTCCATGTGCGCGACCATCAGCACCTCGCCGGACTCAGCGTCGGTCGCCACCGCGGTGATGAGACCGTTGGCGTCGAAGCGCGGGGTGAGCGCGGTGCCTTCCTCGATGTCGTGATTGTGGGCGGACACTGGCTTAAGCCTTCGATTTTGGGATGCGCGATCCACACATACGGCGTCATGCCCGGGCTCGACCCCGGCATCCATGGTGAAGCGCCCCACGCAAAGCCGACAAGGCTTTTGCGCGGCGGCTCATCATGGATTGCCGGGTCAAGCCCGGCAATGACCTGCGGAGAGGAAATTGCCCGACGGGCCGGGCGAAGTTTTGCTTACCGGTGCCCGCGCAGCAGGGTCATGAAGCGGACCTGCTCCGAGGCGTCCTTGAAGGCGCCGGTGAAATGCGTCGTCACCGTCAGCGCGCCGGGCTTGGCGACGCCGCGGATCGACATGCACATGTGCTCGGCCTCGAGCATCACGGCGACGCCGCGCGCCTTCAGCACCTCCTCGATCGCGGTGGCGATCTGCGAGGTCATGTGCTCCTGCGTCTGCAATCGCATCGCATAGACGTCGACGAGGCGCGCGAGCTTGGACAGGCCGACGACGCGGTCGGTCGGGATATAGGCCACATGCGCCTTGCCGAAGAACGGCATCATGTGGTGCTCGCAGTGCGAATTGAAGCCGATGTCCTTGACCAGCACGAAGTCGTCATAGCCGGCCGTCTCGCCGAAGGTACGGTCGAGCACTTCGGCCGGGCATTCCCGGTAGCCCTGAAAGATCTCGCCATAGGCGTCGACGACGCGCTTGGGCGTATCGAGCACGCCTTCGCGGGCCGGATCGTCGCCGGCATAGGCGATGAGCGTGCGCACGGCGGCCTCCGCCTCCTCGCGCGAGGGGCGCGGGCCGGCGGGCTGCGGCGCAGCCCGAACGTGGTCGGACAGGCCCTGCTTCGGCCACGGCTTAACGATTGAATTCTTCGCGTCCATTACGACCGTCTCTCCGTTCGACCGGCCCGTGCCGTGCAAGGCTAGGCCGGAGGTGTCACCGGGGTGGCCGCGTCAGCGAACCGCGCTGGACGAGTGAAGTCCATTGCAGGGTGCCGGGACGCCGCATTCCCGAACGGCATGGCTCATGCCGGGCACGAGGAACCCCTTCTCGCACCATCGGGTCGCCCCCTATATATAGCTTTGCCGCGCCGAGGCAATCCGCGCGGCAGTCACGGAAATGCGATGCTGAACGATGTCTATAATGCCCGAATCCTCGAACTGGCGGGCAATATCCCCCGTCTCGGGCGCCTTCCCGCGCCGGACGGGACCGCGACGGCCCACTCCAAGCTGTGCGGCTCGACCGTCACCGTCGATCTCGCGCTCGACCAGGGCGCCATCAGCGATTTTGCCCATGACGTAAAGGCTTGCGCCCTGGGTCAGGCCTCCTCCTCGATCATGGCGCGGCACGTTATCGGTGCGAAGCCTGCCGAAATGCGCGAATTGCGCGAGACGGTGCGCAAGATGCTCAAGGAGAACGGCCCGCCGCCGACCGGCCGCTGGGCCGATATCGCGGTGCTCGAGCCGGTGCGCGACTACAAGGCGCGCCACGCCTCAACCCTGCTGACGTTCGACGCGGTGGTCGCGGCGCTCGACCAGATCGAGGCGAAAAAGAAACAGGCGGCCCAATAGGCCGCCTGCTCCATCTCGAATAGCCCGCGTCCTACTTGGCCGAGGCCATCGCGCCCGGGCCCGCCTTCGGGGACCGCAGATCCGCGCGCTTGGCCTCCGCGGACGGCACCGCGCAGCTCGCCGCCAGCCGCGGCAGCGCGGCGGAAACGCCGGTGTTGCCGATCCGGATGCTGGTGAAGAAGTTGCCCGTCTTCGTCTCGACATACATCGAATGGTCGCCCTTGGCGCCGAAGCCGTCGACGAGATCGGCCGGAATGGTGCCGGTGGCGTAGGTGACGAGATCGTCTTCGTCGTGCCGATTCGAGGCCATCACGTTGAGCTTGGCTTCGAGACCCGCGGCGCGCAGCGTCACGCTGCGGACGGCGCGCGGCAGCGGCGCGTCGTCGCCCGCATGGCGATGCTCGATATAGACCGCGTTGAAGCCGCCTTGGGCGCTGCACGTCAGGTGCAGGTCGAAGCTGCCGATCTCATCGCCCTGCACGGTCAGAGGGTGACGGCGTGCGAGCGCGGCCGCGCCGGACTGATCGACGACGCCCCACGTCCTTTCGCTGATCTCCGAGAACGGCGCCGGCGCATTCATGAGTTTCACCTGCTGCGCCTGCCCTGTGGCCGGCTGCGCCGTCGCCACCGTCGCCTTTGCCGCCGCCGAGGCCGTCTCGACGCCCATGCGATCGATCTCGGCACGCGTCATCGTGTGCATCGGCTCCCAGGGCGGGATGCGCAACGCCAGGTCGAGCATGTCCATCGAGCCGCCCATCTCGGCGGTGTAGATCGCGAGCTTGCCGATGTCGCGCTGAACCAGCACGAGGTCCTCGGCCGAATAGGTCGCGGCGGTCGGGTCTTCGCGGCGGTCGCCGAGCCAGATCTGGTGCACCATGACGCGCGCCTCGGCCGGCACGGAGCGGTGGATGCCGGCGAGCAGCACGAAGGAGCACATCGACTCGCAATCCGCATGCGGATCGTAGATGCCGCGCGGCGCCTCGCCCGGGATGGCCTTCATGTCGGTGACGTGGCCGACCGTGGTGTCGAGGCCGAGCTTGCGGATGTCGCGGCCGAGCGCCATTGCGCCGTGCACGGAACCGCCTTCGGACTCGAGCACGACCAGCGCGCCTTTCAGACTCAAATTTTTTGCAAAGTTCCGGAACTCGGTCGGGGTGTCCGCCGTTATTGCGCCGGATGCGACGATGTACGTCTTGCACATCGTACCGCACACCTGCGCCGGCCCCTGCTGCCGCAGGGCGAAATGCATTGGACCGTTTCCGCCCGACGCGCCGCTTGCCGCCGGGAAAACGAGTGTTGCCGCTGCGCCGAGGAGCGCGGCCGCAACCGTGAGGGAACGAAGCATCTTTCCCCTTTCATCGCTGTGCGCGCCGCAAGCTTCCGCCTGACGACGCATTTGCGCGCGTGGCTGAAGCAGCCTTACCGCAGCGCACAGGCCCCCCGGTCTGTCATGTCAAAATTAAATCGGCGAGCGACGGGGGGTCTAGAAAAAAATAGTGGCTATCCAAAGACGCAATGCGAACAAACAGACGGTTCCATTGCATTGGAACTTCAGCGGCAAAGTATTGTACGCTTTCCTTTCTTCGCCATCTTGCGGAGCACCGCGGAACTTGTCTGAGGCCGCAACTGGAACTTTCGTGAGCATCGAACCTGTGTCATTCACGCAACGCCTCTCGCACCTGCCGCGAATCGCGGGGCGCGCGCTCGTGACGCTCTATCGCTACACGCTCTCGCCCGTAATCGGGCCAAGGTGCCGGCACATGCCGACCTGCTCCGACTATGCCGAGCAGGCCATCACGCGGTTCGGGCTCTGGGCGGGATCGTGGATGGCGCTCGCGCGCATCCTGCGCTGCCACCCCTGGGGCACGCACGGACTTGATTTCGTCCCGCAGCAATTGCCGCGCACGGCGCACTGGTACGCGCCCTGGCGTTACGGCCGCTGGCGCGGGACGCAAGGAGAGCCGTGAACCGGCCGACCAGAAAGCGGGTGGCGCACGATCGGCCCCGGTCCTCACCTGAACCTGTCATGAAAGCGAAAGCAGCCGATGCCCGCCGGCGCTGATCCCGTTCCGATGCACCGGCAGGACTGGGCGCTGCTCGTCCTGCTATCGGTGCTGTGGGGCGGCTCGTTCTTCTTCAATGGTGTCGCCTTGCGCGAACTGCCGCCGCTGACCGTCGCCTTCGTCCGCGTCGGCGGCGGCGCGCTGTGCCTTCTCGCCGTGATCGGCGCACTCGGCGACAGACTGCCGAGACGCCCCATCGACTGGCTGCCCTTCGGGGTGATGGGGCTCCTCAACAACGTCATCCCCTTCTCCCTCTTTCTCGTCGCGCAGACGATCATCTCGAGCGGGCTTGCGGCGGTGCTCAATGCGACGACGCCGCTCTTCGCCGTGCTGGTGATGGCCGCAACCGGCGAGGAACGGCTGACCGCACGCCGCATCGCCGGCGTGCTCATCGGCATAGGCGGAGTCGCGATCCTGCGCGCGCCGGGCCTGAGCGTCTCCGCGCAACTGACCGGCATCGCGCTCTGTCTCCTGGCGGCGCTGAGTTTCGGCCTCGCCGGATATTGGGGGCGCCGCGCGCTGACGGGCGTGCCGCCGCTCACCTCGGCCGCGGGCCAGCTCGTTTGCTCGACGATGATGATGGCGGTCATCGCCGGTTTCGCCGACCATCCCTGGACGCTGCCACTGCCGGGCGCGACCACCTGGGCGGCGCTCCTCGGTCTCACAACGGTGTCGACTGCGCTCGGCTACGTCCTGTTCTTCCGCATCCTCAACCGGTCCGGCGCGGTCAATGTCATGCTGGTCACGCTGCTCATCCCGGTGACCACGATTCTGCTCGGCCACTTCGTGCTCGGCGAGGCGCTGACTTTGCGCGAGATCGCCGGCGCGCTGGTGATCGCCGCGTCGCTGCTGGTGATCGATGGGCGGGTGCTGGACTGGGTCCGGCCGGCGGGCCGGGCGAAAAAGGCCTGACGGCAAGGCCGGTTCCGGGTGTTGCAAAGGGCGGACGGCTTGGATATCTCCTGCGCCCAACGCTTACCTGCATTCGTAGGCAGCGAGTGAGCAACAGGAGACCCGAATGGTCACGTTGACCTTCCCCGACGGCGCGCGCCGTGAATTCCCCCAAAGCACAACCGGCCTCGACATTGCCAAGGGCATCTCGCCCTCGCTGGCCAAGCGCACCGTCGCCATGGCGCTCGACGGCGCGCTGGCCGATCTCAACGATCCGATCGAGCACGACGCCAAGATCGAGTTCGTCAACCGCGACGACCCGCGCGCGCTGGAACTGATCCGGCACGACGCCGCGCACGTGCTCGCCGAGGCGGTGCAAGCCTTGTGGCCCGGCACGCAGGTGACCATCGGCCCCGTCATCGAGAACGGCTTCTATTACGACTTCTACCGCAACCAGCCGTTCACGCCGGAGGATCTCCCGGTCATCGAGAAGAAGATGAAGGAGATCATCGCCCGCGACAAACCCTTCACCAAGGAAGTGTGGTCGCGCGACAAGGCGAAGGAGACCTTCCGCGGCATGGGCGAGCAGTTCAAGGTCGAGCTGGTCGACGCCATCCCGGCGGATCAGCAGATCAAGATCTACAAGCAGGGCGACTGGTTCGACCTGTGCCGCGGCCCGCACATGACCTCGACCGGCAAGATCGGCACCGCCTTCAAATTGATGAAGGTCGCGGGCGCCTACTGGCGCGGCGACTCGAACAATCCGATGCTCACCCGCATCTACGGCACGGCCTTCGCCAAGCAGGAAGAACTCGACGCTTATCTCAAGCAAATCGAGGAAGCCGAGAAACGCGACCACCGTCGCGTCGGCCGCGAGATGGATC
>DASTGR010000120.1:0-23875 GCA_035718885.1 Pseudolabrys sp. | reverse complement strand
GTCGCGGTAACACCGGACGAGCTCGGCAGCGCCTTCGACGGCGCCAAGGTCGCCTTGCCGCTTTTGTCCTTCATCAACGGCAAGCCGTTCGGCAAGCCGATGTGCGGCAATGACATGACGTTCGACTTTCCGACGCTGATCGCGCATGCGGCAAAGACGCGCGCGCTGTCGGCCGGCACCATTCTCGGCGCCGGCACGGTGTCGAACCGTGACGCCGATGGCGGTCCCGGCAGGCCGATCGCGGAGGGGGGCCTCGGCTATTCCTGCATCGCCGAGGTGCGCACGGTCGAGACCATTCGCACCGGCAAGCCGGTGACGCCGTTCCTGAAGTTCGGCGACCGCGTGCGCATCGAGATGCTCGACGGCGCCGGCCGGTCGATTTTCGGCGCCATCGAGCAGGACGTGGTACGTTACGCTTTGTGATCGAGAGACAGGTGTTTTCATGAGCAAGGGCTTCGCATCCACGAGCGACATGACCGAGAAGAAGGTCTCGTTCGACCAGATCGGTCCCGGCCTCTATGCCTTCACCGCCGAGGGCGATCCGAATTCGGGCGTGATCGTCGGCGACGACAGCTGCATGGTGATCGACGCGCAGGCGACGCCGGCCATGGCGTCCGACCTCATCGCGCGCGTCGCCAAGGTCACCGACAAGCCGATCAAATACGTGCTGCTGACGCACTATCACGCGGTGCGCGTGCTGGGCGCCTCCGCCTTCAAGGGCGCGGAGATCCTCGCCTCGGACGCGACGCGCGGTCTGATCGCCGAACGCGGCAAGCAGGACATGGATTCCGAGATCGGCCGATTCCCGCGCCTGTTCCGCGCGGTCGAGACGATCCCCGGCCTGACATGGCCGAGCGTGACGTTCCCGGACCAGATGTCGGTCTGGCTCGGCCGCCGCGAGGTGCGCATCATGCATATCGGCCGCGGCCACACCGCCGGCGACGTCGTCGCCGCCGTGCCGGATTGCGGTGTCGTCTTCTCCGGCGATCTCGTCGAATATCACTCCGCCTGCTATTGCGGCGACGCGCATTTCACCGACTGGCCGCAGACGCTCGACAACTTGGCGGAAATGCAGCCGACCGCGCTCGTGCCCGGCCGCGGCGCGGCGCTCACCACCGCCGAGCAGGTGAAGGAGGGGATCGAGATGACCACCGATTTCCTCTCGACGCTTTATGGTTCGGTCAAGGACAGTGTCGCCAAGGGCCGGTCGCTGAAAGACGCCTTCGACTTCGCGCGCATCGCCATGGATCCGAAGTTCAAATCGTTCGCCATCTACGAGCACTGCCTGCCGTTCAACGTCTCGCGCGCCTATGACGAAGCGCGCGGCATCGAATGGCCGGTGATCTGGACGGCGGAGCGTGATCGCGAAATGTGGGCGGCGCTGCAGGGCTGAGCCGGGATGAGCGTCAACGAACGCAAATCGGTTTACTCTTACGGCTACCGGCGCTGCGCGGATCAGGATGGCGCGCGGCCTGCACGCCGGCCGGTGGTCGTGGTCGGCGCAGGTCCGGTCGGCCTCGCGGCTGCGATCGATCTCGGCTTGCGCGGCGTGCCGGTGGTGCTGATCGACGACGCGGATCGCATCGGCGAAGGCTCGCGCGGCATCTGCTGGTCGAAACGCACGCTGGAAATCCTCGACCGCCTCGGCGTCGGCGAGAAGCTGGTCGCCCAAGGCGTGACCTGGAAGATCGGCAAGGTCTTCCTCGGCGACGACCTCGTCTTCACCTTCGACCTCTTGCCCGAGGCCGGCCACAAGATGCCGGCCTTCATCAATCTGCAGCAGTACTATCTCGAGAAGGCGCTGTGCGACCGCGTCGGCGACCTCGACACCGTCGACCTGCGCTGGAAGAACAAGCTCGTCGGGCTCGATCCGCGCAACGACCACGTGCGCCTGACCATCGACACGCCGGACGGACCCTACACGCTCGATGCCGACTGGCTGATCGCCGCCGACGGCGCGCGCTCTTCGGCGCGCGACCTGCTCGGCCTGAAATTCTCCGGCGTCACCTTCGAGGACAAGTTCCTGATCGCCGACATCAGGATGGACGCGAACATCGCGACCGAACGGCGCTTCTGGTTCGATCCGAGCTTCCACAGCGGACAATCGGCGCTGATGCACCGCCAGCCGGACAATGTCTGGCGCATCGATCTGCAACTCGGTCCCGACGCCGATGTCGTGGAGGAGCAGAATCCCGAGCGCGTCACCGCGCGGCTCAAGCGCATGCTCGGCGACCGCGCTTTCGAGCTCGAATGGATCTCGATCTACCGCTTCAATTGCCGCAGGCTCGACCGCTTCGTGCACGGGCGCGTCGTTTTCGTCGGCGACGCCGCGCACCAGGTCTCGCCGTTCGGCGCGCGCGGCGCCAATTCCGGCATCCAGGACGCCGAGAACCTCGCCTGGAAGCTCGCCGCGGTGCTGAAAGGTGAGGCCGGCGCGTCGCTGATCGAAAGCTATGAGCGCGAGCGCATGCAGGCGGCTGACGAGAACATCGCGCACTCGACCCGCTCGACCGATTTCATCGCGCCGCACAGCAAGGCCGAGCGCAACCTGCGCAACGCCGTGCTGGCGCTGGCGCCGCAGGCGGACTTCGCCCGGCGTATGATCAATTCCGGGCGGCTGTCGGTGGCGACCGTCTATGACACGCCGCTCTCGACGCCGGACATGGACACGTTCGGCGGCAGCGCGCGGCTTGGGGCCCCTGCGCCCGATCTGCCTGTGCACACGCGCGACGGCGCGGACAGCCATCTGCTCCAGAATATTCCGGGCGAATTTACGCTGGTCACCTTGAAGAACGGCGCCTCGCCGCCACTGCCCGCCGGAGTGCGCAACATCTGCGTCGGCGACGACCTTGCCGATACTGATGGCCTGTTCGCGCAGCGCTTCGACGCGACGCCCGGCGCGGCTTATCTCTTCCGTCCTGACCAGCATCTCTGCGCGCGCTGGCGCCACGCCGACAACGCAAAGATTGCCGCCGCGCGCGACCGCGCGCTGGGAAAAATCGCATGAGCAAGCTCGAGACGAAGTCGCAATTTGCAAATCCGGACGCGGCTTATGTCGCGCTGGTCGAGGCGCGCCGTGGCCTGACCGAGGAGCAGGCGGCCGCGCTCGACACGCGGCTCGCGCTCATCCTCGCCAACCACATCGGCGATCTCGACGTCTTGAAGGAAGCGATCGCGCTGGCCAAGGCTGCGCGATAAATGGCTCCTGAATCCGGTTGTCATGGCCGGGCTTGTCCCGGCCATCCCGATGAGACGGGCACGGTGCCTTCCTAGGCGAGATGTCCGGGACAAGCCCGGCCATGACATCGATTGAATGTCGTATCCGACCGGAGGCGTCTACTTCGTGCAGACGATGGCGACGAGGTTGTCGCAGCGGCCGCCCTTGCAGCCGCCGGAGGCGTCGGCGGGAATGGCGCCGGTGATTTCCTCGCGGTCGACCTTGCGGTAGCTCGCGGCCTGCGCGAACTGGTGCGACTGGCAGTAGGAGTTGGCGGCGGCGCGGCCGCAGTTCTCGCCATTGGCGAGGCACCGGTCGACGCCGTAGCCGTCGGCATCGTTCGGGATGATGAACATGCGCCGGTCGCCGGCGGCATGGGCGGCGGAGAGGAGCGACAGCCCGATCAGGCCGGCCAAGAGGGTCCGCATTACATTCGTCCGGGGTTGCAGGCGCGCTGTCTCGCGCACAACGGGAAGGATGCAGGGAAATGCTTAAACGGGCCTTAACCCTGCGGGGCCGCGGGGAATAGGGGCCGGACGAGGCCGAAATGGGGCAGGGCCGGCCCGAAACGACCCCGCCGCGCCCTTGACGCCGCGCCGTCCACAACCCATTGTGCCGCCGAATGTACGGCCTCGAAACCATCGGCGGCATCTGCCGCATTATTATTCGCTAGCGACCATCGCTGGCTCGGCCGTCTATTCTCTCATCTCGAGACCCTGACAGACGCCGGCCAGCGCGGCCGACGGGTGTGTTATGGCGGTTGAGCTCAAGCTCTACGATACGCTGACGCGCGAGAAGCGGGTGTTCCAGCCCTTGGACCCGGCGAACGTGCGCATGTATGTGTGCGGTCCGACGGTCTACGACTTCGCCCATATCGGCAATGCGCGGCCGGTCATCGTCTTCGACGTGCTGTTCCGCCTGCTGCGCCACGTCTACGGCGAGGCGCACGTCAAATACGTGCGCAACATCACCGACGTCGACGACAAGATCAATGCGCGCGCGGCCGAGCGCGGCATCGACATCCGTCAACTGACGGAAGAGACCTACAATAATTTCAAATCAGACGTGGCGGCGCTCGGCTGCCTGCCGCCGACCGTGGAGCCGCGCGCCACCGAGCACATCGACGAGATGAAGACGCTCATCGAGCGGCTCGTCGCGTCCGGCCATGCCTACGTCGCCGAAGGCAATGTTTTGTTCAACGTGCCGTCCATGCCTGACTACGGCCGGCTGTCCAAGCGCCCGCTCGACGAGATGATCGCCGGCGCCCGCGTTGAGGTCGCCCCCTACAAGAAGGACGCGCAGGACTTCGTCTTGTGGAAGCCCTCGAAGCCGGGCGAGCCGGGATGGCCGTCGCCCTGCGGCATCGCGACGCCCGGCCGCCCCGGCTGGCACATCGAATGCTCGGCCATGTCGTGGAAGCATCTCGGCGAGACCTTCGACATCCATGGCGGCGGCATTGATCTCGTATTCCCGCACCATGAGAACGAAATCGCGCAGTCGCGCTGCGCCTTTCACACCGACGTGATGGCGAACGTCTGGATGCACAACGGTTTCCTCCAGGTCGAAGGCGAGAAGATGTCGAAGAGCCTCGGCAACTTTTTCACCATCCACGACCTGCTCAAGGACTGGCCGGGCGAGGTGCTGCGCTTCAACATGCTGCGCACGCACTACCGCCAGCCGATCGACTGGACCGTCAAGGGACTGGAGGAGTCTAAGCATTCACTTCGGCATTGGGCCAATATTTTGGCTCGCTATAAGACGTCGTTCAATTCGGGCATTGAACCAGAGCGTGGCGTACTAAAAGCTCTCCTGGACGACCTCAATACTCCAATGGCGCTTGCCGAAATGCACAAACTAGCTGATCACGCTAGAAAAGGTGACTTTCAAGCAGCACAGAAGCTGCATAGCACCGGCGAATGGCTTGGAGTGATTACGCACGCATTAATGTCATCGGCGGACGTTGCTGCTATCGGCGAAGCCGCGGCGCAACTGATCTCGGATGATCGCAAGCAAGAAATCGAACGACTGATCGACGCCCGCACCGCGGCGCGCAAGGCCAAGGATTTCAAGGAGAGCGACCGCATCCGCGACGAGCTCGCCGCGATGGGAGTCGTGCTCAAGGACTCCAAGGACGGCACCACCTGGGAGATCGCGCGATGAGCACCGCTCCCCAGTTCGCGCTGCGGCCGTTCCTCGCCGAGGACGCGTCCGTCCTTGCACAGATCTTCCAGTCGGCGATCGTCGAACTGACGAGCGACGACTACACCGAGTCGCAGCAGGAGGCCTGGGCCTCCGCCGCCGACGATGTGGCGGACTTCGCGGCAAAGCTCGCAAGCCGGTTGACGCTGGTCGCGACGCTCGACGGCGAGCCGGTCGGCTTCGCCTCGCTCGAGGGCAAGGACAAGATCGACATGCTCTACGTCCATCCGGACGCGGCGGGGCAGGGCGCGGGCGCGACGCTTGCCGACGCGCTGGAGAAGCTCGCCGCCGCGCGCGGCGCAGAGAAGCTCACGGTCGATTCAAGCGACACGGCGCGCGGCTTCTTCGAGAAGCGCGGCTATGTCGCGCAGAGCCGCAACTCGATCTCGATCGGCGACGAATGGCTCGCCAATACGACGCTGACGAAACAGCTCAAGGGGGCCAAACCATGAAGCGACCGGACACGCCGTTCCCGCGCCACTGGCTCTACTACATCGTGCTCAAGGTCGCGATCATCGTCGCGGCCATCGCGGTGGCGACGAAATATTTCGGCCTGTGGTGAGGTCATGGCCCGCGAACGCCTCTATTTGTTCGACACGACGCTGCGCGACGGCGCGCAGACGAACGGCGTCGACTTCACGCTGGCCGACAAGCTTGCCATTGCGGGCATGCTCGACGAGCTCGGCGTCGATTATGTCGAGGGCGGCTACCCGGGCGCCAATCCGACCGACACGGAATTGTTCGGCGAAACGCGCAAGCTGAACACCACCTTCACCGCCTTCGGCATGACGCGCCGGCCGGGCCGCTCGGCCTCGAACGACCCCGGCCTCGCCATGCTGCTCGACGCCAAGGCCGACGCGATCTGCTTCGTCGCCAAGTCGTGGGACTATCACGTCAAGGTGGCCCTCGAGACCACGCTGGACGAGAACATCGCCTCGATCCGCGACAGCGTGCGCGCGGCCAAGGCGAAGGGCCGCGAGGTGCTGCTCGACTGCGAGCACTTCTTCGACGGCTACAAAGCCAACCCCGATTATGCGCTCGCCTGCGCGAAAGCCGCCTATGAGGAGGGCGCGCGCTGGGTCGTGCTGTGCGACACCAATGGCGGCGCGCTGCCGCACGAGGTCGAGGAGATCGTCGGCGTCGTGGTGAAGGCGATCCCCGGCGACCATGTCGGCATCCATGCGCATAACGACACGGAGCAGGCCGTGGCGAATTCGCTCGCTGCCGTCCGCGCCGGCGCGCGGCAGATCCAGGGCACCCTCAACGGCCTCGGCGAGCGCTGCGGCAACGCCAACCTCGTCTCGATCATCCCGACGCTGAAGCTGAAGGCGGATTACGCCGACAGGTTCGACATCGGCGTCAGCGACGCCGGACTGCACAAGCTCGTGCACATTTCGCACGCGCTCGACGAGCGGCTCAACCGCGCGCCGAATCGCCACGCGCCTTACGTCGGCGACAGTGCCTTCGCCACCAAGGCCGGCATCCACGCATCCGCCATCATGAAGGACCCGGCGACCTATGAGCACGTCGCACCCGAGACCGTCGGCAACAGGCGCAAGGTGCTGGTCTCGGAGCAGGCCGGCAAGTCGAACGTGCTGGCCGAGCTCGAGCGCATCGGCATCAAGGCCGACAAGGACGATCCTCGCATCGGCCGGCTGCTCGACATCGTCAAGGAGCGCGAGGCGATCGGCTACGCCTACGAGGCGGCGGACGCCTCGTTCGAGCTTCTCGCGCGGCGCACGCTCGGCGCGGTGCCGGACTATTTTGATGTCACGCAGTTCGATGTCACCGTCGAGCAGCGCTACAACGCGGTCGGCGATCGTGTCACCGTGGCCATGGCGGTGGTCAAGGTGAAGGTCGGCGACCAGAACACGATCTCGGCGGCGGAAGGCAACGGCCCGGTCAACGCGCTCGACCAGGCGCTGCGCAAGGATCTCGGCAAATACCAGAAATATATCGACGGCCTGTCGCTCTCGGATTTCCGTGTGCGTATCCTCAATTCGGGCACCGAGGCGGTGACGCGCGTGCTGATCGAGAGCCAGGACGAGAACGGGGACCGATGGACGACGGTCGGCGTGTCGCCGAACATCATCGATGCCTCCTTCCAGGCGCTGATGGACTCGGTCGTGTTCAAGCTGGTGAAATCGAAGGCGCCGGTGTGATTCTTCCCTCTCCCCGCTTGCGGGGAGAGGGTGCCGAGCAGCGTAAGCTGCGAGCCGGGTGAGGGGGCCTAGCAGCAGCGCTCGGCATTGCGGCCGCGCCCCCTCACCCGACATTCTCGCTAGCGCTCGAATGTCGACCTCTCCCCGCACGCGAGGAGAGGTGAAGGAGAGCCCGATGATCGACCACGTCTCCGTCCCCGTGCGCGACCTCGCCGCCGCGACGCGGTTCTACGACGCCGTGCTCGGCGCGCTCGGCTTTACCGCGCTTGAGAAACGCTCTGCGACCGTTGGCTTCGGCAAGCAGTACGCGGAGTTCTGGATCAACCTGCGCAGCGACCTGCAAGTAGCGCCGGCGAACAGTGGCGCGCATGTGGCGCTTCGCGCACGCTCGACCGAACTGGTCGATGCTTTTCATGCGGCGGCGCTCAGTCACGGTGGCGCCTCCGACGGTGCGCCGGGCTTGAGACCGCAGCACGGCGAAGGCTATTACGCCGCCTTCATCCGCGATCCCGACGGCAATCGCATCGAGGTGGTGACGTTCGTGAAGTGATTTCCCGCGCGCGCGGACGCGCGTATCTTCGCCCTCTCCCCCTGTGGGAGAGGGCATGCACAGAGCTGCAATCAAAAAGAATGGGTGAGGGGGCTGTCCCCCTCACCCTGCTGGATGTGTCGAGAGTCTCTCAATGCCCTCTCCCACGAGGGGAGAGGGCACAACTATTGGCGCTGCACGCCATACGAATGCGACTCAGAGCCGCTCCGCTGCGGTCGGCTCCATGCGCTTGGCTTCTTCCGGCACTTTGGCGGCGAAATCGCGCAGCATCGGCAGGATGGATTCGACCGTGTCGGTGACCAGCACCTCGAAGTTGCCGCGCGAATGGATGAAGTCGAGCGCCTTCATGTGATCGAACAGCGCGCAGAGCGGGTCCCAGAAGCCGTTGATGTTGGCGAGCAGGATCGGCTTTCTGTGCCGGCCGAGCTGCATCCAGGTAATCTGTTCGACCACTTCCTCCAGCGTGCCGACGCCGCCCGGCAGCGTGACGAAGGCGTCCGCCATGTCGAACATCTTGCGCTTGCGCTCGTGCATGTCGTGCGTGACGATCATGTCGTGCGTGCCGCGCAGCGCTTTCTCGCGCGACATCAGGAACTCTGGAATGATGCCGGTCACCTCGCCGCCATGGTCGAGCACGGCATAGGCGAGCGCGCCCATCAGGCCGAGCGCGCCGCCGCCATAGACGAGGCCGACTTTCGCTTCGGCGAGAATGCGGCCGAAGGTTTCGGCGGCTTTGACATAGGCGGGATCGGTGCCGGGGCTGGAGCCGCAATAGACGCAGACTTTTCGGATTTCGCTCATTGGGACCGTTTCTGTTCCGGATCGGATGTGCGCCCGGCGTGCCGGGGCGTCAAGGCGGCGGGGTTTTCGCCGTTTCCAGCGAGGTTTGTGGCAGCCGGAGGGTGATTACCGGCGGGAATCCGCCTATATGACCCTCCGGCGGCGCTAAGAGTTCCGCCGCGTAATCCGGACCCTGAATGACTGCGAATCGCCATCCCGCCCCGGCCAAGACGCCGCAGGTGACCGCCGACCGCGGCGCGCTGCTGCGCACCGTGATCAACCTCTGGCCCTACATCTGGCCGGCCGACCGCGCCGACCTGAAGCTGCGCGTGCTCGGCGCGCTGGTCCTGCTGCTCGCCGCCAAGCTCGCCACCATCGCCGTGCCCTTCACCTTCAAGTGGGCGACCGACGCGCTGGTCGGGCAGGGCAGCGCACCGGTCGAGGGCCACGACTGGCTCCTGTGGACGGCGGCGGCGCCCATCGCGCTGACGCTCGCCTATGGCGCGATGCGCGTCCTGATGGCGGCACTGACGCAGATGCGGGACGGCCTGTTCGCCAAGGTGGCGATGCATGCGGTGCGCCGGCTCGCCTATCGCACCTTCGTGCACATGCACGAACTCTCGCTGCGCTTCCATCTGGAGCGCAAGACCGGAGGCCTGACGCGCGTGCTCGAGCGCGGCCGCAACGGCATCGAGACCATCGTGCGCATGGTCATTCTCCAGCTCGCGCCGACCATCATCGAGCTCGCGCTCATCGTCGGCGTGCTGCTGTTCGAATTCGACTGGCGCTACGTCTGCGTCGTGCTCGCGACCGTCGCGCTGTACATGGTCTACACATATTTCGCGACCGAGTGGCGCATCGGCATCCGCCGCAAGATGAACGACAGCGACACCGACGCCAACGTCAAGGCAATCGACTCGCTTCTGAACTACGAGACGGTGAAGTATTTCTCGGCCGAGGAGCGCGAGGCGTCCCGCTACGACCGGTCGATGGCGCGCTACGAGGATGCGAGCGTCAAGGCCTACACCTCCCTCGCGGTGCTCAATGCCGGGCAGGCCATCATCTTCACGCTCGGTCTCGCCGCCGCGATGGTGATGTGCGCCTTCGAGATCCGCGCGGGCTCGAAGACCGTCGGCGATTTCGTGCTCATCAATTCGATGATGATCCAGCTCTACCAGCCTTTGAACTTCATGGGCATGGTCTACCGCGAGATCAAGCAGGCGGTGATCGACATCGAGACCATGTTCTCGATCCTTGCGCGGCCGACGGAGATCGTCGATGTCCCCGGGGCGAAGCCGCTCGCCGTGACCAACGGCGCGATTCGCTTCGACGATGTCGCGTTCGCTTACGATCCGGCGCGCCGGATCCTGAAGGGAGTGAGCTTCGAAGTGCCGGCCGGCAAGACCGTCGCGGTTGTCGGTCCGTCCGGCGCCGGCAAGTCGACCATCTCGCGGCTCTTGTATCGCTTTTACGATCTCTCCGGCGGCCGCATCACCATCGATGGCCAGGACATCGCGCGCGTGACGCAGAAGTCGCTGCGCCAGCAGATCGGAATGGTGCCGCAGGATACGGTGCTGTTCAACGACACGATCCGCTACAACATCCGCTACGGCCGCTGGGAAGCGACCGATGCGGAGGTGGAGGAGGCGGCGCGGCTGGCGCAGATCGATCGCTTCATTCGCATGTCGCCGAAGGGTTACGAGACCGAGGTCGGCGAGCGGGGCTTGAAGCTCTCTGGCGGCGAGAAGCAGCGCGTCGCAATCGCGCGCACGATCCTCAAAGGCCCGCCGATCCTGGTGCTCGACGAGGCGACCTCGGCGCTCGACAGCCACACCGAGAAGGAAATCCAGGACGCGCTGGAACGCGTCTCGCGCGGCCGCACCACGCTCGTCATCGCGCACAGGCTGTCGACCATCGTCGGCGCCGACGAGATCATCGTGCTCGACGCCGGCGAGATCGTCGAGCGCGGCACGCATCACGCGCTGCTCGCGCAAAACGGCCTCTATGCCAGCATGTGGAACAGGCAGCGCGAGGCCGAGGAGGCGCGCGAGCGTCTCGCCCGCGCCGCCGACGACGGCCAGGCGCCGAACCGCAACCCGCCGCAGGTTGCAGAGGATGTGCCGGACGCCGTGGCGCCCGCCACCGCGGCGGAGTAAAACTGACGCATGTCCATCGTCGATTCCGTCCGCAAGCAGTTCACCCCGATCACGCCCGAGGGCTATCCGTTTATCGGCGCCTTCGCGCTGGTCGCGCTGCTCCTGTTCTGGGTGTGGCCGCCGCTCGGTTGGCTCGGCACGGTACTGACGCTGTGGTGCGTCTATTTTTTCCGCGACCCGCCGCGGGTGACGCCGGTGCGCGACGGCCTCATCGTCGCGCCGGCCGACGGGACGATCAGCCAGATCACGACCGCCCCGCCGCCGCGCGAGCTCGGCCTCGGTACGACGCCATTGCCGCGAATCTCGATCTTCATGAGCGTGTTCAACTGCCACGTGAACCGCTCGCCGGTTTCCGGCCGTGTCGAAAAGATCGCCTATACGCCAGGCAAGTTCTTCAACGCCGATCTCGACAAGGCGAGCGTGCATAACGAGCGCAATTCCCTCGTCATCGCCACGACGGCCGGCCCGCGCATCGCCGTGACGCAGATTGCGGGGCTCGTTGCGCGGCGCATCGTCTGCTTCGTCAAGGAAGGTCAGCCGGTCGGCGTTGGCGAGCGCTTCGGCATGATCCGCTTCGGTTCGCGCCTCGACGTCTATCTGCCGGAGGGCACGCCGCCTTTGGTGGCGGTCGGGCAGACGGCGCTCGCCGGGGAAACCGTGCTCGCCGATCTCGTCGGCGGCGACAGCAATGGCCGGGCGTTCCGGGCCGGGTAGCCAAAGCTCCCGTCAAGCCATTGATCGTAAAGTAATCTTTGGCGATATTGGCAGATCGCCGAGCGAGACACCTCCGAAAAGCCACGGATCGCGCTATATAGGTCGCCATGGTCTTCCAGCCGATCGATCCCGCGCCGCCGCGTTTCCGCCGCCGCTTCAAGGCGGTTCCGGTCCGCACATTGCTGCCGAACCTGATCACCTTGCTCGCGCTGTGCGCGGGCCTGACAAGCATTCGCATGGCGATCGAGGGCCGCCTCGATCTCGCTTTGGCCGCCATCGTCTTCGCGGCGCTGCTTGACGGCATAGACGGGCGCGTCGCCCGCATGCTCAAGGGCACGTCGAAGTTCGGCGCCGAGCTCGACAGCCTCGCCGACTTCGTCAATTTCGGCGTCGCGCCCGGGCTGATCCTTTATTTCTGGGGTCTGCACGAACTGAAGTCGGTCGGCTGGATCGCCGCCATGGTGTTCGCGATCTGCGCGGCGCTGCGTCTCGCGCGCTTCAACGTCATGATCGACGATCCGGACAAGCCGGCCTGGGCGGCCGACTTCTTCACCGGCATCCCGGCGCCGGCCGGCGCCATCACCGTGCTGCTGCCGATCTACTTGAATTTCCTCGGCCTGCCGAACGGCCTCATCACGGCCTGGGTCGTTCTCTTCTATACGCTCACCATCGCGTTGCTGATGGTGTCGCGCCTGCCGGTGTTCTCGGGCAAGCGCATCGGCAAGCGCGTGCCGCCCGAGGGCGTGCTGCCGGTTTTCGTCGCGGCCGTGCTCTTCGTCGCGTTGCTGATCAGCTATCCGTGGATCGTGCTGACCATCGGCACGATCGCCTACCTCGCCTGCCTGCCGCTCGGCTGGAACGCCTACCGCCTGAACGTGCGTCGCGATGCGGCCGCGGCCCGCGCCGCCACCGCCGCGGCCGCGCCGGGCGAGCCCTATCAGCCGAGCCCGCCGATCGCCGACGAGGACCGCCCGACGCGGCTCAACTGACCTTGCGATTGCGATAGCCGTCGGTGCCGAGCGGGTAGCCCGGCATGATGTCGTAAGGATGGGCCCAGCCGGGCAGGGCCTGCAAACGCTTGAGCCACGCCGCGATCGCCGGATGGTCCTTGGCGATGTCGAAGCCGAACTCCTCCGCCGGATAATAAAGGTAGCCGGTCATCGAGACGTCGGCGATCGTTGGCCGGTTGCCGACAAGGTAGGGCGACTTCGCCAGCCGCTTCTCGACGATGCCGAGATTGCCGAGCGCGCGGCCTTTGAGAAATTCCAGCACCACGGGATCGCCGGCGGGCTTCGCGATCGTCTTGAGGAATCGGTAGGGGCCCAGGAAGCCGTTGACCTTTTGGTTGTCGAAGATGATCCAGCGCAGCGCCTCGAGCTCTTCGTCCTCGCCCTGCGGCAGGAACATGCCGCTCCGCCGCGCGAGATAGGTGAGGATCACGCCCGACTGCGACAGCTTCTTGCCGCGCTTCGTATCGACGAGCACGGGCGCTTCGCCCATCTCGTTGACGTTCTCGCGGTAGTCCGGCGTGCGCTGAACCATGCCCTTGAAGAAGTCGACCCATTTCGGCTCCCAGTCGGCGCCGATCAGGTTGAGCATCAGCGCGGCGCGGTAGGCGTTGCCGGACTGGGCGAAGCAATAGAGCTCGTATTCGGCCATCGGTCTCCCCGTATGTTTGTTATCGTGACAGCTTCACCGGCGTGCCGCCGGCGGACGTGCCGCTGAAGGCGCTGCCGGAGAAGGTCATCGTTGCGAGCATATTGTTGTCGTCGTCGGTGATCGTGAGCCCGCTTTCGCCGATCGCCCAGCGCCGGCTGAGATAGAATCGCTCGGGGCATCCGCCTTCCGGCGAGATCGTGCCGGTGAGCGCGCCGCTTGCGCCGCCGAAATTCAGGCCGCAGGACGGCGCGTTCGGCGCGGACAGGACCCAGCGTCCGTTCATGCTTTCCGGCGCCGGCGTCGAGGCGCCCGACAGGAGGCCCGGCCCGCCGGCGCAGCCGGCAAGCATCAGCGCCAGTGCAAGACAGACGGCCGCGGGCCCCCGCATCGCGCGCTCCGATCACTTCATGGTCGGAATGACGAACTCGGCGCCTTCCTTGGTGCCGGTCGGCCAGCGCGACGTGACGGTCTTGGTCTTGGTGTAGAACCGGATCGAGTCCGGTCCATGCTGGTTGAGGTCGCCGAAGCCCGAGCGCTTCCAGCCGCCGAACGTGTAGTAGGACAGCGGCACGGGAATCGCGAAATTGACGCCGACCATGCCGACCTCGACGCGCTTGACGAAGTCGCGCGCCGTGTCGCCGTCGCGCGTGTAGATGGCGACGCCGTTGCCGTATTCATGCTCGCTCGGCAGGCGCACCGCTTCCTCGTAATCCTTGGCGCGCACGACCGACAGGACAGGCCCGAAGATCTCTTCCTTGTAGATCTTCATGTCGGGCGTGACGTTGTCGAACAGGCACCCGCCCATGAAGAAGCCGTTCTCGTAGCCCTGCATCTTGAAGCCGCGGCCGTCGACGACGAGCTTGGCGCCTTCCTTGACGCCCTGGTCGACGTAGCTCTTCACGCGGTCGAGCGCCTGCTTGGTCACCAGCGGGCCGTAATCGGCGCCCGCATCGGTCGAGGGGCCGATCTTCAGGCTCTCGACGCGGGGGATGAGCTTCTTCATCAGCGCGTCGGCCGCCTTCTGGCCGACCGGCACCGCGACCGACACCGCCATGCAGCGCTCGCCGGCCGAGCCGTAACCGGCGCCGATCAGCGCGTCGACGGCCTGGTCCATGTCGGCGTCCGGCATGACGATCATGTGGTTCTTGGCGCCGCCGAAACACTGCACGCGCTTTCCGTTGGCGCAGCCGGTGGCGTAGATGTATTCCGCGATCGCGGACGAGCCGACGAAGCCGATCGCCTTGACGCGCGCGTCATGCAGCAGCGTGTCGACCGCTTCCTTGTCGCCGTTGACGACGTTGAGGATGCCCGCCGGCAGTCCGGCTTCGAGGAACAATTCCGCGATACGCATCGGCACGGACGGATCGCGCTCCGACGGCTTGAGGATGAAGGCATTGCCGCAGGCGATGGCCGGCGCGCACTTCCACAGCGGGATCATGGCCGGGAAATTGAACGGCGTGATGCCGGCGACGACGCCGAGCGGCTGGCGCAGCGAATAAAGGTCGGTGCCGGGGCCGGCGCTGTCGGAGAACTCGCCCTTCATCAGGTTCGGGATGCCGCAGGCGAACTCGACGACCTCGAGGCCGCGCTGGATGTCGCCCTTGGCGTCCGGGAAGGTCTTGCCGTGCTCCGACGAGAGGAGGCGGGCGAGATCGTCATATTCCTTCTGGATCAGCTCGAGAAATTTGAACATCACGCGCGCGCGGCGCTGCGGGTTGGTTGCCGCCCAGGCCGGCTGCGCGGCCTCCGCATTGGCGATGGCGTGCTCGACCTCGGAATGCTTTGCCAGCGCCACCTTGGCCTGGGTCTCGCCGGTGTTCGGGTCGAACACGTCGGCGAAGCGGCCGGAGGCGCCCTTGACGGTCTTGCCGCCGATGAAATGACCGATCTCACGCATGGTTGGGAGCTCCTCCGCTCGGCTTGTTCTGGCGGCCGCGATCGGCCGGATTAGGGTTGTTTTAGCGCATTTTGGCCCGCGGTCACCGGGGCTGGGGGGCTTCGGCGGCGTTTTTCCTTCACCTTCGATTAGGCTTTACCGCCCCTTAACGACGCCAGTCTAGGGTCGGTTCGCGGCGCCGGTTTGACGCCGCGCAAGGGCGTCGTCGGGCAGGACAAGCCAATGGATATCGCAACGAGTTTGGGTCTGTTGGCCGGCATCGCCGTGACCTGCACGGTCATTCTGATGGGCGGCGACCTGCACATGTTCGTCAGCGAACATGCGGCCATCGTCATCTTCGGCGGCTCGTTCGCCGCGACCCTCATCCGCTTCCCTCTGTCCGCGATCATGCACGGCCTGCCGCTCGGGGCCCGCTTCGCCTTCACGATGCGCCGCATGAGCCAGCGCGAACTCGTCGACGAGCTCGCCGGCATCGCCGACATCGCCCGCAAGCAGGGCCCGATGGGGCTGGAAAAGGTCGAGGTCGACGACCCCTTCCTCGCCAAGGGCATCCGCTTCGTCGCCGACGGGTACGACACCGCCTTCATCCGCGACAATCTCGAGCGCGACCGCGACAACTTCCTCACCCATCTCGACGAGGGCCAGAAGATCTATCGCGCGGTCGGCGACTGCGCCCCGGCCTTCGGCATGATCGGCACGCTGATCGGCATGGTGCAGATGTTCGCGAACATGACCGACCCGTCCAAGCTCGGCCCCTACATGGCCGGTGCCTTGCTCGCGACCTTCTACGGCGCCGCGGTCGCGAACCTGTTCTGTCTGCCGCTCGCCGACAAGCTGCATTTGAAGCTCGTCGACGAGGAGATCAACCGCACGCTCATCATCGACGGCATCCTGATGATCCGCGAAGCCAAGAGCCCCTCGCTCGTGCGCGAGATGCTGCTCGCATACCTGCCCGAGAAGCACCGCCACTCCGAGGAGGACGAGGAGGGCGAGGCCAAGGAGGCGGTCGCGGCCTAAAGCGCCCGCGTGCCGGAGTAGCAGCGTATGGCAAGACGCAAGGAAGCGCACGGCGGCGGTCACGGCTGGTTCGTCACCTTCGCCGATCTGATGGGCCTTCTGGTCTCGTTCTTCGTGATGCTCGTCGCGTTCTCGACGCAGGATCAGGCGAAGCTCCAGGTCGTCGCCGGTTCGATGCGCGACGCCTTCGGCGTACAGGACCATGTGCGCTATTCGGGCATCATCGAAGTGCTCGGCCTGCCGACGCGCCCGAAATTGAAGAACGCCGAGCACATCGACCCATCGGAAGCCTCGGCAACGCCGTCCCCCGACGAGCATGACAAGCAGCGCACCTACGGCGCGCGCTTCAAGGCGGACCAGGGTTTCGCGCTCGCTTCGGCCTCGCTGCGCCAGGCCTTGCAGGACATGCCGGAGATCACCGAGGTCTCCAAGCACATCATGATGGAAGAGACCAAGCAGGGGCTGAACATCGAGATCGTCGACCAGGACGGCCGCTCGATGTTCGCGACCGGCTCGAAGGAGCCGAACGAACGCACGCGGGCGCTCTTGCAAAAGATGGCGCCGGCCCTCAAGGCCATGCCCTACCGCATCTCGATCGTCGGCCACACCGCCGCGACCACCGTTCCCGAGAAGCCGGGCTACGGCCCCTGGGAATTGTCGGCCGATCGGGCGAATGCGGTGCGGCAGATCCTGGCCGCCGAAGGCCTGCCCTCCGGTCATGTCTTCATGGTCGCCGGCAAGGCCGACAGCGAGCCGCTGTTCCCGGACAATCCGTCCATGGCGCCCAACCGCCGGGTCACGCTCACCCTGATGCGGGAAGAGCCGCCGCTGCCCCCCGACTTCAAGCCCTGAATCGAACGAAATCCCCGGTAGTGGGTTGTTCCATCGCAAAATATCGGTGGAAAGAGGCCGGTATTCTCTGCGTTGCACGGGTGCTATAAGGCCCCGCTTCCGGGGCCTTGGGCGGACGCGAAACCAAAGAGAATGACTGACGGCGCGAGCGATCCGGCGGCCTCCGGCGAGGCCTCCGCAGATAACGGGCACGATGTCCGGCCGAGCTTCCTTGCGCTCGCGCTCGGCAGCGTCGGCGTCGTCTATGGCGACATCGGCACGAGCCCGCTCTACGCCTTTCGCGAGGCGGCGATCGCGGCGAGCGACGGCCATCCGGTCAACCGCGACATCGTCCTCGGTGTGCTGTCGCTGATCCTGTGGGCGCTGATCGTCACCGTCACGCTCAAATACGTTCTGATCCTCTTGCGCGCCGACAATAACGGGGAGGGCGGCACGCTCTCGCTCACCGCGCTCGCCACGCGCGCGCTCGGCCGCCGCACCACCTTCATCTTCATCGTCGGCGTCATCGGCGCTTCGATGTTCCTCGGCGACAGCGTCATTACGCCGGCGATCTCCGTGCTCTCGGCGATGGAAGGCCTCAAGCTTGCGACGCCCGCCTTCAGCGAGTACGTCGCGCCGCTCACCGTCGTCATCCTCATCGCATTGTTCGCGACGCAGAGCCGCGGCACCGCCAAGGTCGCCGCGCTGTTCGGCCCGGTCATGGTCGTGTGGTTCGTCTCGATCGCGGTCGCCGGCGCCCTGCACATCTTCGACGATCCGCACGTGCTGGCCGCGATCAATCCGGTCTACGGCGTCGCCTTCCTCATCGATCACGGCGCCATCGGCCTGGTCACGCTCGGCGCGGTGTTCCTCTGCGTCACCGGCGGCGAGGCGCTGTACGCCGACCTCGGTCATTTCGGGCGCAAGCCGATCCAGACCGCGTGGCTGACGCTCGTGCTGCCGTCGCTGATCATCAATTACTTCGGGCAGGGCGCCAAGGTGCTCGCCGACCCGGCCTCGATCGAGAACCCGTTCTACCGGCTGGTGCCGGAGCACTTCCTCCTGCCGATGGTGGTGCTGGCCACCGCGGCGACCGTCATCGCCAGCCAGGCGGTGATCACAGGCGCCTATTCGCTGGTGCACCAGGCGATCCAGCTCGGCCTCCTGCCGCGTCTCACGATCAAGCACACGTCGGCCTCGCATGCCGGGCAAATCTACATTCCGCGCGTCACCTTCGCGCTCCTGATCGGCGTGCTGCTGCTGGTCGGGCTGTTCCGCACCTCGAGCGCGCTCGCCTCCGCCTACGGCATCGCGGTCGCGACCACGATGGTGGTCGACGGCGTGCTCGGCTTCGTCGTGGTATGGAAGCTGTGGCAATGGCCGTTGTGGCGCTCGTTGGCGCTGATCGTGCCGTTCTTCATCGTCGACGTCACCTTCTTCTCGGCCAACCTGATCAAGCTCCTCGAAGGCGCCTGGGTGCCGATCCTGTTCGGTACGTCGATGGTGCTCTTGATCCTGACCTGGCGCCGCGGCTCCGGAATTCTGGTCAACAAGACGCGGCGCAGCGAAGTGCCGCTCGAAACGCTCTTCCGCAGCCTCGAGAAGAAGCCGCCGCACATCGTGTCCGGCACGGCGGTGTTCCTGACCAGCGATCCGGAATTCGCGCCGACCGCGCTCCTGCACAACCTCAAGCACAACAAGGTGCTGCACGAAAGCAACGTCGTGCTCACGGTCGTCACCGGCGACACGCCGCGCGTGCCGGAGAGCGAGCGCGTCAGAATCGCGCCCGTGTCGAAGCACTTCTCCCGCATCTCGCTCAAGTTCGGCTACATGGAGCAGCCCAACGTGCCGAAGGCGCTGGCGCTGGCGCGCAAGCAGGGGCTCCAGTTCGACATCATGTCGACGTCGTTCTTCCTGTCGCGGCGGGCGCTCAAACCGTCGCCGCAGTCCGGCATGCCGGGCTGGCAGGACCACCTCTTCATCTGGCTGGCGCGGTCGGCGAGCGACGCCACCGACTTCTTCCAGATTCCGACCGGCCGCGTCGTCGAGGTCGGCACCCAGGTGACGGTCTAAACGCCACCTTTATACATCGGGTTTCCGGCGACCTCAGATCCAAATATCTGATTTCACTAGCTTAAATCCGTTCTGACCTCTGCGCTTTGCGCATGGCTCACCGGGCGGCCTTGCGAAAATCGCTGCTGTCGGCTGCCCCGGACGGGCGTTATATGCGCGCCGTCTGATGCGTTATTGCACTGCACAACAGCCCTAGGGCACCCCATCCCCATGACCCAAAGCATCTCGGTCGGCAACGGCGCCTCGCCGCTGCCGGAAGCCGCCGACACTCACCCGCACGCCGGCTTCTGGACGCTCGCGATCGGCTCGATCGGCGTCGTCTACGGCGATATCGGCACCAGCCCGCTTTACGCGTTCCGTGAATCGGTCCTGGCCGCGACCAGCGGCGGCGCCGCCGCCAGTGAGCCGGTCGTTCTCGGCATCCTGTCGCTGATCATCTGGGCGCTCGTTTTCATCGTCACCGTCAAGTACGTTATTGTTCTCCTGCGCGCCGACAACAAGGGCGAGGGCGGAACGCTCGCGCTCATGGCGCTCGCCTCGCGCGCGCTCGGCCGCGCTTCGGGCGCGATCATCCTGCTCGGCATCATCAGCGGCGCCCTGTTCTATGGCGACGCCATCATCACGCCGGCCTTGTCGGTGCTCTCGGCGGTCGAAGGCCTCAAGGTGATCGCGCCGCACTTCGACGAATTCGTCGTGCCGCTGACAGTCGTGATCCTGATCGCGCTGTTCTGGGTGCAGTCGCACGGCACGGCGCGTGTCGCGACCTTCTTCGGCCCGATCATGATGGTGTGGTTCGCGGCGATCGCCGCCGGCGGCCTCTGGCACATCGGCCAGCACCCGGCCGTGCTGTTCGCCTTCAATCCGTGGCACGGCATTTCCTTCCTGCTCCACCACGGCATCGTGGCCTTCTTCACGCTCGGCGCCGTGTTCCTGGTGGTGACGGGCGCCGAGGCGCTCTACGCCGACCTCGGTCATTTCGGCCGCTCGCCGATCCGTCTGGCATGGCTCGTGATCGTGCTGCCGGCCCTGTTGTTGAACTATCTGGGGCAGGGCGCGCTGGTGCTCGCCGAGCCGAAGGCGCTCGACAACCCGTTCTTCCTGCTCTTCCCGCAATGGGCGCTCTTGCCGATGGTCGTGCTCGCGACCATCGCGACCGTGATCGCCAGCCAGGCGGTCATCACCGGTGCCTATTCGCTGACGCGGCAGGCGATCCAGCTCGGCCTGCTGCCGCGGCTGGAGATCCGCCACACGTCGGAGGCGCTGGCGGGGCAGATCTACATGCCGCGCGTCAATGCGCTGCTGCTGCTCGGCGTGCTCTTGCTGGTCGCGCTGTTCCGCTCGTCGAGCGCGCTGGCGTCCGCCTACGGCATCGCCGTCACCGGCACCATGGTCGTCACCGCGCTCATGGCCTTCGTCGTCATCTGGCGCGTCTGGCAATGGCCGATCTGGGGCGCGGCGATGCTGATCGCGCCGTTCCTGTTCGTCGACCTGACCTTCCTCACCGCGAACATGCTCAAGATCATCGAGGGCGGCTGGATGCCGCTCGCGCTCGGCGCGCTCGTCATGGTGCTGATGTACACGTGGCGCCGCGGCTCGCGGCTGCTCGTATTGAAGACTCGCAAGCAGGAAATCCCGCTCGCCGGGCTCGTCGCCAGCCTGGAAAAAAAGATGCCGCACATCGTGCCCGGCACCGCGGTGTTTCTCACTAGCGATCCGGAGTTCGCGCCGACCGCGCTGCTGCACAGCCTCAAGCACTACAAGGTGCTGCACGAGAAGAACGTCATCCTGACGATCGAATCCGCCGATACGCCGAAGGTCGACGAGTCGGAGCGTGTGCGCATCGAACCGGTCGGCAAGACATTTTCGCGCGTCGTGCTGCGCTTCGGCTTCATGGAGACGCCGAACGTGCCGAAGGCCTTGGCCATCGCCCGCAGGCTCGGCTGGCAGTTCGACATCATGTCGACGTCGTTTTTCCTGTCGCGCCGCTCGCTCAAGCCGGCTGCGAAGTCGGGCATGCCGCGCTGGCAGGACCGGCTGTTCATCGCGCTCACGCACTCGGCCAACGACGCCACCAGCTACTTCCAGATTCCGACCGGCCGCGTCGTCGAGGTCGGCACGCAGGTGACGATCTAGGGCGCTGTCTTTCTCTCCCCCCGCGAAGCGGTGCTCGCGGGGGAGGGGAACACGAGGGCTGTATCCCTCCTACATCCCCGCCTTGAAATGCTTGAGCAGCGTCTGAAGCAGCGGCGCCAGGCGCTTGAGCTCGTCGCGGTGGGCGGCCGAGAGCCGGGCCAGCAGCGCTTCCGCCTTCGGCGTCAGGGTCAGAAGCACCTGCCGCCGGTCTTCCGCCCCGTGCCGCCGCTTCACCAGCGATTTCGATAGAAGCCGGTCGATCAGCCCGACGGCGCTGTGGTGGCGGATGCCAAGCCGCTCGGCGACGTCCCCGACCGTCATGGGCTTCTCGCCACCGAAGCCCTTGATGGCCAGCAGCGCCTGATGCTGCTGCGCCGTAAGACCGGTTTCCTCGGCGGCGTCCTCGCTGAAGATCATGAACCGGCGCAGCACATAGCGGAATTCCGCCAGCCGCTCGTAATCCGGGGCGGTGAGGGGCTTGGGGCGTGGTGTCGCGCTCATCGCAGGGCTCCGGGAACAGGTATGCAGCACAGGCAGTTTGAATTATATCGCAGTGCGATATATACCCCGCGGACGACCAGAATCGGTCCCATTCCTCTCAAAGGCGCGCCTCGATGCCGAGCGATACCTCGCCCGATACCAAGATCCGTTCCAAAGTCAGCCCGGCGGAAACCGCCCAGCGGGCGGTCGAAGACCGTCTCAGGGATTTCAGCACGGACCGACGCCTGTTCCTGCTGATGGCGATGGCGGTCGTGGTCGGCTGCGCCGGCGCGGCGGCGGCCTGGGTGCTGCTGCACCTGATCTCGCTGGCGACGAACATCGCCTATTACGGCCGATTCAGCGCCGCGGCTGCGTCGCCGCCGGGCCATGGCCTCGGCTGGTGGTCGGTCGCCATTCCGGCGGTCGGCTGCCTGATTATCGGGCTGATGGCCCGCTTCGGTTCGGAAAAGATACGCGGTCACGGCATTCCCGAGGCGATGGAGGCGATCCTGATCGGCCGCAGCCGCATCCAGCCGCGGGTGGCGCTGTTGAAGCCTTTGTCGTCGGCCATCTCGATCGGCACGGGCGGCCCATTCGGCGCCGAGGGGCCGATCATCATGACCGGCGGAGCCTTCGGCTCGCTGTTCGCACAGTTGTTCCATCTGTCGAATGCCGAACGCAAGACGCTTCTCGTCGCAGGTGCTTCCGCCGGCATGAGCGCGACCTTCGGCACGCCCGTGGCGGCGATCCTGCTCGCGGTCGAATTGCTGCTGTTCGAGTGGAAGCCGCGCAGCTTCGTCCCGGTCGCCATTGCGTCGATCGTCGCGGCGGCGCTGCGGCCCTATCTGATGGGCGGCGGCGTGCTGTTCCCGATGCCCGAAAGCGCGGCAATGGCGCCCTTCGGCCTGCTGCTCGCCGCCGTGCTCGGCATCGTCGCCGGTCTCGACTCCGGGCTCCTGACGCAGATGGTCTATGCCTGCGAAGACGCCTTCCAGCATCTGCCGATCCACTGGATGTGGTGGCCGGCGATCGGCGGCATCGTCATCGGCATTGGCGGCGTGATCGAGCCGCACGCGCTCGGCGTCGGCTACGACAACATCGCCGCGCTGCTCGCCGGGCAAATGACGCTGACCGCGATTCTGCGGCTGATGCTCGTGAAATCCGTGATCTGGTCGGTCGCGCTCGGATCCGGCACGTCCGGCGGCGTGCTCGCGCCGCTCTTGATGATGGGCGGGGCGCTCGGCGCGCTGTTCGGGTGGATTGCACCTGTCGGCGACCCGTCTCTGTGGGCGCTCGTCGGCATGGCGGCGATCATGGGCGGCACGATGCGCTCGCCGCTCACCGCGATCGTGTTCGCGCTTGAATTGACGCACAATATGGGCGGCCTCGTTCCGGTCGCGGTCGCCTGCGTGATGGCGCATGCGACGACCGTGCTGCTGCTTCGCCGCTCGATCCTGACCGAGAAGGTGGCGCGTCGCGGCCATCACGTGATGCGCGAATACATCGTCGATCCGTTCGAGACGATGCGCGTCGCCGACATCATGGCGAAGCCGGCCGAGACGCTTGCCGCCGACATGGCCATCGGCGATGTGGTCAAGTTCTTCACCGACGACCCGTCGAACCGGCACAAGAGCTATCCGGTGGTCGAGACCGACGGGAAGCTCTGCGGCATCGTCTCGCGCTCGGACGTGCTGCGCTGGACGGTGGAAGGCTGGCCGACCGGGCAGCTTTTGCGCGACGTCGTTTCGGAGCAGGAACTCACGACCGCCTATGAGGACGATCTGGCCGGCCGGCTCGCCGACCGCATGGCTGCGGCCGATGCGAGCCGCGTGCCGATCCTGAGGCGCCACGACGGCGCCGTGGTGGGCCTCGTCGCGCGCCGCGACCTGCTGCGGGTGCGCCTCCAGGGCCGTCGCCAGGAAACCGAGCGCGAGGTGCTCATTCCGCTTCGCGGCGGGCGGACGTCGGCTGCGGCGGAGTAGGACGGCAAAAGACTGGTGCGGCGAC
>DASTGR010000119.1:0-23277 GCA_035718885.1 Pseudolabrys sp. | reverse complement strand
CGCCGCATCACCGTCAACCTCGCCCCCGCCGACCTGCCCAAGGAAGGCAGCCATTACGACCTTCCGATCGCGCTCGGCCTGATGGCGGCGATCGGCGCCATCCCGCCCGACGCGCTGGCCGGCTACGACGTGCTCGGCGAGCTCGGCCTCGACGGCTCGATCGCCGCCGTCGCCGGCGTGCTGCCGGCGGCAATCGGCGCAAATGAGCGTGGCCACGGGCTCATCTGCCCCTATGCCTGCGGCCCGGAAGCCGCCTGGGCGAGCCCCGAGATCGAGCTCATCGCGGCACAGTCGCTGATCCAGCTCGCCAACCACTTCAAGGGCACGCAGGTCCTCAATCGGCCGCAGCCGAAGATCCGCGAACTCGAGGGCTTGCCGCTCGATCTTGCCGACATCAAGGGACAGGAGAGCGCCAAGCGCGCGCTCGAAGTCGCAGCCGCCGGCGGACATAACCTCCTGATGATCGGCCCGCCGGGCGCCGGCAAGTCGATGCTGGCGGCGCGTCTGCCGACAATCCTGCCGCCACTCGCGCCGACCGAACTCCTGGAAGTATCGATGATCGCGTCGGTCGCCGGCGAGATCGAAGGCGGCGCGCTGACCAATCGTCGGCCCTTCCGCGCACCGCATCATTCGGCCTCGATGCCGGCGCTCGTCGGCGGCGGCTTGCGCGCCAGGCCCGGGGAGATTTCGCTCGCGCATAACGGCGTCCTCTTCCTCGACGAGATGCCGGAATTCACCCCCGGTGTGCTCGATTCGCTGCGCCAGCCATTGGAGACCGGCGAGGTCGCGATCGCGCGCGCAAACCACCGCATCACTTACCCCGCGCGGTTCATGCTTGTGGCGGCGATGAATCCGTGCCGCTGCGGACGTGCTTCCGATCCGGGCTTTGCCTGCCGCCGCGCGCCGAACGTGCGCTGCGCCGCCGATTATCAGGCGCGGCTGTCGGGCCCGCTGCTCGACCGCATCGATTTGCACATTGAAGTGCCGGCCGTCACCGCCGCCGACCTGATCCTGCCGCCGCCGTCGGAAGGCTCCCGCGAAGTCGCCGCCCGTGTCGCACGCGCCCGCGACATCCAGGCCGAACGCTACGCCGCGCTCAAGCTCGACAATGTCCGCGTCAACGCGCAGGCCGGCGGCGCCGTGCTCGAAGAGGTGGCGCGCGCCGACAACGCCGGGCTCGCGCTGCTCCGCGATGCGGCGAGCGCCATGCACCTCTCCGCCCGCGGCTATCACCGCGTTCTGCGCGTCGCCCGCACCCTCGCCGACCTCGACGGCGCCGAGAAGGTCGGCCGCGTGCATTTCGCGGAGGCGCTGTCCTACCGCTCGCTCGCCGACGAAATGCGCCGCGCGGCCTGACGTTAACGCGGCGTTCACCACACCGCAGCGTCGGAACCCCTCAGCGTTACTTTCCAATAAATCCGCAACGTTCAATGCGGCACAATCCGGCCTCAGGACGCGACCCTTGCGGACGGACAAAGCCGCCGAACCATGCCCGCGGACACCCGATCGAGATTGCGCGCGCAGCGCACCAAGCTCCGTAACAAGGCGGCGCTGATCCTGTTCGGCCGCGCCGTCTACTCAACGCTCGCCGTGACATCGATCGCCATCGGCTTCTTCACCGGCATCCAGATCGGCCGCGGCAATTTCGATCTCGCCAATTTCGCGTCCGGCGTCGCCGGCCTGTTCTCCCTTGTGTGCGCGCTGCTGGCTTTGACCCTGATGCGCCGGCGCGGCCTCATCCGCCAGATGCGCGCGCTACAGAAGGAAGTGGACGATCTCGCCGACAAGAACTGGGAATTGCGCGAAGCCGAAGAGCGCGCCCGCGGCCTCATCGAGGCGCAGGGCGACCTCATTGTTCGCCGCGACAGCACCGGGCGCATCACCTACGTCAACGATGCCTTCTGCGAGCTCGCCGGCAAGGGTCGGCCGAGCCTCGTCGGCCAGGCCGTCGAATTGCCTGTGCGCGAGCAGGGCTTTGTGTCGATGCTCGCCGACGGCACGCGCGTCCACGACCAGAAGATCGACGCCGAGGCGGGTCCGCGATGGATCGCCTGGCGCGAAGTCGTCGTGCGCACCGACGACCGCCACGAGGTGCAGGCTGTCGGCCGTGACGTCACCACGCGCGTCGAAGCGGAGCGCGCGCTGCACACGGCGCGTGACCAGGCCGAAGCGGCCAACCGCGCCAAGTCGCGCTTCCTCGCCATGGTCAGCCACGAGATCCGAACGCCGCTCAACGGCATGCTCGGCATGGCCGACCTGTTGCTCGACACGCCGCTCGCGCCGGAGCAGGTCACCTATGCCAAGGCGGCGAAAACATCCGGCGAGACGCTTCTGTCGCTGATCGAGGAGATCCTCGACTTTTCCAAGATCGAAGCGGGCAAGCTCGATCTCGAAGCGCGGCCGTTCGCGTTGTCGGCCATGGTGGAGGAAGCGGTCGAACTGCTGGCGCCGCGCGCGCAGGCCAAGGGCATCGAGATCGCGAGCTTCGTCGACGAGCGTCTGCCCGCGCATCTCGTCGGCGATGCACCGCGGCTGCGCCAGGTGCTGCTCAACCTCGCCGGCAACGCCATCAAGTTCACCGAGAAGGGCGGCGTCGCCGTCGTCGTCGAGCCCGGCGAGCGCGAGAACGAGGTTCGCTTCCTCGTGCGCGACACCGGCATCGGCCTCGCGCCGCAAGACCAGGCGCGCATCTTCCATGAATTCGAGCAGGCCGACTCCTCGCCGACGCGCAAGTTCGGCGGCACGGGCTTGGGGCTTGCGATCTCCCGCCGCATCGTCGAGCGCATGGACGGCCGCATCCGCGTCGAAAGCGCCCCCGGCCGGGGCGCCACCTTCATTGTCACCCTGCCGCTGCTGCCGGCGCCGGGAGAGAGCGAGCATCCCTTCATCGCGCCCGATCTGCGCGACGCAGCCGTGATGATCGTCGCCGCGGCCGAAATCGAAGCCGCCCTGCTTGCGCGCCGCCTCGGCCGCTGGGGCGCGAAGACCTGTGCCGCGCACGACCCCGCGATCGCCTTCGCGCTGCTGCCCGAGCGGCGCTGGGATGCGCTTATCGTCGATTTCCCGCTTGCCAAGGCGATGATCGCGCACGGCAATGTGGCGAAGGTCGACGTTTCGAAGCGCATCGTGCTGATCCGTCCGACCGACCGCCACGAACTCCCGCGGCTGAAGGCTGCCGGGTTCAACGGCTACCTGATCAAGCCGGTGCGCGCGGCATCTCTTGCTGCGCGCCTCTCTGCCGAGACCGACCTGGAGCTGGCGGTCGCCGAGGCGACGGACGAAGCAGTGGCCGCGGCGAACGACGCCGGCAGCGACGCCGGACTTTCAGTTCTCATCGCCGAGGACAACGAGATAAACGCGTTGCTCGCGCGCGCGCTGCTGACGCGCCTCGGCCATCGGCCGAGCGTCGCCGCTAACGGCGCCGATGCGATCGAATCATGGCAGGCCGCGCGCGCGGCCGGCAGTCCATATGATCTCGTGCTGATGGATGTGCAGATGCCCGTCATGGACGGGCTCGAGGCGGTGAAGCGCATCCGCGCGCTGGAGGCGGAGCCCGAGTTCGGCGAGCGGCCGACGCCTGTGATCGCGCTCACCGCCAACGCCTATGCCGAGGACCGCGACGCCGCGCTCGCCGCCGGCATGAATGGCTTGCTGGTCAAGCCGCTCGATCGCGAGCGGTTGCGCGAGGCGCTCGAAGCTATCCACCGGGCGCCCGCGCCGCTTGCGGCTTAGCGAAACCTTCCGCACTGTGTCATAATTCCGTGGTCCCGCTGTGGTGTAGGGGTAGCGACGGCGGGAACACGTGATTCGTCGTCGGTTGGCGCCGCGCTGCGGTTCCGCTAGGACCTATCCTCATGCCCCAACGTCCGAATTCGCCCCGCAACCTGTTCGATCTGTTGCGCGCGCCTCCAACAGGCAGCGTGCCGCGCATCATCCCGGCGCTTCAGGCCTATGGCGGTCTGCAAGCCTTTGCGGCGCGCGCGCATCGACCGGTGCAGAGCCTCGGCCGCGCCGGCTCGCTCGAGGTGCGGCTGGCGCAGACCGCGGCGGAAGTCCGTCAGGCGCAGAAGCTGCGCTACCGCGTGTTCTACCAGGAGGGCTCGGCGGTGCCGAACCCGGCGCGCCTCATCGCGCGCCGCGACGTCGACAGCTACGACGCCATCTGCGATCACCTGCTCGTCGTCGATCATGATAGCCGCGACCGCGGCGCGCAGGGCCGCCCCGCCGTCGTCGGGACCTATCGTCTGCTGCGCCAGGCGCTCGCCGAGGACTATGGCGGCTTCTACACGGCCGGCGAATTCGATATTGGCGGCCTGATCGAACGGCACGGCAATCTGCAATTCGTCGAGCTCGGCCGCTCCTGCGTGCTGCCGGAATACCGCAACAAGCGCACGGTCGAGCTCCTGTGGCACGGCATTCACGCCTACGTGCAGCAGAACCGTTGCGACGTCATGATCGGCTGCGCCTCGATCGAGGGCACCGACCCGAAGCGGCTCGCGCTGCCTCTGTCGTTCCTGCACCACTATGCCCGCGCACCCGAGCAGTGGCGCTCCCGCGCTCTGCCGGAGCGTTATGTCGAAATGAATCGCCTTTCGAAAGAAGCGATCGATCCGAAGGCGGCGCTGCGCTGCCTGCCGCCGCTGATCAAGGGCTATCTCCGCCTCGGCGCCTGTGTCGGCGACGGCGCCGTCATCGACCGCGAATTCGGCACCACCGACGTACTCATCGTGCTGCCGATGTCGGCCATCCAGAAGCGCTATGTCGAGCACTTCGACGCCAGCCGAAGGGCGGCGTAGGAGCCGAGCATCAGCAATTATCGCTGTCATCGCCGGGCTTGTCCCGGCGATCTCGTTCAGGCGGGCACAGTGCCTGTATAAGCGGGATGGCCGGGACATAAGGGCGTTCACGCCCGTCTTCGGCGGGCTATGCCCGGCCATGACAGGGTGAAGACGTCTACAGCCTTCGCAGCGACACGTGCTCGATCGTGTGATTCGAGCACTTCTTGAGAATCAGATCGGAGCGCTGCCGCGTCGGCAGGATGTTCTCGTGCAGGTTCACGAGATTGATGCGCTCCCAGATGCCCGACGCCGTCTCCACCGCTTCCGTGTCCGATAATTTCGCGTAACGGTGGAAGTACGACTTCGGATCGCGGAACGCCGTGCCGCGCAACGTCAGGAAACGGTCGACATACCAGCCCTTGAGCACGTCCTCGTCGGCGTCGAGATAGACCGAGAAGTCGAAGAAGTCCGAGACGAACGGGATGGCCTTGCCGTCCTTCGGCAGGCGTCCGGTCTGCAATACGTTCAGGCCCTCGACGATGAGGATGTCCGGCCTGTCGACCTCGACCCACTGGTTCGGGATGACGTCGTAGATCAAATGCGAGTAGATCGGCGCGCGCGCCGGGCGCCGTCCCGCCTTCACGTCGGTCAGAAAGCGCAACAGCGCCGGCAGGTCATAACTTTCCGGAAAGCCCTTCTTCTCCATCAGGCCTTCACGCGCCAGCACCGCGTTCGGATACAGGAAGCCGTCGGTGGTGACGATGTCGACCTTCGGCACATGTGGCCAGCGCGCGAGCAGCGCCTGGAGCACGCGTGCGCTGGTCGACTTGCCGACCGCGACCGAGCCCGCAACGCCGATCACGAACGGCATCTTGGTGTCCTCGGTGCCGAGGAAGCGCTGCTGCGCCACGAACAGGCGCTGCGTCGCGTCGACATACATCGACAGGAGGCGCGACAGAGGTAGATAGATCTCCTCGACCTCCTTGATGTCGAGCCGGTCATGAAGCGAATGCAGCCGCATGACTTCATCGGACGTCAGCGTCATCGGCGCGTCGGCGCGCAGGCGCGCCCACTCGGCCCGCGAATAGGTCCGGTATGGCGAGAGGTTCTGTTCGGTCCGCTGTTCCATGCGACGTCCGGATCAGCCGCGCGGCCGCGACGCCTTCTCGGCGTGACCCGACTGCGTGGTGCGCTTCTGCAATTCGGCTTCGACCTCAGCGAGCGAGACGCCGCGCGCCTTCAGAAGCACCATGAGATGATAGAGAACATCGGCCGCCTCCGATACGAGCCGGCCCTTGTCCTCCTGCACGGCAGCTATCGCCGTCTCGAAGGCCTCCTCGCCAAACTTCTTGGCGCAATGCGCCACGCCCTTGTCGATCAGCGCCCGCGTGTAGGAATCGGCAGCGCTCGCCTGCGCGCGCTCGGCGACACGGCGTTCGAGGTCGGCCAGGGTGAAGTCGGTCATCGCAATAGTCCTTTGCCGCGGGTCTTTAGCATTTCCGCCGCAGATCGTCATTCAGGCCGCTCTGCTCCCCTCCCCCCGGTCGCTTCAACCCTCCCCCTTGTGGGGAGGGTCGCTTGCCGAGCGAAAGCGAGGCAAGCGGGGTGGGGGTGCCTGTTACAGCGCCGACGGACCCCCACCCGCTCGCGACCTTCGGTCGCTCGCCGCCCTCCCCACAAGGGGGGAGGGCACAGAAGGTCGCCGCGGGGGGCTACGGATCGAGCCGCATCGGCAGGCCGGCGGCGGCCATGTACTCCTTGGCTTCGCGCACAGAATGCTGGCCGAAATGGAAGATCGAGGCCGCCAGCACCGCGGTGGCGTGGCCGTCGCGGATGCCCTCGACCATGTGCTGCAAGGTACCGACGCCGCCGGAGGCGATCACCGGCACGGGGATCGCGTCGGCGAGCGAGCGCGTCAGCGCGATGTCATAGCCGTGGCCGGTGCCGTCGCGATCCATCGAGGTGAGCAGGATCTCGCCCGCGCCGAGCGAAACCACTTCGCGCGCATACTCGATCGCGTCGATCCCCGTCGGCTTGCGCCCGCCATGAGTGAAGATCTCCCAGCGATCTTTCTCCCCGTCCTTCGACACTTTCTTGGCGTCGATGGCGACGACGATGCACTGGTCGCCGAACTTCTCGGCGGCTTCCTTGACGAACTCGCGCCGCGCCACCGCCGCGGTGTTGATCGACACCTTGTCGGCGCCGCAGGTGAGCAGCTTGCGGATGTCCTCGATGGTGCGCACCCCGCCGCCGACGGTGAGCGGCATGAAGCAGGCTTCCGCCGTGCGCTGCACGACATCGAAGATGGTGTCGCGGTTCTCGTGGCTCGCCGTAATGTCGAGGAAGGTGAGCTCGTCGGCGCCGGCGGCATCGTAGGCGATCGCCGCCTCCACCGGATCGCCGGCATCCCGCAGATCGACGAACTTGACGCCCTTGACGACGCGGCCGTCCTTGACGTCGAGGCAGGGAATGACGCGGACCTTGAACATCAGGCCGCTGCCTTCGCGTCGCGGATGAGCTTGAGCGCAGCAGCCGGATCGAGCCGGCCATCGTAGAGCGCGCGGCCGGCAATCGCGCCTTCGAGCTTGCGGGCGCGTGGCGCGAGCATCGCCTTCACGTCTTCAATGGACGCAAACCCGCCCGACGCGATCACCGGAATCGAGATCGCCTCGGCCAGCGCGATGGTGGCGTCGAGGTTCAGGCCCTTGAGCATGCCGTCGCGCGCAATGTCGGTGTAGATGATCGCCGCAACGCCGGCGTCCTCGAAGCGCTTGGCGATGTCGAGAGCGGTGACCTCCGACGTCTCGGCCCAGCCCTCGACCGCGACCTTGCCGTCGCGCGCGTCGAGACCGACGGCGACGCGGCCCGGAAACGCTTTCGCCGCTTCCTTGACGAAGGCCGGATCGCGCACCGCGGCGGTGCCGATGATGACGCGCGTGACGCCCTTGGCGAGCCAGCCCTCCGTCGTCTTCATGCCGCGCACGCCGCCGCCGAGCTGCACCGGGATGCTGACGTTCTCCAGGATGCGGTCGACCGCCGCGGCGTTGACCGGCTTGCCGGCAAAGGCGCCGTCGAGATCGACGATGTGCAGATATTCGAAGCCTTGGCTCTCGAAGGCGCGCGCCTGCGACGCCGGATCGCGATGAAACACCGTCGCGCGCGCCATGTCGCCCTGCTCCAGCCGCACGGCGAGGCCTTCCTTCAGATCGATGGCGGGACACAGGATCATCTTGCTTCACCCTCCCCTTGTGGGGAGGGTCGCTCGCCGAGCGTCAGCGAGGTGAGCGGGGTGGGGGTGATTGGAACGACCCCCACCCGCTCGCGACCTACGGTCGCTCGCCGCCCTCCCCACAAGGGGGAGGGCAAAGAGCGCGCAAAGATGCGCGTTATTTTCATCATGGCGTCCACTTCAGAAAATTCGCGATCAGCTTCAGGCCGAGCTTCTGGCTCTTCTCGGGATGGAATTGCGTGCCGACCATGGTGTCGCGTCCGACAATGGCGGTCAGCGGCCCGCCATAGTCGCTTTGCGCGATCAGGTCGGTCTGGTTGGCCGGCTTGAGTTCGTAGGAGTGCACGAAATAGGCGTGCAGCCCGACCGGCCCGACCGGAATGCCCTCGAGCAACGGGTGCTCGCGCCTCACGTTGAGCGTGTTCCAGCCCATGTGCGGGATTTTCAATTCAGGATCGGACGGCTTGATGCGGTCGACATCGCCGGCGATCCAGCCGAGCCCCGGCGTGACCTGATACTCGCGGCCGCGCTCGGCCATCAATTGCATGCCGACGCAAATGCCGAAGAAGGGACGTGCGCGCTTGCGCACGGTCTCGTTCAACGCCTCGACCATGCCGGAAATTTCGTCGAGCCCGCGCCGGCAATCGGCGAAGGCGCCGACGCCCGGCAGGACGACGCGATCGGCGCGCGCGACCGCAGCCGGATCGGAGGTGACCACGACCGGCTGATCGTGCCCACTCTCGCGCGCCGCGCGCTCGAAGGCCTTCGCCGCCGAGTGCAAATTGCCGGAGCCGTAATCGACGATGACGACGCTCATCTGTTCTGCCCCGGCTCGGGGAAGAGACCGATGACGTCGCGCCCGGTCGGGGGACCGCGCCGCACCGGCGCGGGCGTCGCCGGCACCGGCGGCTCGGGCAACTTGGAACCGCCTGCCGCCCACTGCGTGAAGAAGCGCCGCTCGGCGACGTCCTGGTCCTCGCCGACGACGAAACCGAGCGTCGCCCAGCCGCGGCGCGTCAGCGTCCAGCGGCGGATGGTCGAGGCTTCGAAGCCGATCAGCAGCGCGATACAAAATGCAGCGATGCCCTGCGCCGACGCGGACGCGCCGAGCAGCACGAGCATGCTTGCCACCGCCGCGCTCACGGCCACATAGAGCAGGAGCGCCAACCACTGCCGCCGGGCGATCAACCACAGCGGCGCAAGCAGGAAGGCCCATCCGTGGAACCCGTCGCGCACGAAGGCAAAGCGCTCCGGCGAGGACGGCGCTTCGCCGTCTCGTCGCGGCGGTGCGTGCACGGTGAATGTGGGCATTGCGAACTCACTACTCTCAATTTGTCATGGCCGGGCTTGTCCCGGCCATCTCGCTTAGGCGGGCACAGTGCCCTCCTGATCGGGATCGCCGGGACAAGCCCGGCGATGACAGTGGTGGGCGCCGGGGGACTAACCGCCCAGCGACCCCTTGGTCGAAGGCACCTCGCCCGCACTGCGCGGGTCGATCGTCACCGCCAGACGCAAGGCGCGCGCCAGTCCCTTGAAGCAGGACTCCGCTATATGGTGATCGTTCGTCCCGTACAAAGTGGTGACGTGCAGCGTCAGCCCGGCGTTCATGGCGAAGGCCTGGAACCACTCCTGCACCAGCTCGGTGTCGAACGTGCCGACCTTGTCGCGGACGAACTCGGACTTGAAAACCAGGAACGGACGTCCGGAGACGTCCACGGACACCCGCGTCAGCGCCTCGTCCATCGGCATGTGCACGTCGGCGTAGCGGGTGATGCCCTTCATGTCGCCGAGCGCCTGCTTCACCGACTGACCGAGCGCGATGCCAACGTCCTCGGTCGTGTGGTGATGGTCGACATGCAGGTCGCCCTTGGCCTTGACCGTGATGTCCATGCGCGAGTGCCGCGCCAGGAGATCAAGCATGTGATCGAGGAAACCGATGCCGGTGGACACGTCGGCACGGCCCTGCCCGTCAAGGTCCACTTTGACCTCGACGTCGGTTTCCTTGGTCTTGCGCTTCACGGCGCCTGTGCGCATGGCAAAAATCCTTCGATTGCGCCGCCTTTTAGCAGGGGAATACCGGATTCGCCAACGCCTTGAGACCGGTTTGCATTCCGCGAGGGGTGTGCCTAGATCAGGTCCTTCAAGGGGTTAACCGTATGGCGTCCGCTGAACTGCCGGCCTGGCACGGCACCACGATCCTCACCGTCCGCAAGGGCGGCACCGTCGTCATCGGCGGCGACGGCCAGGTCTCCATCGGCCAGACCATCATCAAGTCGAACGCCCGCAAGGTTCGGAAACTGGGCAAGGGAGACGTGATCGGCGGCTTCGCCGGCGCCACGGCCGACGCTTTCACCCTCTTCGAGCGGCTCGAGGCCAAGCTCGAACAATACCCGGGCCAGCTCACGCGCGCCGCGGTCGAACTCGCCAAGGACTGGCGCACCGACCGCTACCTGCGCCGGCTGGAGGCGATGATGATCGTCGCGGACGCGCAGGTGTCGCTGGTCCTGACCGGTACGGGCGACGTGCTCGAGCCGGAGAACAACGTCATGGGCATCGGCTCCGGCGGCAATTACGCGCTCGCCGCCGCGCGCGCCCTGCTCGACCAGCCGCTCGACGCCGAGGCGATCGTGAAGAAGTCGCTCGATATCGCCGCGGAGATCTGCGTCTACACGAACCGCAATGTGACGATCGAGAGCCTGAAGGCATGAACACCGCCCTCATGGTTCGAGACGCGCACCCATCGGTGCGCTCCTCACCATGAGGGCTTCTCTCTCGCCTCATCCTGAGGAGCCCGCCGAAGGCGGGCGTCTCGAAGGAAGAGGCGAGCCACGGAAGTAACGAGTAATGACCGACTTCTCTCCCCGCGAAATCGTCTCCGAGCTCGACCGCTACATCGTCGGCCAGCACGACGCCAAGCGTGCCGTCGCTATCGCCCTGCGCAACAGGTGGCGCCGACTTCAACTCGACGACAAATTGCGCGAGGAGGTCCTGCCGAAAAACATCCTGATGATCGGCCCAACCGGCGTCGGCAAGACCGAGATCTCGCGACGCCTGGCCAAGCTCGCCGGCGCCCCGTTTCTCAAGGTGGAAGCGACCAAGTTCACCGAAGTCGGTTATGTCGGCCGCGACGTCGAGCAGATCGTGCGCGACCTGGTCGAGATCGGCCTCGCGCTGACGCGCGAAAAGAAGCGCAAGGATGTGCAAGTCCGCGCCGAGCAATCGGCCGAAGAGCGCGTGCTCGACGCGCTGGTCGGCCCCGGCTCGAGCCCCGCGACGCGCGAGAGCTTCCGCAAGAAGCTGCGCGCCGGCGAGCTCGACGACAAGGAGATCGAGATCGAAGTCAGCCAGGGCTCGTCCGGCATGCCGATGTTCGAAATCCCAGGCATGCCCGGCGCGCAGATGGGCGCCATTTCTATCGGCGACATCTTCGGCAAGATGGGTGGCGGCCGCACCAAGCCGCGTCGCGTCACTGTCCGCGATTCACACCCGATCCTGATCAACGAGGAATCCGACAAGCTGCTCGACACCGAGCAGCTGACGCAGGAAGCGATTCGCACCGTCGAACAGAACGGCATCGTCTTTCTCGACGAAATCGACAAGATCGCAGGTCCCGGCCGCGAAGGCCGCGGCGGCGCCGACGTATCGCGCGAAGGCGTGCAGCGCGACCTGCTGCCTTTGATAGAAGGCACCACTGTCGCGACCAAGCATGGACCGGTGAAGACCGACCATATCCTGTTCATCGCCTCGGGCGCCTTCCATATTTCCAAGCCGTCCGACCTGCTGCCAGAATTGCAGGGGCGCCTGCCGATCCGCGTCGAATTGAAGGCGCTGACGCGCGACGACTTCCGCCGCATCCTGACCGAGCCGGAGGCGTCGCTGATCAAGCAGTACGTCGCGCTGATGGCGACCGAAGGCGTCACGCTCGACTTCGCGGAGGACGCGATCGACGCGCTCGCAGACATCGCGGTGTCCGTCAACGCCGCGGTCGAGAACATCGGCGCGCGGCGGCTTCAGACGGTGATGGAGCGCGTGCTCGACGAAGTGTCGTTCACCGCCACCGATCGCTCAGGCGAGACGATCCGGGTCGATGCGGCCTTCGTGCACCGGAACATCGGCGACCTCGCGAAAAACGCCGATCTGAGCCGATTCATCTTGTAAGCCCGCACGATACTACCTTTCCGCGCATTCGAAACAGGCAGAATTAACGTTGCCTTTCTTATGGTTAGCGTAAACCAAAGCGCGCGATAGTCCGCCGCCCGCTTCCTCCTCCTCGGCTTCAGGTTGTAACAATGCAAAGGGCTTCTACGGCCGTGTGCCGTAACGGCCGGTGCATGGAGGGGGACGATGTCGGCGCAAACCCGGGACCGCGGCAGACGCCGCAGTGCGCTCAAGGCGAGCGCGCACCTGCGCGCGGAACTCGACCGGCTCGGTCTCAACCAGGTCGACGTCAGCAAGGCGACCGGCGTGACGCGGCAGACGGTCAACAACGTCGTCAACGGCCGCCAGCCGATTTCGCGCGCTATGGCAGCGAAGCTCGGGCGGCTGACCGGGCGCGGCTCCGACTACTGGCTTCAGGAATCGTTCGACACGTCGGAGCCGCAGAGCGCGCCACGGGCCAGCATTCTCGTCGGCCAGCAGATCGTCCGTGCGGTCAGGAACGGCGTGATCGATGTTGCCGGATTCGATGAATCGCGCGTCGGGGCTGCCTCGCTCGAACTCACGCTCGGCGCGGTCGCGGCGCCGCGCGGCAATGGCGGAGCGCGCGCGGTGCGCGTCGCGCGCGGCCGCAGCGTGCGCGTCGTCACCGGCGAACGTCTGACGCTGCCACTCGACCATCTCGCGCGAGTCGGCGCGCCGCCGCATCTTGCTCGGCTCGGCGCCGTCGCGGCGCATCAATTGCATGTCGATCCCGGTTTCTCCGGAAAGCTCGAAGTCTGCATTTTCAACGCGGGCGAGCGCGACATTGTGTTGAAGGTTGGCGATCCCGTCGTCAGCCTCGAGATTGTTACCTTGACTGGGCCGCCGAACCGCCGCAGGGGCGATCGCCGGCGGCGATGACAAATAACCGACAAATTAAAATTGACACAGGCCCGCGCCTGTGTATGCTCCCGGTTGCAAGAAGCGCGCATGCGTACCTAGGCGCGCGGAAGGGGGAGGCATGATCCGCTCTGTAAAATCGCGGTTGAACGCCGGAATCAAAGGTCAAAAAGACGTCGAGGACATCGAACGCGAATTTCTCGGACTCTCGTTGGACATTGCGCGGTTGCGCGAAAAAGTTCTGGCGCTCGCCCTGCGCCTGAAGGGGCCGCCTACTTCGCCGTCATGCAGTCCATGACGAACTTCGCGCGCGCGTCCATGGCGACGTGCTGAGCGGCCGCCTTCGCCTCGCACGCCTTCATCTTCGCTTTCTCGGCGGGCGAGGGCATCTTCTCGGCCGCGGAAGCTTTCATCTCCGCGGCGCTTGCGCCGGATGTCACGGCGAGAATTGCAATCAATAAAGCGGCGAACGCCCGCGGCATGTCGGTCCTCCTCTTGCGGATCGGGCAATGATCGCGCCTTTCGCCGTCGTGCACCAGCGGCCTCAGTCGGTTGCGGCGCCGCGCCGGCGGCGCAACCGGACATAGAGCGCGCCCTCGCCCCCGTGTGCGATATGCGCGTCCTCGAAGCCGATCACGAGGTCGCGGAACTCCGGCAGCGCCAGCCACTGCGGGACCTGGCGGCGCAGCACGCCGCGCTCACCGTCGCCGCGGCCGCCCTTGCCGGTGATGATGAGCACGAGCCGCAGCCCCCTCACGCTCGCAGCATGAAGAAAGCGCGACAGCGCCGCGTGCGCCTCCGACTGCGTTAGTCCGTGCAGGTCCATGCGCCCGTCGATCGGCTCGCGGCCGCGCGCGACGCGCTGGCGCGCACGGCGGTCGAGCGGCTGCAAAGGCGGTGGCGCAGGCTTCGGCGGCGGCGGTACGACAGGCGCCGCGGCGCGCGGCGCACGCTTCGGCCTCGGCGTATCGGCCGGCGGCGCGGGCACTTTGATGTCGGGCAGCGCCTCGCGCATCGGCGCGATCGACTTCGTCACCGTCGTCCAGAGGACGCGCTCGTCATAGGAAAGGACCCGGCGCTTGCCGTCGCGCGGAGCCATGCCTCACTGCGCCGTGCCGGCCGCCTCGGCGGTACGCGTCGCGATCTCGGCCGGACGAACCGCCGGCAGCGGGATGTCCGGCGGGCCGCTGTCGCCTTTTAGCGCCACCGACTTCGGCACCAGCATGACGAATTCGCCGTGATCCTTCATGCGCCCGGCAACGTGCTCGACGTTGGTCCCGGCGCCGAAGAAGATGTCGGCGCGCGCCGGACCGACGATCGCCGAGCCGGTGTCCTGCGCGATGAGCAAACGGCGGAACGGCGTCGCCGGCTCGTCGCTGTCGATCGGCAAATTGGCGTCGATCCAGACCGGCGTGCCGTAGACGTGCAGCGACTTGTCGACGGCAATCGAGCGCAACGGCGTCAGCGGCACGCCCTGCGCGCCGACGATCTGCGTCTGCGGCGAGAGCTTCGTCTTCTCGAAGAACACGTAGGAACGGTTCTTGTCGCGCAGCTCCTTGCCCTCTTCCGGATTGGCCACCATCCATTGGCGGATGCGGTCCATCGACATGTCCTGCTTGGCGATGATGCCGCGGTCGATCAGGTCCTTGCCGACCGGATAATATTTTTGTCCGTTGGAGGCGATGTAGTTGAGCCGCAGCAGCGTGCCGTCGGCGAGCTTCACGCGCGTCGAGCCCTGGATCTGCGCGAAGAAGACGTCGATCGGATCCTTCACCCAGCAGATTTCGAGGCCCTTGCCGGCGATCGCGCCGTTCTCGATCTTGGCGCGGTCGAACTGGCCGAACACCGTGCTCTTGCCGCCGGATTTTCCCGGCACGCCGTAGAACGGCACTTTGTAGTCGGCGGTCTTGGTCAGCGAGCCGTCGACTTCGGTCTCGTAGTAGCCGGTGTAGAAGCCGTTGACGTCGCCGGCCTTGGCGACGCGCATCGGCCTGAAGCTGCTCTCGAAGAAATTGCGCGCCGATGCCTCGGTCGGCTGATCGATCTTGTTCGCCTGCTCGCAGGCGATGTACAGGCCGCCGAACATTGGCCGCTTGTGTCGCATCGCCTTCGAGCCCTGAAGGATTGCGCCGCAGCTCTTCATGAAGCTCTTGAAGGCCGAGAGGTGGTTATCCTGCGCCCAACCTTGCATGTCGGCGAAGGAGAGCGGCACGACGTTCGCATTACGCAGCGTCATCGGCACTTCGCCGGCGACGGCTGGCGCCGTCAGCACCGCCAAAGCCGCGAGAACGATCCCCCCTCCGCGCATGCCCCTAGTGCCCCGCTTCGGTCGCCACCAGTTTCCAGTTCGGATCGCGTGAGGAAACGTCACGCGCGAAAGTCCAGACGTCGGTGATGTCAGTCACACGCTCCGCGCTGCCGTCGATGACGTTGCCGTCCTTGTCGCGCGTGGCGGTGATGAGCGTGGAGTGGAAGCGGACGGTCACCTGCGCCGTGCGCGCGCGCAGCTCGGCCGCGGTGATGTCGGCCGAGTCGATCGACACGAACCGGGATTCGACAGTTTCGCCGCGCTTCTCGCGCTCGCCGATGGCGGCATCGAAGCCATCATACACATCGCGCGACAACAGGTTCTTGAGCGAACGCCGGTCCCCCTCGGCGAACGCCGTGACGATCATCTCGTAGGCGGCGCGCGCGCCGGTGACAAAATGCTTGGCCTCGAAGTTCGAGTCGGCGGCGGCTATGGCGTCGAGCGCGGCGGCGAGCGGCGTGCCGGGCTCGGCGACGCCTTTCCAGCGCGCCTCCGGTTCGGCCGCCGGCGCGGCTTCGATCGTCTTCGGTGCGGCCACCGGCTCCGCCGGCCGCGGCTGTAAGGTCACGACCTTCTCCGCCCCCGGACGCACGGGCTCCCGCGCGGAATAGGGATCGTAAGGCGGCCGTTCACGTCCGGTCCGCTGACCCAGCACGCTCCGCAGCCGCAGGAAGATGAACACCGCGAGCGCCAGAAAGATGATGGTGTAGATGTCGAACACGTTCTGCATGCTTTCGGCTACCGTGACGGGCCGGCCCAACCGGGCTGGTCCTCGGTGGAACGGCGTGGCAGCCCGATCCACCGGTACTATGTAAGCGGCTGGCGGCGCCGATCCATAGGCCGGGAAGGCGTCATGTCCGCCTCCCGGTCCTGGCCGGACATTAGACGATTTGCGGGACGGCCGCCAACACGCGGGGTTCGCCACAATTCGCGGCCCCGCCGCGAGGATTGCGATGAGGATTGCGCGCTGGTTTCTGACCGCCCTGACGATGCTGCCTTTGATGGAACTGGCCGCGTTCGTCGCCGTTTCGATCGCGATCGGCTTCGGGCCCGCTTTCGGCCTCATTCTGCTGGGCTCGATCGCCGGCATGATGCTGCTGCGGCACGCCGGCGGCAGCCATATTTCCCGCCTTCGTGTTGCCGTGTCGGGTGGTAACTTCAGCGCGCTCCAAGCCGATACCGCGGGCGGCTTCATCCTGCTCGCCGGTGTCCTGCTTCTGATCCCCGGCTTCATCACCGACGTGATCGGCCTCGCGCTGCTCGTCCCGCCTCTGCGCCGGGCGGTGTTCGGCCTTGCCGGCCTGCGGCGAGAGGCCGCGCGGGCGCCCGACGGCGTTGTCGATCTCGAGCCCGAGCAATGGCGCCGCGTGCCCGATCCCGAACTGCCGGACCGGCGCAACGAGCGCGACGGGCGTTAATTCCTCGAAAGCGGCCGTCCTTGTTCGCTGCGGGGCGCTGTGTTAGCGAACCGCCGCATCGCATCAGGAGTTTTCATGTCGACGACCAATGGCGGCCCCGCGGAGGCTCCGGCACCGCAGCTCGGCGTGCTGGCGCAGTACGTCAAGGACTTCTCGTTCGAGAATCCGAACGCGCCGCAGTCGCTGATGCCGGGTCAGCAGCCGCAGATCGGCATCCAGATCAACGTCGACGCGCGCCCGCTTGCCGATTCCGACGTCGAGGTGTCGCTGCGTCTGGAAGGCAAGGCTGAGCACCAGGGCAACATCATGTTCGCCTTCGAGCTGACCTTCGCCGGCGTGTTTCGCATCCAGAACGTGCCGCAGGAAAGCCTCAACGCGATCGTGCTGATCGAGTGCCCGCGGTTGCTGTTCCCGTTCGCGCGCGAGATCGTCGCCAATGCGGTGCGCAACGGCGGCTTCCCGCCACTGCTGCTCGATCCGTTCGATTTCGTGGCGCTTTACCGCCAGCGAATGGAGCAGTCGCAGGCCGCGCAGAATTTGGCGTAAGCTGAATTGCTCTGTCTTCGTGCTTGTCATGGCCGGGCTTGTCCCGGCCATCTCGCTTAGGAAGGCAGTGCACATCGAAGCGAGATCACCGGGACAAGCCCGGTGATGACGAGCATTACTTTTCAGCGTAGCTCAGCCAGAGAGCGCCCTCGCCCAAGGTGGCGATGAAAGCCGCATGCGCCTCGCGGTCGGCGTCGGTGAGACGCGCGGCAAGCGGCGTCTCACGCACACGAACCGTCACCGAACCGTCGCTGCCGATGACGCCGACCTCCGTCGTATCGGTCAGCCCGAGCTTGGCCTGGCGGCCGCCGATCAGTTCGAGATAGACCTCGGCAAGAATCTCGGCGTCGAGCAGCGCGCCGTGCTTGGTGCGGCGCGAATTGTCAATTCCATAGCGGCCGCACAAGGCATCGAGGCTGTAAGGGCCGGCGGAATGCCTGCGTCGCGCCAACATCAGCGTGTCGACGACGCGGTCGCGCGAAAGCTCGGCGCGCGCCGCGCGCTTCAGCTCGTGACAGATGAAGCCGAAGTCGAAGCCGGCATTGTGCGCGACCAGCGGCGCGTCGCCGATGAAAGCCAGGAAATCGTCGGCGACGTCGGCGAATCGCGGCTTGTCCTTGAGGAACTCGGCCGACAGCCCGTGCACGGCGAACGCTTCCGCCGGCATGTCCCGGTCCGGATTGAGATAGACGTGGAACGTGGCGCCGGTCGGAATGCGGTTGAGCAATTCGACGCAGCCGAGTTCGACCACGCGATGCCCCTGGTCGGGAGAGAGGCCGGTCGTTTCCGTGTCGAGGACGATCTCGCGCATGTTCCGTCTTACCGCTGGCGATTCGGCATTTTACTCACCCGCGCCAGAATGTCCCGCACCTGTTCGCGCGCGGCGTCGAAACCCCGGGAGGTGTCCACCACGAAATCGGCGCGGGCGCGTTTGTCGGCGTCCGGCATCTGCTTGGTGAGGATCGCGGCAAGCTTCGCGTCCGTCATGCCCGGCCGCGCCAGCACCCGTTCGCGCTGCACCTCGGCGGGCGCCGAGACGACCACCACCGCGTCGCAGCGGGTCTCGCCGCCAGTCTCGTAAAGCAACGGAATATCGAGCAGCGCGATCTTCGCGCCGCCACGTTCCGCCTTGGCGAGGAAGTCGTCGTGCACTCTGGCCACGAGCGGGTGCACGATACGCTCGAGCCTTTTGATCTCCTCGGGATGACCGAGGACGCGCTCGCCGAGCTTGCCGCGATCGACCTTGCCGCTGGCCGTCGTGCCCGGGAACGCGGCCTCGATCAACGGCACCGCCTCGCCCTCATACAGGGCGTGCACGGCCGCGTCGGCGTCATGCACCGGCACGCCTTCGTCAGCGAACATCTTCGCCGTCGCCGACTTGCCCATGCCGACCGATCCGGTGAGGCCGAGGATAAACATTGTCATCCGTCCAGGAACCCCGCGTCGCGCAAATAGGCGAGCAGCGGCAAGAGCGGGAGGCCGAGGATTGTGAAGTAATCGCCGTCGACGCGCTCGAACAGATGCACGCCGATGCCTTCGAGCTGATAGGCGCCGACGCTCGAGAGCGCCAGGTCGCCGATCATCTCGAGATATTCCTCGATGAAGCGATCCGAGACGTTGCGCATCGTCAGCCGCGCCGTCTCTGCGCATTGAAATATCATTTTTCCGTCGACAACGAGTGCCAGCGCCGAGTGCAATTCATGTGTCCGGCCGCGCAGTTGCTGCAACTGCGTCAGCGCGTCGGCGCGGTCCTTCGGTTTGGTGAAGCGATGGGCGCCGCGCGCCAGAGTCTGATCGGCGCCGAGCACAGGGCGACCCGGCATGGTCGCAGAGACGGCCTCGGCCTTGGCGCGTGCGAGCAGCCGCGCCGCGGCGACCGCATCCGCCGGCTGCGCCGCCGCCTCGACCGCGCGCTCGTCGATATTCGCGGCGCGGATCTCGAAACGCAGCCCGGCAGCGGCCAGAATCTTGCCGCGGATGTCGCTCTTCGAGGCGAGCACCAATGGTTGCGCGGAAAGCCAGAGAGGCATGGGTCTTCCCTTATCCCTCTCCTGAAAGGGGAGGGTCGGACGCCGCGCGGCGCGCGGCGGACGGGGTGGGGTTATCGCGGTCGGGAACGCAATTCAACATCCCCCACCCGGCGCTCCTTCGGACCGCCACCCTCCCCCGCCCGAACTCGGGTTTACCCGAGTTCGGAATCCAAGTGACCGAAGTCGGAAACATCCGACTTCGGTTCGGGGGGGATTAAGAGATCACCGTCCCGGCGCCCGGCGCCGGTCGGTCAGGAGCCGCATCACCGCCGCGGCCGTTTCCTCGATCGAGCGGCGCGTCACGTCGATCATCGGCCAGCTGTGCCGCGCGCACAGACGGCGCGAAAACGAGATTTCTTCCGCGACCGCCGTCTTGTCGATGTACTGGTCATCGTCGCGGTGCGCCTTGAGGCCCAGGAGCCGATTTTCGCGGATCTGGACGATGCGCTCGGGGCTGGCGTAGAGACCGACCACCAGCGGCCGCGTCAGCTGCTCGACCTGCGGCGCCAGCGGTACGCCCGGCACCAGCGGCACGTTGCCGGTCTTGACGCCGCGATTGGCGAGATAGATCGACGTCGGCGTTTTCGACGTGCGCGACACGCCGATCAGCACCACGTCGGCCTCCTGCAATCCTTCCGGGTGCTGGCCGTCATCGTGCATCATCGTGTAGTTGAGCGCGTCGATGCGCTGGAAATATTCGGCGTTGAGCACGTGTTGCGCGCCAACACGATGGATCGTCTCGGCGCCGAGATAGGACTGGAACAGACGCAGGATCGGCCCCAGCACCGACATGCAGGGCAGGCCGAGTTCGCGGCACTTGTTCTCGAGGAGCGCAATCAGGTCTTCCTCGAGCAGCGTGTAAAGTACGAGGCCGGGAGACTCGGTGATCTCGGCGAGCACATGGTCGAGCTGCTTCTTCGAGCGCACCATCGGATAGAGGTGCTCGACCGGCGACACGTTGGCGTACTGCGCTGCCGCCGCGCGCGCGACCGTGATCAGCGTTTCGCCGGTCGCGTCGGACACGAGATGCAGATGAAAGTAGCCTGTATCAGCCATGGATAACGAATGGTTCACGTGTGGACAGTTGGGGAGGAGGCCACCTTTGCCGGCCCGAGGCAAGCCGGCCCTTCGATTCTGTCCTCACGCTCTCCACATCTCGTCAGTGGGGAGCGGCGGAGCACCGGGTGCCGGGCCTCGCCGCGACATGTGGACAGGCACCTGGGGACAGGCGTGGATATCGGCGCAAAAGGCCCGTCAAAGGGCCTGTATCGGTGTGGACCACTTCGCCGCGCATTACCGGCGAATCTGGATCGTGATGATTCCCCCAGTGGACAGACTGTGGGCTGGAAGGCATGAGTCCAATCAACGCCCCAATAACCAAATCAACTAAGCTTAAGAGATATTGGATGAGCGAAGACGGGACCGGCCCTGCCATGGGGACAAAGCCCTTGCTGCGCGTCTTGTCAGGCGAGCGGCAGGCAGTGCCTCCGGTCTGGATGATGCGGCAGGCGGGACGTTACCTGCCTGAATACCGTGCCGTCCGCGAGAAGGCAGGTGGCTTCCTCGATCTCTGTTTCAATCCCGAACTTGCTGCGGAAGTGACGTTGCAGCCGATCAGGCGGTTCGGCTTCGATGCGGCGATTTTGTTCTCGGATATTCTGGTCGTGCCGCTGGCGCTCGGCCGCAAGGTCGAGTTCCTTGCCGGTGAGGGACCGAAGCTTGAGCCGCTGACCACGCGCGAGGGCATCGAGCGGCTTGCCGAGCGCATCGATCCGATGATCGTCGCGCCGGTCTATGAAACCGTGCGGCGCGTGCGCAAGGCGCTCGACGACAGGACAACGCTGATCGGCTTCTGCGGTGCGCCATGGACAGTCGCGACCTACATGGTCGCCGGCGAAGGGACGCCGGACCAGGCGCCGGCGCGCATGTTCGCCTATCGCGAGCCGGACACCTTCGCATTGCTGATCGACCGGCTGGTCGAGGCCTCGATCGAATATCTTGTCGGGCAGCTCAAGGCCGGCGCCGAATGCGTGCAGCTGTTCGACACCTGGGCGGGCGTGCTGTCGCAGGGCGAATTCGAGCGCTGGTCGATCCAGCCAACGAAACGCATCGTCGAGGGCGTGCGCGCGCAGCTGAAGGGCGCGAAGATCATCGGTTTCCCGCGCGGCGTCGGTTCGAAGCTCTGGCGCTACGTCAAGGACACGGGCGTCGATGCGGTCGGCCTCGACTGGATGCAGGGACTCGTCTACGCGCGCGATCACATCCAGACGCTCAAGCCGGTGCAGGGCAATGTCGATCCGCTGGCGCTGCTCGCCGGCGGCGCAGCGCTCGACCGCGAGGTCGACGCGGTGGTGGCGGCGCTCGCCGGCGGCCCGTTTATCTTCAATCTCGGCCACGGCATCCTGCCGCCGACGCCGATTGCGCACGTCGAGCAGATGCTGAAGCGGGTCAGGGGATAGCGGGCGCTAGTCGGCGCGAGCCTTGTCGCGGTCGTTCGGCTTGGCTAGGCACGTCCCATGTACCTCTGGCTCAAAGCCCTGCACATCATCGCCGTCATCTCGTGGATGGCGGGGCTGCTCTATCTGCCGCGGCTGTTCGTCTATCACTGCGCCGCGACACCCGGATCTGAGCAGTCCGAGACCTTCAAGACGATGGAGCGCCGGCTCCTGAAGGCGATCATGACGCCGGCGATGATCGCGACCTGGCTGTTCGGGCTGAGCCTGATGTTCACCGGCGGCTGGCTGATGGCCGGCTGGCTGCACGCCAAGCTCGCCTTGGTCATCGCCATGACACTGATGCACGGGCTGATGAGCCACTGGCAGGCCGATTTCCAGCACGACCGCAACCGGCGCTCGCAGAAATTCTTTCGTATTGCCAATGAGATACCAACGATTTTGATGATCCTGATCGTCATCCTGGCGGTGGTGAAGCCGTTCTGAGCGGGCAAGGGCGGCGCCGCGAAAATTTCAAGTGCGCAGAAACGACCGGCGACCGGCTGCGTTCTCAACCAAGTTTCATCGCCCGCCCTGCGCGCCTCTTGCGCAAAAACACGGTTCGCCATATGTTGTTTGTATCCCCCCGAACGCAGGCGGATGCCGTCGCGTTCCGGAACCGAGCCAATCGGGACCGGCCGCAGCATCGGGCCCCGGGACCTTCCCCTAAGCGCCCCCAATCAATCCAGACCTGCGACTCCTACGAATTCTCTCCAAGGCGGCCCTCGTTTTTCTCGTAGGGCTGCCGCACTCCAGGACAAATGCCCCCCATGCGGGAAATGAAGCTACAGGACCTCAAGTCCAAGACCCCTCCCGAACTCGTCGCCTTCGCCGAAGAGCACCAGGTTGAAAACGCCAGTACCCTGCGCAAGCAGGAGCTGATGTTCGCGATCCTGAAGCAGCTTGCGAGCCAGGAGGTCGACATCATCGGCGAAGGTGTGGTCGAGGTCCTCTCCGACGGATTCGGCTTCCTCCGGTCGCCGGAATCGAACTACCTCTCCGGCCCCGACGACATCTACGTCTCGCCCTCGCAGATCCGCCGCTTCGGCCTGCGCACCGGCGACACGGTCGAGGGCCATATCCGCAGCCCCAAGGAAGGCGAGCGCTACTTCGCGCTGCTCAAGGTCAACTCGCTCAATTTCGAGGACCCGGAGAAGGCCAAGCACAAGGTCAACTTCGACAACCTGACGCCGCTCTACCCGGAAGAGCGGCTGAAGATGGAGCACGACGATCCGACCAAGAAGGATCTGTCGGCCCGCGTCATCGACATCGTGGCGCCGATCGGCAAGGGCCAGCGCGCGCTGATCGTGTCGCCGCCGCGCACCGGCAAGACGGTGCTCCTCCAGAACATCGCCCACGCCATCACCGCCAATCACCCGGAAGTGTTCCTCATCGTGCTGCTCATCGACGAGCGGCCGGAGGAAGTCACCGACATGCAG
>DASTGR010000118.1:0-6795 GCA_035718885.1 Pseudolabrys sp. | reverse complement strand
CGCCTTCGCTACCGCTTCGGCGGGTCGACCTCTCCCCGTAAAGAACGGGGAGAGGTGAAGGAAGATTCGCGGGGACGACGGGCCGTTGGCTCAGATCGTCGCATCCGTGCGGATCACCGCGACGATCTCGAACTGGTCCTTCTCGTCGTCGCTCTTGGCGAACGCATTGAGTTCGTCGCGCGCCTTTGCGATCGACTCCTCCGCCGTCCAGCAGGCCTCGACCCGCAGGCTGTCGTCGTCGCCGTCGAAATAGACGAAGAAGACGTCCCAGGAATGGCCGGCGGGTTTGGTGGGTTTGGCGGGCATGGATGGCGACTTGCAGGACGCGTTTTCCGAAGGCGTAATACGCAGGCTACGTATAATGGATCGGCGGATTACGCTTCGCTAATCCGCCCTACGGCTCTACATTTCGACGTCCGCCGGCATGACAGTTGCCGAATAGTCTAGCGCGACCAATCTACCGTCGAGCCATCCCCAATCGGACGCTTTGGGCTCAAATGGACACGGATCGTCACTCGGGCCGCCATAATCCCAATCTGGAAAGCCGCGGGACTCGCGCAACGAAGAGGCTTCATCCTCTGTTAGCGGCGTCGCGGCCCTTGCAATAAGTAGCACGCTATAGGGTGAGGACCAGACGACCGGGCAGAGCATTTCGCGCCGCCTGCATGTTGTCCGCTGAAATAGACTTGCTTCAAAACGATTGCATTCTGCGCCCAACCTATGGCGCGCAAACTTCAAAACTACTGAGCCAACACGCACGACTGCTCTGGTTGTACCTAGGCCGAACATATTCCATCGTTCCCCCTCACATCCTGAACACCCCAAACCGCGTCTCCGGCACCGGCGCGTTGAGCGCCGCGGAGAACGCCAAGGCCAAAACGCGCCGTGTCTCCGACGGCGCGATGATGCCGTCGTCCCACAGCCGCGCCGTCGCGTAATAGGGATTGCCCTCGGTCTCGTACTGGTCGCGGATCGGCGCCTTGAACTCCTCCTCCTCGACCTGCGACCATGTCTCGCCCGACGCTTCGATATTGTCGCGCTTGACCGTCGCCAGCACCGAGGCCGCCTGCTCGCCGCCCATCACCGAGATGCGCGCGTTCGGCCAGGTGAACAGGAAGCGCGGCGAATAGGCGCGGCCGCACATGCCGTAATTGCCGGCGCCGTAGGAGCCGCCGACGATGAGCGTCACCTTCGGCACCTGCGCGCAGGCGACCGCCGTCACCATCTTGGCGCCATCCTTGGCGATGCCGCCGGCCTCGTAGTCGCGGCCGACCATGAAGCCGACGATGTTCTGGAGGAACAGGAGCGGAATGCGCCGCTGGCAGCACAGCTCGATGAAGTGCGCGGCTTTCAGCGCGCTTTCCGAGAACAGGATGCCGTTATTGCCGAGAATGCCGACCGGCATGCCGTGGATGTGTGCGAAGCCGGTGACGAGCGTCGTGCCGTAGAGCGCCTTGAACTCGTCGAACTCGGACGCGTCGGCGATCCGAGCGATCACCTCGCGCACGTCGTACTGCTTCTTCAGGTCGGCCGGCACGAGGCCGTCGAGATCGGCGATGTCGTAGGCGGGATCGCGCGGATCGCTGAGCGGAATGTCGGGCGACTTCGCGACGTTGAGATGCGAGACGATGCGGCGCGCGATCGACAGCGCATGATGATCGTCCTGCGCGTAGTGATCGGCCACGCCCGACTTGCGCGCGTGCACGTCGGCGCCGCCCAGATCCTCCGCGCTCACCACCTCCCCCGTCGCCGCCTTCACCAGAGGCGGACCGCCGAGGAAGATCGTGCCCTGGTTCTTCACGATCACCGTCTCGTCGGACATGGCCGGCACATAGGCGCCGCCGGCGGTGCACGAGCCCATCACCACGGCGATCTGCGGAATGCGCAAGGCCGACAGGGTCGCCTGATTGTAGAAGATGCGGCCGAAGTGCTCGCGGTCGGGGAAGACGTCGGTCTGGTGCGGCAGGTTGGCGCCGCCTGAATCGACCAGATAGATGCACGGCAGGCGGTTTTCGCGCGCGATCTCCTGCGCGCGCAGATGCTTCTTCACCGTCATCGGATAATAGGTGCCGCCCTTGATCGTGCTGTCATTGCAGACGATCATGCATTCGCGGCCCTCGACGCGGCCGATGCCGGTGATGAGGCCGGCGCCGTGAATGGCGTCGTCGTACATGCCGCTCGCGGCGAGCGGCGACAGTTCGAGGAAGGGCGAGCCGGGATCGATCAGGTTCATGACGCGGTCGCGCGGCAGAAGCTTGCCGCGGGCGACGTGGCGCTCGCGCGCCCGCGCGGGTCCGCCGGCCGCCGCCGCGACGCGGCGCTCGCGCAATTCGGCGGTGAGCGCGCGCATGCGCTCGGCATTGGCGCGGAATTCGGACGCGGCGGTGTCCACGGCGGTGGGGAGAATCGGCATAGGGCCTCGCATTCAGGAGCGGGCCGAAGGTGCCCCGATGGAACCCGGATGGCAATGCCGTGCACATGCGCCGCAGGAACCGGGCGCGGGAACCGCACGTTCTCCTTCCGAGGCCGCATTTGCGGCCTTCGAGGAGGACGTCATGAAGCACGGTTTATGGGTGATCGCGGCCGCCGCGGCGTCGCTTGCCGCGCCTGCCGTCGCGCAGACGGTCGCGCCGGAACCCGCGCCGGCGGCGCAGCAGGCCGTCCCGGCCGACAAGGTCGGACCGCCATTGCACGCGACGCAGCCGCCGGTCGCCAACATCAAGCACGACGAAACCACCGGCGCGGCGCCGAAGGAACTCAAGCCGAGCCACGGCGACGACGCCGTGAACCCGGGCAAATTGGATAAAGACGCGCCGTCGCGCTGAGGTTTCCCATGCGGCAAATGATGCGCCGCGCGCGGAACCCGGTTCCGGCGGCGTCGTTGTCGCCGTGCCGCTCGATCGCGGTGGAAACGATCAAAGCCCGAGGAGGCATCGCATGAAGACTCTCGCCACTTTCGCCGCCGCTGCGGCGCTCATCGCCGGCATCGGCATCGCCAATGCGCAGAACTCGCAGGCGCCCGCCGCCGCGAACCCCGCCGCCGCCGGCAGCGGCAAGTTCTGCCTGACCACCAAGAGCGGCCCGAAGAATTGCTCCTTCGCGTCGTTGCAGGAATGCCAGACCAAGGCCAAGGGCATGAAGGGCACCTGCGCCGCGAACACCGATTCGAGCACGACCGGCCAGAAGTAACCGGCGCAGCCGATCAAGCGCGCTCCGTGCTCGAACGAGCGCGGGGCGCGTTTGCATTTTGCATGTGTCTTTTGACACGCGCGCTCACGAATCGTTGCAATGCGGAACGGAGCGCCGACCCGTCCGTTGTCCGTCCGACTCCCACGACAACCGGAAGGACAAGAACGATGGACAAAGATCGCATCGAAGGCAGCATCGAGCAGGCCAAGGGCAAGGTGAAGGAAGTGGCCGGCAAGGTGACCGGCGACACCAAGACCGAAGCCGAAGGCAAGGCGCAGCAGGGCGCGGGCAAGATCCAGAACGCCGTCGGCGGCCTGAAAGACAAGGCGCGCGAGACGCTCGACAACGACTAAGCCGCCATCATCGGCGGACAAACAGAACCCGGCGCTTCATCGCGCCGGGTTTTTTGTCGCCTACTCCGCCGCCTGCGGCGTGCCGGCGAATTTGACGCCGCGCGCTTCGACGCCGAACCAGGCGAGCAGCGCCACCGCCACCGCCACGACCGCCGCCACGACCGCGAGCGCGAAAGCGTAGTCGTTGCCGTAGCTGCTCGCGATCGCCGCCTGCAAGGTCGCGTTGCCGGAGGCGAGCAGGTTGCCGAGCTGATAGGTGAAGCCGGGGAACGTGCCGCGCACGTCTTCCGGCGATAATTCGTTGAGGTGCGCCGGCACGATGCCCCAGGCGCCCTGCACCGCGATCTGCATCAGGAAGGCGCCGACGGCGAGCCAGATCGCGTTCGGCGCGTAGACCCAGAGCGGGATCACCGGCAGCGCGATCAGCGCCGCGATGACGATGCCGAGCCGGCGTCCGATGCGCTCGGACAGCGCGCCGAAGGAGATGCCGCCGACAATGGCGCCGATATTGTAGACGACGGCGATGACGCCGACCTCGTGCGGCGTCATGTGCCGCTGCACCTGGAGGAAGGTCGGGTAGAGATCCTGCGTGCCGTGGCTGAAGAAATTGAACGCCGTCATCAGCACGATCGAAAAGACGAACAGACCGAGATTGTCGCGGATCGTCTGCCACAGGCTGCCGCCCGACAGCGTCGCCCGCCGCGCCTTGAAGGACGGCGACTCGTCGACCTTGCCGCGGATGTAGAGGACGAGCAGCGCCGGCGCCGCGCCGACCATGAACATGCCGCGCCAACCGATGGTGGTGAACAAGAGGCCATAGACCACGGAGGCGATGAGATAGCCGGACGGATATCCGGCCTGGAGGATGCCGGAGACGACGCCGCGCGTCCGCGGCGGGATCGTCTCCATGGTCAGCGACGCGCCGACACCCCATTCGCCGCCCATGGCGACGCCGTACAACGTGCGCAGGATCAGGAGCGCGGTCAGGCTCGGCGCGAAGCCGGAGGCCAGTTCGATCGCCGAATAGCAGATGATGTCGACCATCAGGGTCGGTCGCCGTCCCCAGCGGTCGGCCGCAAGACCGAACAGCAGCGCCCCGACCGGCCGCGCCGCGAGCGTCAGCACGATGGCGACGCTCACCGCGGTGACGTCGGTCTTGAACTCGGCGGCGATGTCCTTGAGCACGAAGACGAGGAGGAAGAAGTCGAACGCGTCGAGCGTCCAGCCGAGATAGCTGGCGACGATGGCGTTGCGCTGGCGCGCGTCGAGCGCCCGGAGGTCGGCCCAGGTGTCCGACCAGGTCGCGGAAATGGCCATGCGGTTGTCCCGGCCGCGAACGCGCGGCCCGTTGCGGATTGACGTTTGCTGTGAAATCCGCCCGCGGCGACCGGAGTTCCGCCGGCGCAGGGCCCGGCGCATGGGCCTCATCACAACTTTGCGTGTGGCCGCGCCGCCCGGCCCGTGATTTGCTCCGTTTCGGGTTGTACAACCGAACCGGCCCCTCTTCTCTCCACGCGTCCCGTGTCCCGCCGAACCGAAATCTCAGCCGGTATCCTGGCCTTCCGCCGCGACAGGCGGCGGCTCGACGTGCTGCTCGTCCATCCCGGCGGCCCGTACTGGCGCAAGCGCGACGAAGGCGCCTGGTCGATCCCGAAAGGCGTCGTCGTCTCGGATGACCTCCTGGCCTGCGCGCGCCGCGAGTTCAACGAGGAGACCGGCCTGACCGCCGAAGGCGCGTTCGAGCCGCTGACGCCGGCCCGGCAGAAGAGCGGCAAGATCGTGCATGCCTTCGCGCTCGAGGCCGATTTCGACGTCTCGCGCGTCACCAGCAATTCCTTCGAGATGGAATGGCCGCCGCGCTCGGGCCGGATGCAGAGCTTCCCCGAGGTCGACCGCGTCGCCTGGTTCGATCTCGCCACCGCGCGCAAGAAGATCCTGCCGGGGCAGTTGCCGTTCATCGAGGAATTGGTCGAGAAGCTCGAGCTCCAGCGCAAGGCGGCGGAGTAGCGCGACCTTACCGACGGAGCTTGCGTCCGGGCCGCCCGCGCGCCACCCGCCGCAGATCGGCGGCCGCCTCCGACAAAAGCCAGGCACGGAACGTCGCGATCTTCGGCAAGGACGCCGTCGGCTTCGGACACACGATCCAGTACGAATAGGGCAGCTTGAGCGCGGCGGCGAAGGGCCGCACCAGCCGGCCGACGCCGAGGTCCCAGGCGGCGAGCGCGCTGCGCGCAAGCGCGACGCCCTGCCCGTCGACCGCTGCGTCGATCGCCATGCTCGCCTGGTTGAACACCGGCCCGCGCGCAAAATCGACGCCGTCCGCGCCGGCTTTCTCGAGCCACGCGCCCCAGTCGCGCCGCTCGTCGATGTGCAGCAGCGTGTGCTTCTTCAAATCTTGCGGCGTCCGCAAGGCGCGCGCCAGCGCCGGGCTGCACACCGGGAACAGCTCCTCCTCGCACAGCCGCGTCACGTCGAGCCCCGGCCACTGCCCGTCGCCGTGACGGATTGCGAGGTCGAAATCCTCGCGCGCGAAATCGACGTGCTGGAGCGAGGCGGACAGCTTCAGCACGATCGCGGGATGCTGCTCGGCGAAGCGGCCGAGGCGGTGCACCAACCACTTACTGGCGAAATTGGGCGACGTGCTGACCGAGAGCACGCCGGACTTGTGCTGCTGCAACAAGGCCTCGGTGCCGAGCGCAAGCTGATCGAACGCGTCGCGCACCACGCCGAGATAGCCGCGCCCCGCGGCGGTGATGACGAGACGGCGGTGCTCGCGGTTGAACAGCCGGCAGCCGAGCTCGGTTTCGAGCGCCTTCACCTGCTGGCTGACCGCCCCTTGCGTGACGCACAGCTCCTGCGCGGCCTGCGTGAAGCTCTCATGCCGCGCCGCGGCCTCGAAGGCCTTCAGCGCGTTCAGCGGCGGCAGGCGGCGGACCACGGCGACCCCTTTTGCATGAGATAATCTAAGCCAAGGTCGAGAAACGATGGTTTGTCGCGCGCGCAGTTTGGCAGCAATTATGGCGCCCAACAAGGACATCCCGCAGCACGTCACCATGCGAGGGGGCCATAGCCATGTTAATGCAACACGACTCCCAGGACGCGCGGGGCGACGCCTATGCCCGGCTCGCGCACGACTACCCGAGCGTCGTTCCCATCGTCGATGCCTGCTTCAATGCCTGCTCCGCGGTCGCGCACGCCTGGCGGCTCCGGCGCACGCGGCGCATCCTTGGTGCGATCGATCGCGACCGTCTCG
>DASTGR010000117.1:0-7772 GCA_035718885.1 Pseudolabrys sp. | reverse complement strand
CGCGCTGCTCGAGCGCAAGGGCGACCGTACCCTCCTCATCATCACCAAGGGTTTCCGCGACGCGCTCAAGATCGGCTACCAGGCGCGGCCGAAGATCTTCGCCAAGGAAATCATCAAGCCCGACATGCTCTATGAGCGCGTCGCCGAGGTGGACGAGCGCGTCCGCGCCGACGGCACGGTCGAGCGCGCGCCCGATCTCGACATCGTGCGCCGCGATCTCGCGGCCGCCAAGGCCGACGGCATCGACGCCGTCGCCATCGTCTTCATGCATGCCTATCGCTATCCCGCCCACGAGAAGGCCGTCGCCGCGCTCGCCCGCGAGATGGGCTTCACGCAGGTGTCGGTCAGCCACGAAGTCTCGCCGCTGATCAAGCTGGTCGGTCGCGGCGACACCACCGTGGTCGACGCCTATCTTTCGCCGATCCTGCGCCGCTACGTGGCGCAGGTGGCGAAGGAGATGGCGACGGGCAGAGACTCTTCTTCACCCTCCCCCTTGTGGGGAGGGTCGGCGAGCCATAGCGCGTCGAAGACGCGCGTGAACGCGCTTACTGCGAGCCGGGGTGGGGGTAATAGCACTTCGACTTCTACCCCCCACCCCAACCCACCCCCCCAAGGGGGGAGGGAGCGCGCTGCGGCAAATGGCGACGACATCCGCCTCATGTTCATGATGTCGTCCGGCGGCCTCACCGCGGCCGAGCTGTTCCAGGGTAAGGACGCGATCCTGTCCGGTCCCGCCGGCGGTGTGGTCGGCATGGCCGAGACCGGCCGCGAGGCCGGCTTCGATCGCCTGATCGGCTTCGACATGGGCGGCACCTCGACCGACGTGTCGCATTTCGACGGCGAGTATGAACGCGCCTTCGAGACGGAAGTCGCGGGCGTCCGCATGCGCGCGCCGATGATGCTGATCCACACCGTCGCCGCCGGCGGCGGCTCGATCCTGCATTATGACGGCGCGCGCTTCCGCGTCGGCCCGGATTCCGCCGGCGCCAATCCGGGTCCGTAGTGCTATCGCCGCGGCGGCCCGCTCGCCGTCACCGACGCCAATGTGATGCTCGGCAAGCTCATCCCCGATTTCTTCCCGAAGATCTTCGGACGTCATCAGGACCAGCCGCTCGACGACGCCGCGGTGAAGTCCGCCTTCGCAGACATGGCGAAGGAGGTCGGCGACAAGTCGCCGGAGGAAATCGCCGACGGCTTCGTCAAGATCGCCGTCGAGAACATGGCCAACGCCATCAAGAAGATCTCGGTGCAGCGCGGCTACGACGTCACGCGCTATGCGCTCAACTGCTTCGGCGGCGCCGGCGGGCAGCATGCCTGCCTCGTCGCCGACGCGCTCGGCATGACGCGCGTGCTCATCCACCCGTTCTCCTCACTCCTGTCGGCCTACGGCATGGGCTTGGCCGACATCCGCGCCACGCGCGAGCAAGCGATCGAGCAGTCCTTCGGCGACAAGGCGCTGAAAGCGATCCAGCGCACCGGCAGCCGGCTCGGCAAGGACGCAGTCGCCGAGGTCGCCGGCCAGGGTGTGCCGAAGGCGAAGGTGAAGCTGATCGTGCGCGCGCACATCCGTTACGCGGGCACCGACACCGCGCTCGTCGTCGACGCCGGCTCGCTCAAGGCGATGCAGGGCGCGTTCGAGAAGGCGCACAAGGCGCGCTTCGGCTTCATCGACCGCAGCAAGGAAATGGTGGTCGAGGCCGTCTCGGTCGAGGCGATCGGCGGCGGCGCGAAGTTCGCCGAGAAGAAGCTGCGCAAGTCGGCGGCAAAGCTCCCCCCACCGGCGCGCAAGACAACATTCTTCTCGCAAGGCGAATGGCACAAGGCCAATGTCTATACGCGCGACCAGCTCCAACCCGGCGCGCGCGTCAAGGGCGCGGCGATCATCATCGAACCGCATCAGACCATCGTGGTCGAGCCCGGCTGGCAGGCGGAGCTGACCGCCAAGAACCACCTTGTGCTCACCCGTGCGAAGAAGCTCAAGCGCACATTCGCCATCGGGACGCACGCCGATCCGGTGATGCTCGAAGTGTTCAACAATTTGTTCATGTCGATCGCGGAGCAGATGGGCGTGTCGCTCCAGAACACCGCCTATTCGGTCAACATCAAGGAGCGGCTCGACTTCTCCTGCGCCGTCTTCGCCCATGACGGCACGCTGGTCGCCAACGCGCCGCACATGCCGGTGCATCTGGGCTCGATGGACCGTTCGGTCGAAACCGTCATCCGCGACAACAAGGGCAAGATCAGGCCGGGCGACGTCTATGTCATCAACGCCCCTTACAACGGCGGCACGCATCTGCCCGACATCACCGTCTGCACGCCCGTCTTCGACGACAGGAAGAAGTCGATCCTGTTCTGGGTGGCCTCGCGCGGCCACCATGCCGACGTTGGCGGCATCGCCCCCGGCTCGATGTCGCCGAACGCCACCAGCATCGATCAGGAGGGCATCCTGTTCGACAACTTCAAGCTGGTCGACCGCGGCCGCTTCCGCGAGAAGGAGCTGATGGAGGCGCTCACCGACGCCAAATATCCGGCGCGCAATCCGATCCAGAACGTCAACGACATCAAGGCGCAGATCGCGGCCAACGAGAAGGGCGTCGCCGAGCTGCGCAAGATGGTGACGTTGTTCACGCTGCCGGTGGTCAAGGCCTACATGCAGCACGTGCAGGACAACGCGGCCGAGAGCGTGCGCCGCGTCATCGATCGCCTGCATGACTCGGAATACTCCTACGAGATGGACCAGGGCACCTTCATCAAGGTGAAGATCTCGGTCGACAAGAAGAAGCGCGAGGCGACCGTCGACTTCACCGGCACCTCGGACCAGCAGCCGACCAATTTCAACGCGCCCGAGCCGGTCACCCGCGCGGCCGTGCTCTACGTCTTCCGCGTCATGGTCGACGACGACATCCCGATGAACGCCGGGTGCCTGCGGCCCATCAACATCGTCATCCCGAAGAAGACGATGCTGACGCCGGAATATCCCGCCGCCGTCGTCGCCGGCAATGTCGAAGTGTCGCAGGCCGTGACCAACACGCTGTTCCTCGCGCTTGGCGCGCTCGCCGCCGCGCAGGGCACGATGAACAATCTCAATTTCGGCAACAAGACTTATCAATATTACGAGACGATCTGTTCCGGCTCGCCGGCCGGCCCCGGCTTCAACGGCACCGACGCCGTGCACACGCACATGACCAATACGCGTCTCACCGATCCGGAGGTGCTGGAATTCCGCTATCCGGTCGTGCTCGAGGACTTCCACATCCGCACGGGCTCCGGCGGCAAGGGGAAATGGCATGCCGGCAGCGGCATCCGCCGCACTATCCGTTTCCTCGAGGAGATGGAGTGCACGATCCTCTCCGGCCATCGCCGCGTGCCGCCACCCGGCCTCGACTGCGGCAATGCCGGTCAGGTCGGCGAGAACTGGGTGCGCCGCAAGGACGGCCGCATGCAGCGGCTGAAAGGCTGCGACGCCACCGTGATCGATGCCGACGAGGCGGTGGTCATCCAGACGCCGACGGCAGGAGGATGCGGGAAGGCGTGACGGCTGGCGCCGACACCGGCGGTGCCTATCGGCTGGCGTCCGGCTGCGTCGGCCAGATCCGCGGCTTCGGCACGTAATATTCGCCCAGCCTCACCATCGTCCGGCGCCGGCACAGCACCGATATGAGCCGGTCCTTCAGCGCAATCGTGCTCGTCGGCTTGGCGAGGAATTCGTTGGCACCGTGCCCCAGAGCCTGGACCACGTAGCGGCGCTCCGTGCGCATGGTGAGCATGAGGATTGGCAGGTCGGGATACGGAAACGCGCCGGGCGAGCGTATCCGCTTGATCACGTCGATGCCCGAGAGAATGGGCAGGTCCCAATCGACGATGAGAACATCGGGCTTGTTGGCAGAAACGGCTTCAAGGGCCGACGGGCCGTCGGCGGCGTCGATCACGGTTCGCACGCCGAGGCTGACAAGCATATTGCGCGTGAGACGCCGCGCGAATTGACTGCGATCCGCAATCAACACGCTGGCGGCGCGAATCATCTCCTCGTCGCGGGCATTTCGCATCGGGTGGCCTCGGCAATCCGGGCGGGAATGTGCCCGAGGCGCGTCTAATGTCCGCGAACATTTGCCTCGCAATTTATCGAAATTGCTGCCTTCGCGAGCCATCGCAATTTAGCGGTGTCTGCGCGTATGCAGGCAACCCCACATAGGCGGCCTGCAATGTTTAGCGAAAATCTATTCGCGCCGGCGCGGCCGGATTGGTAGCCCAACTCCCCGGGGGGTGGTGTTGGCTGATTCCGAATCTGACATGCCGGAGGCTCGTCGAAGCCCGCGCTCGCGAACGTTCAAGGGCGGCTCCATTATCTTCGGAGTGGCCGCCGCGATCGACTGCATCATTCGCAATATGTCCGAATCCGGGGCGGCCCTGGAAATCGAAAGCCCGGTCGGAATCCCCGACGAGTTCATCCTTATCGTGAAGCCTGAATTCGTGAAGCGGAATTGCCGCGTCGCCTGGCGTTCGGCCAAGCGCATCGGCGTTGCGTTCGTGTGACGCCCGGCGAGGCGGCACGTCCCGGCGAGCGTTTCACGGCTCCCGCGATCGCACGATAGCGGACTGACCGCGGGACAGATACGTGCCGTAGCCCTTCGCTCCCACGATTTGACCGTCGCTCATGACGGTGACCCCACGCACAATCGTTCGCAACGGCCAGCCCTTGAGCTCCTGGCCCTCGTAGGGCGTGTAATCGGATCCGTCGCCGAGGAGAGAGTGCGTGAGGGTCACACGCTTTTCAGGATCCCAGAGGAGCAGATCGGCATCCGAACCGATCGCAATCGTACCCTTGCGCGGATAGAGCCCGTACATCTTCGCGTGGTTCGTGGACGTCAAAGCCACGAACTGGTTGATGTCGATGCGGTTCTTGCCGACGCCTTCCGAAAACAGAATCGGCATGCGCGCCGCGACGCCCGGTATTCCATTGGGAACCCACCGAAAGCTCGTCCGCGCTTTCGGAGTCAGCTTGCCCGCGACGTCGTCATAGCGGAACGGGCAATGATCGGAGGAGAACGTCGAGAACACGCCCTGCTGCAATCCGTCCCAGCAGGCCTGCTGGCTCGCTTTGTCGCGCGGCGGCGGCGAGCAGACGTACTTGGCGCCCTCCATGTTCAGTCCTTCGAGATCCTGCGCCGTCAGGACAAGATATTGCGGGCAGGTCTCGCCGAAGACGCGCAATCCCTTCTGCTGGGCGCGCCGGATCTCGTCCATCGCTTCGCGGTTTGAGACGTGGACGATCATCACCGGCACGTCGATCAGCTCTGCGAGGCTGATGGCCCTGTGTGTCGCCTCGCGCTCGACCACGATCGGGCGCGAAGCAGCGTGATAGGCCGGCGCCGTATGCCCGGCGCGTTCGAGGCGATCGGTGAGAAACCGGATGGCGTCGTAGTTCTCGGCGTGCACCATGACGAGCGCTCCGGATTCCCGGGCGACCGACATCACCTCCAGCATCTGCCGATCCGACAAAGCGAGGCCTTCATAGGTCATGAAGACCTTGAACGATGTGTAGCCATCGGCGACCAGCGCCGGGAGTTCCTGTCCGAGGACCTGCTCGGTGGGATCGCTGACGATGAGATGGAAGGACACGTCGATATGACAATTCCCTTCCGCCTTGCCGTGATAGTCCTTGAGCGCCTGCCGCAACGACTGACCCTGCTCTTGCAAGCAGAAGGGCAGAATCGTCGTGTTGCCGCCGAGGGCCGCGGACCGGGTGCCGCTCTCGAAATCGTCGGCCATGACGATGCCCGGACCGGATGGCTGTGCGATGTGGACGTGGCTGTCTATGCCGCCGGGCAGGACCAGCAGTCCCGCGGCGTCGATGACCTCCTGCGCAGGCCCGAGATCGCGCCCGAGCGCGGCGATGCGGCCGTCTTTCACCCCGACATCGCTGACGAACGTGTCCGACGCCGTGACGACCGTGCCGCCGCGGATGACGAGGTCGAAGCTCATGACGGCCGCACCCGTTCCTTGGACACGCGATGCTCGATGCGGGAGGCGAGCGGATCCGGCAGACCGAGCGTCGGCTTGGCGTCGGGCCGGCGGAACGTGCCGGCGGTGGCCTTGCGCGGCGCCAGTGTCACCAACCCTTCCGCCTGCTTCACTGCGGCCTGGATCGGATCGACCAGCGGCACCGGGACGCGGTCCTTCACCTTCGCGGCGAGGCCTGCGAGCGGCGCGCCGCCGAGGATGATGACGTCGGCCTCGTCTTCCGCGACGACCGCGTTTGCCAGATCGACCAGCAGGTTCTCCTTCTCGTCCTGCACGTCGGCGATCGAGCGAAATGCGCCGGGCAGCATGCGCACGCCCGCGCAGCGTCCGCTCAGGCCGTGCATCTCGACGCAATCCTCGTACCAGGGCCCCAATGCGCGCGCGAACGTCACGATCGAGAACCGCCGGCCGAGCATGCAAGCCGTCAGCATCGGCGCCTCTGCCATACCGACGATCGGTATGTCGAACAGTTCACGCGCGCCCAACAGGCCGGGATCGCCGAACGCGGCGATGATCACCGCGTCGATCCCATTCTGGTGCTCGGCGATCATTTCGAGCGCCACCGCGCCGCCGATCTGCGCCTCGGCGCGCGTGGCGATGTAGGGAACGCCGCGCGGCGCCGTCAGCGGAACGATCTCGGTGCCCGGCGCGGCCACGGCTTCGGCGGCATGCAGGAGAATGTCGGTCACCGAACGCGTGGTGTTGGGATTGAGCATGAGAATTCTCATCCAAGTCTCCCTATGGAACCACACCCGGACCGACGGCCGTTCGGCATTCAGGTCGCACGCATCGCCGAGGCCGGCGACCGCACCCTGTCGTCTCGCGTCCGCAGTTTCTGAAACAGCCCGCCCCACCCGCGCACCAGCCCCGGATCGACACCGGCGACCAGCAGGCTCTTCCACAACGTTATGGCGACGGAATCGTAGACCGGCACGCCAAGCTCGGCCTCGAGCGCCTCGGTGACGCCAGCGCCTCGCATATTGGTGCAAACGATCGCGACGGCATCGCAGCCCTCCGCGACCACCTCGCGCACGAGCCGCGTGATCGTGGCCTCGTCGACATCGGCGAACGAGAAATTGTCCTGTAGCCCGACGTGCCGCTCCGCGGTGCAGTCATAGCCGGACCGCTTCCAGTTGGCCGCGATCTTCGCCTGCACGTCGTCACGATACGGGCTCACCAGTCCGACGCGCCGCACGCCCGTCCGGTCGAATATTTCGCGGAACGCCAGAACCGAGGTGCATGCGGCAATTCCCGTCGCGCTGCGAATCCGCTCGCAGAGCAACTCGTCCCAGTCAAAGCCGAGCCAACTGGCCGACGTGCCGTTCCAGGCGATCACGTCGACTTTCGCCTGGGCGAGCAGTTCGGCCGCCCGCAGGATTTCGGAATGGTCGAATTGACCGAGCGCCTGGTCCGACAGCGCGATCTCGGTGACCTTGAATCGTGCAAAATGCGCGGTCACATTCGGAACACCCATGAGCATCCGCATCGTCACCGGTTCGAGCACGGTGTTCGATGACGGAGTCAGCATGCCGAGACGAACAGGAGCACCCATTGTCCGAACCTTCGAAGAGGAGTGTCTCCGCTCCGGCGGATGCCCTCCAGGTTACGAGCCTGTGTGCCTAGGCTGTATCCGAAGCCGCCAGAACGCAATAGGCGGATGGATTCTGCATTGCTTTGCGGTCGTCGCGGCAGTCATCCACCGTTCCGACGCGGTTCGAATCGGATTTCGCCGTCGCGTCGGCGACCGGACT
>DASTGR010000116.1:0-3819 GCA_035718885.1 Pseudolabrys sp. | reverse complement strand
TCTTCCTCGTTGGTGTAGACGAAGATCGCGTCGGCGTTCGCCGCCTTGAGCTTGACGACGTCGGCGGAGAAGTCAGTCTGGCCGGACTCGGTCGAGATGTCGGCGACGACCTTGATGTTGCGCGCGGCCATCTCCTTCACGAAGGTATCGCGGCCGCCCTTGCCGAAGTCATTGTTGACCCACAGCACGGCGACGGTCTTGGCCTTGACGCCGTCACGCATGTAGTTGGCGATCTTGGGCATCGAGAACTGCTGGCCGAACGAGGTGCGGAAGACGTAGGGGTCGCCCTTCTGCGTGATCGCCGCGGCCTCGCCGCCGACGATCTCGGGGACCTCGGCCTGCTGCGTGAGCAGCATGTCCACCAGCACCGAGCCGGAGAACACCGGGCCGAAGACGACATACGGATTGTCGTCGAGCACCTTCTGCATCTGCCCGCGCGAAATACCGGCGTCGCTCTGCGTGTCGATCACCGGCGTCTTGATCTTGTGGCCGAGAATGCCGCCCTTGGCGTTGATCTCCTCGATCGCGAGCAGCATGCCGTCGCGGAAATTGGTGCCGGATACGGCGCCGGCGCCGGACAATTCCATCAGAGCCGGCATGTAGACGGTCTTGTCCTGGGCGTGGCTCGCGGTGCTCAAGCCGACGGCCGCGACCGCGGCGAGCGTACAGATTCTCAAGCGAAACATGGTGCTCCTCTCCTATGATGCGGCCCGATTTCGATCCGGGCTTTCTTCAAATCCGCGCCCTGGCGGGCACAAATCCAAGCCGACCATGCAGAGCCGGCTTGGTCGCGTCAATAACCAAAACGAACGTCAGAGGTAACATTACGTTATTTCCGGCGCGCCACGCGAACCGCCGCTCCGCCGTGCCGCTGCGGGGCCGACGCGGCGACCGCTTCCATGCGATTGCGCAACGCTTTGGCGAAGGCGGCGCCGTAGCTCGACAGTGCCGTGTCCCTACGCTGCACGAGGTAGGTCTGGAACGGCGTCGGCTCGACGATGTCCAGCGCACGGATCGCCGGCCAGTAGCCGGCGGCGAGCGTGAATTCGTCGACCACGGCGACGCCGAGCCCGGCCGAGACCAGCGCGCACACCGTCGTGCCGAACCGGGCGCGGATCGTCACCTCGCAGTGCAGACCGTAGCGCGCGAACACTTCGGTGACGATGCGGCCGTAAGGATCGTTCGGATCGACGCCGATCAGCGGAAATGCGGCGATGTCGCGCGCCGAGACGCGCGCCTGCCGCGCCAGCGGGTGGCCCTCCGGCACGACGCATTTGAGCCGGCCGCGCGCCAGCGGCTCGAAGGTCAACATCGGGTGCTCGAACTTCGAACTCAGCGCCACGAGTTCGCCCTTGCCGAGCAGCAAGTAGTCGACCGCGTCTTCGATCTTGAGAATGTCGACGTCGATCAGCAAGTTCGGAAAGACGGCGCGCAGGTCGGCGATCGCCTCCGGAACCATGATCGTGGCAATGCTCGGCACCGAGCCGATCTTGAGCGCGGCATTGGAGCCCCGCTTGATGCGCGAGATGACGAATTGCAGGTCCTCGACCTTGTCATAGACGCCGTTGATCTGGCTGAAGATGGCGTTCGCTTCCATGGTCGGGGAGTATCGGCCGCCCTTGCGGCTGAACAGCTTGACGCCGACTGACATCTCGGCGTGCTTCATCGCCCGGCTCACGCCGGGCGACGACACGTTGAGCAGCCGCGCGGCGCCGCCGACGGTGCCGGTGACCATGATGGCGCGGATGATCTCGATTTGGCGCAGCGTCAGCATATTGTGGTCGCAGGCTTGCTCTTGGCGACGATCACGGTATCAGGTCTTGCCCGGCGGGCCAGCCCTCGCGCATTTTGCAATGCAGCGGACTTGAAGGAGCGCCAGACGCGATGTTCGAGACCTATGGCGGCGCCACGCGGATCTACCCGATCATCGGCGACCCGATCGCACAGGCAAAGTCGCCCGGAGGGCTGACGCGTGCGTTCCGGCAGGCGGGACACGACGCCATCGTCGTGCCGATGCAGGTGAAGCCCGCGCACATCGCGGAATTCCTGCGCGTGCTCGACGAGGTCGGCAATATCGACGGCATCGTCGCCACCGTCCCTCACAAGTTCGCCGCTTTCACGCATGCCGCCTCGGCCTCGGACCGGGCGCGGCTGATCGGCTCGGCCAACATCCTGCGCCGCCGGCCGGAAGGCGGCTGGCACGCCGACATGATCGACGGACTGAGCCTCTTGCAGGCCATGCAGAAGGCCGGCAGTGCGGCCGCGGGCCGGCACGCGCTGCTCGTTGGCGCCGGTGGCGCCGGCAGCGCCATCGGCCTCGAGCTCCTCAACGCCGGCGCGGCGACGCTGGCCGTTCATGACGCGGATAGCGCACGGCGCGACCGCCTGGCCGCGCTCCTGAGCAGGGCGCATCCGGGCCGCGTCACCGCCGGATCGGCCGACCCGACGGGCTTCGACATCGTCGTCAACGCCACCCCGTCCGGCATGCGCGCGGGCGACGTGCCGCCGGTCCTGTTCGAGAAGCTCGTCCCGGGCATGTTCGTCGCCGACGTCATCACCGCGCCGGAGATGACCCCCCTCCTCCTCGCGGCGCGTGCGCGCGGCTGCGGCATATCGACCGGCGTCGCCATGTTCGAGGCGAGCGTGCAGCTGATGTTCGACTTCTTTACCGAGCGGCAGGCCTAGCCGATCAGCGCCGGCAGCCAGGTCGCGATCGCCGGCAGCGCGACGATGAGCACCAGCAAGATGAGGCTCATGATCACGTACGGCACCACCGCCACGAAAATGTCAGCCATGCGCACCTGTGGCGGCGCGACGCCCTTCATCGTCATCAGCAGAAGTCCGTGCGGCGGCAGCAGGAGGCCGAGCTGCATGCAGATGAGATAGAGCACGCCGAACCAGATCAGATCGATGTGCAGCCGTTCGACGATCGGCATATAGACCGGCAACGTGATCAGCATCATCGAGACCTGGTCGACGAAGACGCCGAGGAAGATCAGCAGCAGCAGCATGCCGGCGAGGATCGCCGCCGGCGACAAGCCCTGGCTGAAGATGGCGGTAACGATGCCGTCGGTCGCGCCGGAGAAACTCAGGATCTGCGAGAAGGTGGTGGCGCCGAGGATGATGAACATGATCATCGCCGAGATCGTCACCGTGCCGCGTAGCGACGACGCGAGCGCCTTCGCCGACAGCGCGCGATAGGCGGCGGCGAGTCCCATCGTGGCGATAGCGCCGAGCGCGGCCGACTCGGTCGGCGTGGCGAAGCCGCCCGACATCGCGCCGATGACGACGACGAAGATCGAGATCAGCGGGATGACGTAGAGAACGAGCAGCTCATACTTCGCCCAGCCGGTCTTCTCCTCGATCGGCGTCGGCGGCGCGAGCTTCGGATTGAGTTTCACGCGCGTGACGATGTAGCCGACGAAAGCGGCGCTGAGGATGAGACCCGGCACGACGCCGCCGATCAGAAGCTTCGAGATCGAGATGCCGGACAGGCTGCCGAGCAGCACGGTCAATGCCGAGGGCGGGATCAGCATGTCGACGGCGCCAATCGCCATGATCGGCCCCGCCGCCATCGCCGGCTGATAGCCGCGCGACAGCATCACCGGCAGCATCAGTGAGCCGAGCATGGCCGTGGTGGCGATGGTCGAGCCGGAAATCGCCGAGAACACCGTGCCGGCGACGACCGCGACCACGGCGAGCCGCCCGGGCACCTGCTTGATCAGCCGCTCGATGCCATCGATGACCTTGAGCGCCAGCCCGGTGTGGAACAGCACCTCGCCCATCAGCACGAACAGCGGGATCGGCGTCAGCGAGAAA
>DASTGR010000115.1:0-2869 GCA_035718885.1 Pseudolabrys sp. | reverse complement strand
CTGCGCGCCTCGATCACCGGCGAGGTCGTGCTGTCCGACTGCGTCGTGCCGGAAGAGAATTTGCTCCCGAACGCCAAGGGTCTCGCCGGTCCGTTCGGCTGCCTCAACAATGCGCGCTACGGCATCGCCTGGGGCGCGATGGGCGCGGCCGAATTCTGCTGGCACCGCGCGCGGCAATACGTGCTCGACCGCAAGCAGTTCGGCCGGCCGCTCGCCGCCAACCAGCTCGTGCAGAAGAAGCTCGCCGACATGCAGACCGAGATCGCGCTGGGGCTGGCCGGCGCGCTGCGCCTCGGCCGCATGATCGAGCAGGGCAAGGCCGCGCCGCCGTCGATCTCGCTGATGAAGCGCAACAATTGCGGCAAGGCGCTCGACATCGCCCGCGTCGCCCGCGACATGCACGGCGGCAACGGCATCTCCGAGGAGTACCACGTCATTCGCGTGGCGCAGAACCTCGAGACCGTGAACACCTACGAGGGCACGCACGACATCCACGCGCTGATCCTCGGCCGCGCGCAAACCGGCATCCAGGCGTTCATGTAATGATTCCGTTCGCCCCCGCGAAAGCGGGGGCCCAGGGTCCCGAATGAGGGCCTTGCGTGAGAATCCTGGGTCCCCGCTTTCGCGGGGACGAGCGGAGAGAATAATGGACCTCCACACCATCGCCATGCTCGCCGGCGTCGGCGTGCTCGCCGGCATGATCGCCTCGATCGTCGGCGGCGCGGCGGTGGTGGTCTATCCGGCGCTGATCGCATCCGGGCTGCCGCCGCAACTGGCCGCCGCCTCCAACATGGTGGCGCTGATGCCGGCGACCATGCTCGCCGCGCTGTCCGACCGCTCGCAATTGCCGCCGTTCAACCGCGCCTTCGTCGAACTCGTGTTCGCGTCGATCGTCGGCGCCGGGGCGGGCGCCATTCTCCTGATGATCACGCCCGGCCGCGTGTTCGAGATCATCGTGCCGATCCTGCTCGGCTTCGCCACCGTGCTGTTCGCGTTTGCCGATCGCATCGGCCATCGCATTCGCCAGCGCGCGGCGCACAGGGGCCGCGAGGTGAAATTCGACGTCTCGAGCCTGAAGGTGCTGCTGCCGGTGTCGTTCTACGGCGGTTATTTCGGCGCCGGCGTCGGCGTCCTGCTGCTCGCGGTGTTCTCGATCGCCACCGGCGGCGATTATCGCTCCGCCAATGTGGCGAAGAATTTCGTCTCCAGCCTCAATGGCTTCGTCGCCTCGATGATCTTCATCGCCAGGGGTGCCGTCGCCTGGCCGCAGACCCTGTCGCTGATGGCCGGCATGGTCGCCGGCGGCCTCGCGGGGGCTTACGTCGCGCGTATCATCCCGGCCAAGGTCGCGCGCGGCCTCATCGTACTGGTCGGCGCGGCGCTGACGATCGTCTTCGCCAAATTGTACTGGTTCGATGCGTGAGGACTCAGCGCGCTTCGGCCTGCACCTGCCGCGCCAGCGCGACCAGGCGCTTCGTCATCGCGCTGTTCGCCTCGTTCAGCGGGTCGATGATGGTGAAATGGTTGCCCGGTGGCGCTTCGTACCGCGTCGTCGCCATGCCCTGACGCCATGCCTCGGCAATGGTCTTGCTCTGGCGCAGGAATTCGCTGGATTCCTCCGCGCCGACCACCGCGTCGAGGATGCGGCCGGGCGGCACCTGCCAGTAGAGCGGCGAGGCTTCATGCGCCGTCTTCTCGGTCAGCTTGAGGTCCTGGTTGACCGAGATCTTGGCGAGCGGCGCGAGATCGAACACGCCGGAGATCGCGTAGCCCGCGGGCACGAGATCGTGCGGCGCATCGGGCGCGATCGTGGTCCAGTCGGTCGCCGTCAGGCACGCGGTCAGATGGCCGCCGGCGGAATGGCCGTAGACCACGAAGCGCTTCTTGTATTTGCGCCACAGGAACAGGCCGGCCGCCCGCATCTGTTGAATGATCGTCGCGATCGAGACGTCCGGGCACAGGTCGTAACCGGCGACGGCGACCGTGACGCCGTTGGCGTTCGGACCCTTGGCCATCTGGCTGAAGCTGGAGGGATGCAGCGAACGCCACCAGCCGCCGTGAATGAACAGCGCCAGCGGCGTGTCCGGCCCGTCATTGGCGGCGGGGAAGATGTCCAGCGTCTGCCGCTCCGAGAGCCCGTATTTGAGACCGAGCTCGGCCTTGGGCGAGGCCTGGCGGTAGTCGGCGCCCTCGCGCTCCCAGCGCACGAAGATCTCGGCATGCTCCGGCACGCGGGCGCGGTTATTGTATTCGGCCTCGTAATCGACGCTCATGAAATATGTTCCGCTGTCATGGCCGGGCTTGTCCCGGCGATCCCGATCAGAATGGCACGATTTTGCTATCCTAAGCGGGGTCACCGGCACAAGGCCGGTGACGACAAGCTGAACTGCCGCTATGTGTGGCCGGCATGAAGGTCGACGGCAAACCAATGCGGACGATCTGGGTGGAGGACGATGGCGCCGCCTGCGGCATCATCGATCAGACGCGTCTGCCGCACCGGTTCGAGACGCTGCGCCTGACGACCGTGGAGGAGGCCGCCCACGCCATCCGCGCCATGCAGGTGCGCGGCGCGCCGCTGATCGGCGCCACCGCCGCCTACGCCATGTGGCTCGCCATGCGCGCGGACGCTTCCGACGAGGCGATGGAGCGCGCCTATGCGCTGCTCATCGCCACGCGGCCGACCGCGATCAATCTCAAATGGGCGCTCGACGAGACGACCGCGGCCTTGCGCAACCGGCCGCGCGGCGAGCGCGCCGCCGCCGCGCTCAAGCGCGCGCAGGAAATCGCCGACGAGGACGTCGCCATTAACCAGGCGATCGGCCGCAATGGGCTCAAGTTGATCGAAGACATCGCCGCGAAGAAGAAGACC
>DASTGR010000114.1:0-8598 GCA_035718885.1 Pseudolabrys sp. | reverse complement strand
CCATCGAGACCGCGGTGCAGGACCTGATCCAGAAGACGCTCGATTCCTACGGCGCCGGCATCATCGTGCAGCAGGTACAGTTGCAGAAGGTCGATCCGCCGCAGCAGGTGATCGACGCGTTCCGCGACGTGCAGGCCGCGCGCGCCGATCTCGAACGCTCGGTCAACGAGGCGCAGACCTACGCCAACCGTGTCGTGCCCGAAGCGCGCGGCAACGTCGCCAAGATCACGCAGGCCGCCGAAGCCTATCGCTCGCAGACTGTGGCGGAAGCGACCGGCCAGACCTCGCGCTTCCTGCAAATCTACGAGCAGTACAAGAATGCGCCGGCCGTCACGCGCGAGCGCATGTATCTGGAGACGATGGAGCACGTGCTCGGCAATTCCGACAAGGTGATCATCGATCAGGGCGCCGCCGGCACCGGCGTCGTGCCGTATCTGCCGCTCGACAAGCTCGGCGGCGGTCAGCAGGCGCAGCCGCGTCCGGCCGCGCCGCAACCCCAGCAGCAACAGCAGCAGCAGGGGGCGCGCCAATGAGGTCGAACGTTTTCGGCGGCGTCGTCGCCGTCATCGCGATCGCCGCGCTGGTCGTCGTCTGGTCGTCGCTGTTCGCCGTCTACCAGACGCAGCAGGCGCTCGTGATCCGCCTCGGTCAGCCGGTCGCCGTCGTCAGCGATCCGGGCCTCCACTTCAAGGCGCCGTTCATCGACACGGTCATCAACGTCGACAAGCGCATCCTCGACCTCGAGGCGCCGCCGCAGGAGGTGATCGCCTCCGATCAGAAGCGGCTCGTCGTCGACGCCTTCGCGCGCTACCGCATCGAGGACGCGCTGCGCTTCTACCAGACGCTCGGCTCGATCAACGGCGCCAACTCGCAGCTCTCGATCCTCCTGAATTCGGCGCTGCGCCGCGTGCTCGGCGAGGTGACCTTCACCCATGTCGTGCGCGACCAGCGCGCCGAACTGATGAACCGCATCCAGAAACTGATGGACCAGGAGGCGAAGTCCTACGGCATTCACGTCGTCGACGTGCGCATTCGCCGCGCCGATCTGCCGGAGCAGAACAGCCAGGCGGTCTATCAGCGCATGCAAACCGAGCGTCAGCGCGAGGCGGCCGAGTTCCGCGCGCAGGGGGCGCAACGCGGGCAGGAGATCCGCTCGCGCGCCGACCGCGACGTGACGGTGCTGGTCGCGGAGGCGCAGTCCAAGGCCGAGCAGATCCGCGGCGAGGGCGACGCCAAGCGCAACCAGATCTTCGCCGAAGCCTACACCAAGGATCCGGACTTCTTCTCGTTCTACCGGTCCATGCAGGCCTATGAGGCGGGGCTCAAGCCCAAGGACACGCGTTTCCTGCTCAAGCCGGATTCGAACTTCTTCCGCTATTTCGGCGATCCCACCGGCAAGGGCGGCGCCACGTCCGCACCGGCTGCAACGGCCACGCCGCCGGCGTCGCCCGCACCGGCCCGCTGAGACAGGACCGCGGACCGGACCATGGGGGATTTTCTGGCGGCGTTCGGATTGGTGTTCGTCATCGAAGGCTTGATCTTCGCGGCGTTCCCCAGTCCGGCCAAGAAGGCGATGATCAGCGTCATCGAAACCCCGGAAACCACGTTGCGGCTGATCGGCATCGGCTCGGCCGTGGTCGGACTGATCCTCGTCTGGCTGGTGCGCTGGAGCTGAATAGTCCAGCCCCGCCATGGCTTTGAAGATTCAGGGCAAGTCTGTGACGATCCGCCCTTGAATCGCCCACATGCGCGGGCCACCTTCTGACGAGTTCCCCCTCCTGGAGACCCGACGCCCATGGGCGCACTGATTTCCCGCCTGGTGAAGCCCGCGTTCCGCCCGGGCCTCGCCGCCATAGCGGCTGCCATCATTCTGTGGCCCGCGCTGATGGAGCCCGCTGCCGCGCGCGGGCCGGAAGGGATTGCCGACGTCGCCGAGCAGGTCATCGACGCGGTCGTCAACGTTTCGACCAAGCAGTCGGTCGACATGAACAGCAACATGCCCGACTTGCAGCCGGGCTCGCCGTTCGAGCAGTTCTTCGAAGACTTCATGAAGAAGCGCGGCCAGAACGGCCAGGGCGGACCGGCCCAGCCGCAGCCGCCGCGGCGCGTTTCCTCGCTCGGCTCGGGTTTCATCATCGATCCGGCGGGCTACGTCGTCACCAACAACCACGTCATCGCCGACGCCGACGAAGTCAGCGTCATTCTCAATGACGGCACGACACTGAAGGCCGAGATCGTCGGCCGCGACACCAAGACCGACCTCGCGCTGCTCAAGGTCACCACCGATCATCCGCTCAAGGCGGTGAAGTTCGGCGACAGTGACAAGCTGCGGCTCGGCGAGTGGGTCATCGCCATCGGCAATCCGTTCTCGCTCGGCGGCACCGTGACCGCCGGCATCGTCTCGGCGCGCAACCGCGATATCAATTCCGGGCCTTACGACAATTACATCCAGACCGACGCCGCCATCAACCGCGGCAATTCGGGCGGCCCGCTGTTCAACCTCAATGGCGACGTCATCGGCGTGAACACGGCGATCATCTCGCCGTCCGGCGGATCGATCGGCATCGGCTTCGCCGTGCCGTCGAAGACCGTGGTGCCGGTGATCGACCAGCTCCGGCAGTTCAAGGAAGTGCGGCGCGGCTGGCTCGGCGTGCGCATCCAGCAGGTGACCGACGAGATCGCCGAGACGCTGAGCATCAAGCCGGCGAAGGGCGCGCTGGTCGCCGGCATCGACGAGAAGGGGCCGGCGAAGCCCGCCGGCATCGCGCCCGGCGACGTCATCATCAAGTTCGACGGCAAGGACGTGAAGGAAATGCGCGATCTGCCGCGCATCGTCGCCGACACGCCGGTTGGCAAGGACGTCGAGGTCGTGGTCGTCCGCAAGGGCAAGGAAGAGATCAAGACGGTCAAGCTCGGCCGTCTCGACGATAGCGAGAAGAAGCAGGCGGCGCTGACTCCGAAGGAAGCCGCGCCGGACACGAATTCGGCGGTGAAGAAGACGCTCGGGCTCAATTTGTCCGGTCTGACCGACGAACTGCGCAAGAAGAACAGCATCAAGGACAGCGTGAAGGGCGTGCTGATCACCGGTGTCGACGCCAAGTCGCCGGCGGCCGAGAAGCGTCTCGCGCCCGGCATGGTGATCGCCGAGGTCGAGCAGGAGGCGGTGAACTCGCCGGCCGAGTTCGAAAGCCGCGTCGCCAAGCTCAAAGCTGCCGGCAAGAAGCTCGTCATGCTGCTCGTCGTCTCGCCCGACGGCGACCCGAGCATCGTGGTGCTGGGGATTCAGTAGGGCGCCGCTCGTGTCCCGGACGCGGCGCAGCGCGAAGCGGTGCGCCGCTGATCCGGGACCGTAGCGACTTCCGAGTTCCTGACGGTCCCGGGTCGGCAGCGCGGCATTACATTGCGCCCGGGACACGCGTCACTTCTCCACGAACTCGTCCCGCGCATAGCCCTGCACGTAGAGCAGCGCCGAGAGATCGGCGTGGTCGATACGCGCGGCGGCGGCCTCGGCCACCTTCGGCTTGGCGTGATAGGCAACACCGAGGCCGGCTTCCATGATCATGTCGAGGTCGTTGGCGCCGTCGCCGACCGCCATCGTCTCTTCCCGCGCGAGGCCGAATTCCTGACGCAGTTCGAGCAGCGCGGCGCGCTTGGCGTCGCGGCCGAAGATCGGCTCGGCGACCGTGCCGGCGAGCGTGTGGCCGTCGATCAATGTGAGGCTGTTGGCGCGGTTCTCGTCGAAGCCGATCATGGCGGCGACGCGATCGGTGAACAAGGTGAAGCCGCCGGAGACGAGCGCGGTGCGCGCGCCGTGCTTGCGCATCGTGCCGACCAGCGCCCGCGCGCCCGGCGTGAGCCTGATGCGGTCGCGCAGGACCTCCTCGATCACCGAGACCTTCAGGCCCTCGAGCAGCGCGACCCGCTCGCGCAATGCCGGCTCGAACGCGATCTCGCCGCGCATCGCGCGCTCGGTGATCGCGGCGACATGCGCTTTCAGTCCGACATAATCGGCGAGCTCGTCGATGCACTCCTGGCCGATCATGGTGGAGTCCATGTCGGCGAGGAAGAGCTTCTTGCGGCGGTGCGCGACCGGCTGCACGACCACGTCGATCGGGCGCTGGCCGAACGCGGCGCGCACTTGGCCGGCCAGCGCGCGTTGGTCGATTGCGGAATCCGGGCTAAAGGGAAGATCGGCGGCTTCGCCTTCGGCGAGCCAGCGCGGCGTGCCGGCGCCCGGAACGAGCGCTCGCGCGCGGTCGATGAGAGATCCATCGAGCGCGCCCGGCCCGCCGGCGATGAAGGTTGCGACGTGAGTCATCGAATGCCCGAGACGAAACGAGCGGTGCTTATTGCAGGCCCGACCGCGAGCGGCAAGTCGGCGCTGGCGCTGCGGCTTGCCGAGACGTTCGGCGGCGTCGTCATCAATGCCGATTCGATGCAGGTCTATCGCGACCTGCGCGTCATCACGGCGCGGCCGACCGAGGCGGAAGAGGCGCGCGTCCCGCACCGGCTTTACGGGCACGTCGACGCGGCGGAGAACTATTCGACCGGCCGCTGGTGCCGCGACGTCGCCGACGTGCTCGCCGAGACCGCGCGCGAGGGCCGCGTGCCGATCTTCGTCGGCGGCACCGGGCTTTATTTCAAGGCGCTGACGAGCGGGCTCGCGGCGGTGCCGCCGATCCCGGCCGACATTCGCGAAGACGTGCGCGGGCGGCTCGCGCGCGAGGGCGTCGCGCCGCTCTACACCGAACTTCTCGAACGCGATCCGAAGACCGCGCACCGGCTGATGCCGAACGACCGCTCGCGCATTTCGCGCGCGCTCGAGGTCGTGCTGGCGACGGGGCGTTCGCTGTCGGACTGGCACGCGCACGGCCTGCCGCCTTTGATCGACGGCGCACATGCCGCCAAGGTGTTCATCACCTGCGAGCGCACCGAACTCGTGCGCCGCATCGAGACGCGGTTCGACGCGATGCTGAAGGCCGGCGCGCTGGAAGAGGTGCGCGCGCTCGCGGCGCGCGGGCTCGACCCGATGCTGCCGGCGATGAAGGCGCACGGCGTGCCCTGGCTCATCCGCCATCTCAGAGGTGAGATATCGCTGGACGAGGCCGCCGCCGGGGCGATCATGGACACCCGCCGTTACGCCAAGCGGCAGGTCACCTGGTTCCGCAACCAGATGACCGGCTGGCCGGCGGTGCCGGCCGAGGAGGGCGCCGCCGCGCTGGAAACCCAGTTGACGGCCCTGGCCGCCGGGAAGACAATTCACGCTCAACCGGCGCAATAGGGCCGATTTGGCCCTTGACCCGCGTTGCTGCGCTGCCTATAACCCGCGCAACGAAAGTTCGGACGAGACCGATGTCACGCAATATTCTTATCGTAGTCGAGGTTCGGACGCCCAGCGGGCCCTGAGGGGCTTTACCGCGGACGTCCGGACACAGGCCCCTTGCGGGCCTTTTTTATTGGCCGGGGCTGAAGAAGCGAGCTGCGTGGAAGAAGGATGACGAGCATGACCAAGGAAATGACCGGCGCCGAAATGGTGATCCAGGCTTTGGCAGATCAGGGCGTGCAGCACCTGTTCGGCTATCCCGGCGGCGCCGTGCTGCCGATCTACGACGCGCTGTTCAACCAGAAGGCGGTCCGGCACGTGCTCGTTCGTCATGAACAGGGGGCGGTGCACATGGCCGAGGGCTATGCCCGCTCGACCGGCAAGGTCGGCTGCGTCCTCGTCACCTCCGGCCCCGGCGCGACCAACGCAGTCACCGGCCTGACCGACGCGCTGATGGACTCGATCCCGGTCGTCTGCATCACCGGGCAGGTGCCGACGCATCTCATCGGCAACGACGCCTTCCAGGAGGCCGACACGGTCGGCATCACGCGCCCGTGCACCAAGCACAATTATCTCGTCAAGCGCATCGAGGACCTGCCGCGCGTGCTGCACGAGGCGTTTCACATCGCCGCGAGCGGCCGGCCCGGCCCGGTCGTCGTCGACATCCCGAAGGACATCCAGTTCGCCAAAGGCGTCTACTCGAAGCCGAAGGAGTTCGCTCACACCGGCTACCGGCCGCGCATGAAGGGCGACATGGACAAGATCCAGCACGCCATCTCGCTCATGGCGCACGCCAAGAAGCCGGTGTTCTACACCGGCGGCGGGGTGATCAATTCCGGCAAGGCGGCGAGCGATCTGCTGCGCGAGCTCGTCAAGCTGACCGGCTTCCCGATCACGTCGACGCTGATGGGCCTCGGCGCCTATCCGGCGGCCGATCCGCAGTGGCTCGGCATGCTCGGCATGCACGGTACGCTGGAAGCCAACATGGCGATGCACGATTGCGACGTCATGGTGTGCGTCGGCGCGCGCTTCGACGACCGCATCACCGGCCGGCTCGACGCATTCTCGCCGAACTCGAAGAAGATCCACATCGACATCGATCCGTCGTCGATCAACAAGAACGTTAAGGTCGACGTGCCGATCGTCGGCGACTGCGCGCACGTGCTCGAGGACATGGTGCGACTGTGGCGCACGCAGGCGCATCATCCCGACAAGAAGGCGCTGTCGATGTGGTGGACGCAGATCGACAAGTGGCGCGGCCGCAAGTCGCTCGCCTACCGCCCGTCCAACGAGGTGATCAAGCCGCAATACGCGATCCAGCGGCTCTACGAGCTGACCAAGGACCGCGACGTCTACATCACGACCGAGGTCGGTCAGCACCAGATGTGGGCGGCGCAGTTCTACGGCTTCCAGGAGCCGAACCGCTGGATGACGTCCGGCGGCCTCGGCACGATGGGCTACGGCCTGCCGGCCTCGGTCGGCGTGCAGCTTGCGCATCCGAAGTCGTTGGTTATCGACATCGCCGGCGAAGCCAGCGTGCAGATGACGATGCAGGAACTGTCGACGGCGGTGCAGTACCGCCTGCCGATCAAGGTGTTCATCCTGAACAACAAGTACATGGGCATGGTGCGGCAGTGGCAGGAGCTGCTGCACGGCGGCCGCTATTCGGAGAGCTATTCGGAGGCGCTGCCGGACTTCGTCAAATTGGCCGAAGCCATGCACGCTGTGGGCATTCGCTGCGAGAAGCCGGGCGACCTCGATCATGCGATCAAGGAGATGATCAATGTCGACCGGCCTGTGCTGTTCGACTGCGTGGTCGATCCGGCGGAGAACTGCTTCCCGATGATCCCGTCGGGCCGTGCGCACAACGAGATGCTGCTCGGCGACGCCGCCGAGAAGCTGGAAGACGCCATCACCGAAGAAGGCAAGATGCTGGTGTAGGTTGTCATGGACGTATGACGTCGACCAATACTCGGCGTCATGCGCGGGCTTCGACCCGCGCATCCATGATGAGAAACAACGGGTGATGGCCTTACGTAGGGCTGTCTTTGCGGAACGGCCTCATCGATTGCCGGGTCAAGCCCGGCAATGACGGGCTCTGGAAATCGGACGATACCAATGAACGCACCGACGACGTCGCATTATCCCTCCGCGCCGACCGAACAGCGCGCCGAGACGCACACTTTGTCCGTGCTCGTCGACAACGAGCCCGGCGTTCTCGCGCGGGTCATCGGCCTGTTTTCCGGCCGCGGCTACAACATCGAGTCGCTGACGGTGTCCGAGACCGAGCACGCCAAGCACCAGTCGCTTATTACCATCGTCACCACCGGCACGCCGATGGTGATCGAGCAGATCAAGAACCAGCTCGACCGCCTCGTGCCGATCCATCGTGTCGTCGACATGACGTCGGCCGGCAATTCGATCGAGCGCGAACTTGCGATGGTGAAGGTGCGCGGCAAGGGCGAGCAGCGCGTCGAGGCGCTGCGCCTCGCGGACGCCTTCCGCGCCCGCGTCATCGACGCCACGACCGAGAGCTTCGTGTTCGAGATCACCGGCGCGTCGGGCAAGATCGAGCAGTTCGTCGCGCTGATGCTGCCGCTCGGCCTGGTCGAAGTCGCGCGCACCGGCATCGCCGCCATCCGCAGGGGGCCGGAAGGCCTCTAAATGCCCCTCGACCTCCTGATCGCGCTCACCGTCTTCGCCTGCGTGATGGCTTTCACGCCGGGGCCGAACAACATCATGCTGGCGGCCTCGGGCGTGAACTTCGGCTTCACGCCGACGATCCCGCACATGCTCGGCGTCACGATCGGCTTCGACGTGCTGCTGATCGCCTGCGCCCTCGGGCTGGGGCTGATCTTCACCGCGGTGCCGCAGATGCATCTGGTGCTGAAAGTGGGCGGCGCTCTCTACATGCTCTGGCTCGCCTTCAAGGTCGCGACCGCGCATTTCGTCGGCGACGAGGGCAGGGGCGCGGCGCGGCCCTTCACCTTCATGCAGGCGGCAGCCTTCCAGTGGATCAACCCGAAGGCGGTGATCGCCGCGCTCAGCACAATCTCGATCTATGTGCGGCCGGGCGCGTTCGGGCGCGATTTCCCGGTCATGCTGGCGATCCTGACGCTCTGCACCGTCGGCTCGGTCACCACCTGGACCGGATTCGGCGTGGCGCTGCGGCGCCTCCTGCGGAATCCCGTCTATGCGCGCGTTTTCAACGTGTCGATGGCGCTGCTGCTGGTCGCGAGCATCGTTCCGATGGTGACTGAGGGCTGATTTTTAAG
>DASTGR010000113.1:0-2686 GCA_035718885.1 Pseudolabrys sp. | reverse complement strand
GAGGCGCTCGGCAAGGACATCGCCAAGGACACGGTGAAGCTGGCGTAACCCTCCCGTCACCCTGAGGTGCTCGGCGCGGAACGCGCCGAGCCTCGAAGGGTCTCCGAGTCAGAGGTCCTTCGAGGCTCGCTTCGCTCACTGCTCAGGACGACGGCTGAGGCTCAAACCCTCTTCTTCCTTCCCTTCCGCTTCGGCACCTTGGCGCCCTTCTTACGCGCCTCCGACAGTCCGATCGCGACCGCCTGCTTCTTGCTCTTGACCTTCCTGCCGGTGCGGCCGCTCTTGAGCGTGCCCTTCTTGCGCTTGCGCATCGCGCGTTTCACGTATTTCGAAGCCTTCTTCGAATATTTCCGAGCCATGCCTCTGCCTCCGATATGGCGCACAAAAATTTGATATGCGTTGAAACAACAGCGATGATGAGAACTGGTTCCGTTTGCCGGTTGCGCGAGCGCACATGATCCGCAATGACCGCATCTGAACGTATCCGCTCCGAGCGATTGCGCGCCGACCGGCTGCTGGTCGAGCGCGGACTGTTCGACAGCCGCGCCAAGGCGCAGGCCGCGATCGAAGCGGGCCTCGTCACGGCGAACGGCGCGACCGTGCGCAAGGCCGCGGAAGAGATCGCGCGCGACGCGGAGCTGAAAGCCTCGCCGGCACACCCTTACGTGTCGCGCGGCGGCGTGAAGCTCGCCGCGGCGCTCGACCATTTCGCGATCGACCCGCAAGGCCTCGTCTGCCTCGATGTCGGCGCCTCGACCGGCGGTTTCACCGAGGTGCTGGTCAGGCGTGGCGCGCGGCGCGTCCATGCCGTCGACGTCGGTAAGGCGCAGTTGCACGCGTCCTTGCGCGGCCGGCCCGAGATCGTGTCGTTGGAAGAGACCGACATTCGTATGCTGCCCGCTTCGGCCTTTGCCGAACCGCCGCGCCTCGTCACCATCGACGTTAGCTTCATCTCGCTGAAGCAGGTGCTGCCGGCGGTCACGGCGCTTGCCGCGCCGGCCGCCACACTGGTCGCGCTGGTGAAGCCGCAGTTCGAGGCCGGCCGCGAGCGGGTGAAGAAAGGCGTGGTGCGCGACGCCGCAGTCCACAAGTCAGTGTGCGACGACGTCGCGGCCGTCGCCGCGTCGCTCGGCTGGCGCGTCCTCGGCATCATCCCCTCGCCGATCGCCGGCGGCGACGGCAATGCCGAGTTCCTGCTCGCCGCGACGCGCGGCTGACATCACGGCCGGCCATTCCGCGCATTCGCGCGCCTGATATGTGTTGCCGCGCCGCGACGCACGCGGATCAAACGGCCGTGAGAGACAAGACGCCGCCTTCCTCCCGCCACACGCCGCCCTATGGTCCGCCGGCCATGCAAGCTCACGACACGATCGCCGCCGGCGCCTCCAAAGTGCCCGGCCTCTGGCGCGCCGAGATCGGCGCCACGGTGAAGCTCGCTCTGCCGATTGCGCTGACGCAGCTCGGCCAGGTGGCGATGATGACGAGCGACCTCATCCTCATCGGCCATCTCGGCGACGGCGCGCTCGCCGCCGCGGCGCTCGGGCAGACCGTGCTGTTTGCCGCCTTCGTCCTCGGCATGGGCATCGTCTCGGCGGTGGCGCCGCTCGCGGCACAGGCCTTCGGCGCGCGCGAACCGCGCATGGTGCGCCGCTCCTTGCGCGTCGGCCTGTGGGCCGCACTGATGCTCGGCGTGCCGCTGACCGTGCTCGAATATTTCGGCGAGGACGTGCTGCGCCTGCTCGGCCAGGACGAGACGAGCGCGCATCTCGCCGGCATCTACCTCATCGGTCTCGGCTGGTCGCTGGTGCCCGGCTGGTGGTTCATCGCGCTGCGCGGCTTCATGGGAGCGGTCAACCGGCCGGAGCCGGCGCTGTGGGTAACGCTGGTCGCGATTCCGCTCAACACCCTGCTTGCCTATGCGCTGATCTACGGCCGCTTCGGCCTGCCCGAACTCGGCCTGTTAGGGGCCGGCGCCGGCACGACCATCGTCAATCTGGCGATGTGCGCCGCCTGCTTCTGGATCGCCTACGCGCAGCGGCCGTTTCGCAAATACCACGTGCTCGGCCGCTTCTGGCGCATCGACTGGCGGCTGCTCGGCGAGCTCGTCGCGGTCGGCGCGCCGATCGCCGGCGCGTTCCTGCTCGAATACGGCCTGTTCGCCACCGCGGCGATCATGATGGGCTGGATCGGCACTGTCGCGCTCGCCGCGCATCAGGTGGCGCTGCAAACGGCGGCGATCCTGTTCATGGTGCCGTTCGGCATCTCGATGGCGGCGACGGTTCGCGTCGGCCATGCGGTCGGCCGCCGCGACGCCAAAGGAACGCGGCGCGCGGGCTTCGCCGCCATCGGTCTCGGCGCGGCTTTCATGGCGGCGATGGTGATCGTGATCGTCGCTTTCCGCGACGTCATCCCGCTCGCCTTTCTTGGCGCGCCCGCCGGCGATGCGCAAACCGCTGCGACGATCGCGCTCGCCGCAACGCTCCTTGCCTTCGGCGCGACCTTCTTTGTCGTCGACGGCGTGCAGACGATCGCCGCCGGCGCGTTGCGCGGGTTAAACGACACGCGCGTGCCGCTCCTCTTCGCCGCGGTGAGCTTCTGGGCGATCGGCTTCGCCACGTCCTATACGCTCGCCTTCCCCGGCGGGCTCGCGGCCATCGGCATCTGGATCGGCTTCACCGTCGGCCTC
>DASTGR010000112.1:0-5473 GCA_035718885.1 Pseudolabrys sp. | reverse complement strand
GGCGGGGGACAACATCGGGGTGCTCTTGCGGGGCACCAAGCGCGAGGAAGTGGAGCGCGGGCAGGTGCTGGCGAAGCCTTCGTCGATCACGCCGCACACGAAGTTCAGCTGCGAGGTGTACGTGCTGTCGAAGGAAGAGGGCGGTCGGCACACGCCGTTTTTCAACGGGTACCGGCCGCAGTTCTACTTTCGGACGACCGACGTGACGGGAAGCGTGGAGCTGCCTGGCGGGACGGAGATGGTGATGCCGGGGGACAACATCGCGATGACGGTGACCCTGATTGCGCCGATCGCGATGGAGGAGGGCTTGCGCTTCGCGATTCGCGAAGGCGGACGCACGGTCGGTGCCGGCGTCGTGACCAAGATCATCGAATAGGGATCGCGGGCTGGTCGCGAGTCCCTCGCTTCCGAAGTTGGATAGGCCAGTAGCTCAATTGGCAGAGCGGCGGTCTCCAAAACCGCAGGTTGGGGGTTCGATTCCCTCCTGGCCTGCCCTTTCCAGGGATCAGGTATCAGAGGACAGGGTTCCGATACCCGAGTGCATGGAAGCGGCAGAGGTCGACCGAGTCTTGGAAGGAATTGCGAAGGATCGAGTTGGGCATGGCAGCGGCGGGTCGCGTGCCGCGCATCGGACACGCCGACGCATCTCATCCCTGTCCTCCGATACCTGATACCGGAAATGGATAAATTGAAAATGGCCCTGGCCGTCGGTTGCGTCTTCGCCGGCGTCTGGGCCTATTACTATTTCGCGGACACCGCGACGGTGTTTCGCTTCCTGATGGTCGTCGGCGGCCTGCTCGCCGGCGCGGCCGTCGGCTGGACGTCGGATCAAGGCAAGGCGTTTTTCGCGTTCGCCCAGGAGTCATGGGCGGAGGCGGGCCGCGTGTCGTGGCCGACGCGCAAGGAAACACTGCAGACGACGGCGATCGTGTTCGCGTTCGTCGTCGTCATGGCGCTGTTCCTGTTCGCGGTCGATTCCACGCTCGCGTGGGTCGTGAAGATGCTCACGGGTCGAGTGGAGTGATGGCCGACAAGAAGTGGTACGTGGTGCACGCGTATTCGGGGTTCGAGAAGAGCGTGCAGCGCACGCTGCAGGAGCGCATCAAGCGCTCCGAGCTGCAGGACCAGTTCGGCCAGATCCTGGTGCCCGTCGAGGAAGTGGTCGAGATGAAGAGCGGCCAGAAGGCGATCTCCGAGCGCAAGTTCTTCCCGGGCTACGTGCTCGTCGAGATGGAGATGACCGACGACACGTGGCATCTCGTGAAGAGCACGCCGAAGGTCACCGGCTTCGTCGGCGGGACGGCCAATCGGCCGACGCCGATCAGCCAGAAGGAAGTCGACGCGATCCTGCGCCAGGTGCAGGAAGGCGTCGAGAAGCCGCGCCCGAAGGTGCTCTTCGAGCTGGGCGAGGCGGTGCGCGTGAAGGAAGGTCCGTTCACCGACTTCCACGGCAACGTCGAGGACGTGAATTACGAGAAGAGCAAGCTGCGAGTTTCGGTGACGATCTTCGGCCGCTCGACGCCGGTGGAGCTCGATTTTTCGCAGGTGGAAAAAGCCTAGGAAAACGGAAGCGGGCAACGGCGGGCGAGGTCCGGCGTTGGTCGTGATCGAGGCATTTCGTACTGGAGCGTAGCTTTTTGCCGCGACGCTCGGCGCGGACGAACAACGACGTAACGGGGAGGGTCACCGACCCGCCTGAACCCACAGGAGATCGACGTGGCAAAGAAAGTCGTCGGATACATCAAGCTGCAGGTGCCGGCCGGCAAGGCGAACCCGAGCCCGCCGATCGGGCCGGCGCTCGGCCAGCGCGGCCTGAACATCATGGAGTTCTGCAAGGCGTTCAACGCGCAGACGCAGAGCATGGAAGCCGGGTTGCCGATCCCGGTGATCATCACGGCGTACGCGGACAAGAGCTTCACGTTCATCATGAAGACGCCGCCGGCGACGGTGCTGATCAAGAAGGCGTCGAAGGTCGACAAGGGCAGCAGCAAGCCGAACGCGAGCAAGGTCGGCAAGCTCACGCGCGCGCAGATCGAGGAGATCGCGAAGACGAAGCAGCCCGACCTTACGGCCGCCGATCTCGACGCGGCCGTGCGCACGATCGCCGGCAGTGCGCGCAGCATGGGCATCACGGTCGAAGGAGTTCAGTGATCATGGCCGAGCAGAAAGCACCGAACCTTTCGAAGCGCATGCAAAAAGTGCGCGGCAAGGTCGATCACGCGAAGGCCTACCCGGTCGACGATGCGCTCGCGCTCGTCAAGCAGACGGCGACGGCGAAGTTCGACGAGTCGGTCGACGTCGCGGTGAACCTCGGCGTCGACGCGAAGAAATCCGATCAGACGGTCCGCGGCTCGGTGGTGTTGCCGGCCGGCACCGGGAAGAAGGTGCGCGTCGCGGTGTTCGCCCAGGGTGACCGCGCGAAAGTCGCGCAGGACGCGGGCGCCGACATCGTCGGCTTCGACGATCTCGCTGCGCGCATCAAGGAAGGCTTCATGGACTTCGACGTCGTGATCGCCTCGCCCGATGCGATGCGCGTGGTCGGCCAGCTCGGCCAGATCCTCGGTCCGCGCGGCCTGATGCCCAACCCGAAGGTCGGCACGGTGTCGAACGACGTGGCGCAAGCGGTGAAGAATGCGAAGGCGGGGCAGGTGCAATACCGCACCGACAAGGCCGGCATCGTGCAGGCGACGATCGGCCGGGCCTCGTTCTCCGCCGACGCCCTCAAGACGAACCTCAACGCGTTGATCGACGCGTTGAACAAGGCGAAGCCGGCCGGCGTCAAGGGCGTGTACCTGAAGAAGGTCAGCGTCTCGAGCACGATGGGCGCGGGCGTGCGCGTCGACACGGCGTCGTTCGCGCAGCCGGGCGCCAACGCGTAGCGCCAAGCAAGGCGGCCGGGCGCGGCCGCGGGAATCGAGCGCCGCCGACGCTCTTCGTCGACGGCGAAGTGCAGGTTTTGAGGGAACGCGCGACGTGGCAACGCGTCGCGCGGACCGTCAAAGACCGCTGGGGCGAATGCTTAAACGATGGGATGGGGCGGGGTCTTCGATATCTGATCCCGATACCCGATCCCTGACACCCAGCGCAGATGGTGCCCTCGTACAGGATGGTCCTGGACGTGAGGTCACCGCATTGCAGACAGGGTGACTATGAGTCTCAATCTTTCAGAAAAGCAGGCAGTCGTGGCGGAGGTATCGAAGGCCGTCGCCGGCGCGCAGGCGATCGTCATGGCGGAGAACCGGGGTTTGCCGGTCGCCGCGATGACGCAGCTTCGCGCGAAGGCGCGTGCCTCGGGCATCTACTTCCGGGTGGTCAAGAACACCCTCGTGCGCCGAGCCGTCGCCGAAACGCCGTTCGCCCCGCTCTCCGACAAGATGGTCGGACCGCTCGCGTACGGCATCGGCAGCGACCCGGTGGCCGTGGCGAAGGTCCTGAACGACTTCGCCAAGGCCAACGACAGGTTCGTGATCGCCGGGGGCGCGATGCCCGGCCAGGTCATGTCGGCGAACGACATCGCCGCGCTCGCGGCGTTGCCGTCGCGCGACGAACTGCTGGCGAAGCTGCTCGGCACCATGCAGGCGCCGATCGCCAAGTTCGTCCGCACGATGAACGAGGTCCCGGCGCGGTTCGCCCGGACGCTCGCCGCCGTGCGCGACAGCAGGCCCGCCGCTTGATATTGAACTCCGCATACCCATATCCACTCGTTACGTCAGGAGCATCGAATGTCCGCAGTACAAGCTGAAATCCTCGACAAGATCTCGTCGATGACCGTCCTCGAGCTCTCCGAGCTCATCAAGGCGATGGAAGAGAAGTTCGGCGTCTCGGCCGCCGCGGCCGTCTCCGTCGCGGCGCCGGCCGCCGGTGCCGCGGCTGCCGCGCCGGTCGAAGAGCAGACCGAATTCACCGTCGTGCTCTCCGGCATCGGCGACAACAAGGTGAACGTCATCAAGGCGGTGCGCGAGCTGACCGGCCTGGGCTTGAAGGAAGCCAAGGACCTTGTCGACGGCGCGCCGAAGCCCGTGAAGGAGGGCATCCCGAAGGCCGACGCCGAAGCCGCCAGGAAGAAGCTCGAAGACGCCGGGGCCAAGGTAGAAGTCAAGTAAATAGGTCAGATGGGGTCGCGAGCTACCGCCGCGACCCCATGGAAAAATCACTACCCAGACGGGTAGTGACGAGCTGGTAATCCCGAAATCGCGGGCGAAGCCCGACGATTTCCGGTAGCAAGAGCAGGAGGCTCGGCGGCGGCCGCCGCCGAGCGCTTCGACCGAGAGGGCGAAGCCAAACGGGACTCGACGAGTCCGTTTCGCTTTGTCTTCTGATCGACTGCAGAAGACGGGTTTGGTCGGACGTCGCCCGCAATGGTGACGTCGTCCGCCAGCGGCTGGTAGCGGCCAGCCACCAGGCCAGGGGCGCAATGCCCCCGGACAGTCACGCAGTACGCCAAAAAAGCAGGGGAAGAACTCGGCTTCTTCGTCGCGGTCGTTGAACGGTCCTTCAACGCACGCGGGGAGACGCTTTCACTCCGCTTCCAGGCGACAGCACGCGCAACAACCGACCGGAGAACCGACCTCACATGGCGACCCCACAAGCTACGCCGTACTCGTTCACTGAAAAGAAGCGCATCCGCAAGAGCTTCGCGAAGCGCGCGAGCGTTCTGCAGGTGCCTTTCCTGCTCGAGACGCAGCTCGCCTCCTACCGCGCCTTCCTGCAGGCGGACACGCCGGGCATGGAGCGCAAGAACGAAGGCCTGCAGGCGGCCTTCACCTCGATCTTCCCGATCTCGAGCCATTCGGGCAACGCCCGCCTCGAGTTCGTGAGCTACTCGTTGCTGCCGCCGGCGTTCGACGTCGTCGAATGCCAGCAGCGCGGCCTGACCTATTGCTCGGCGCTGCGCGCCAAGGTGCGCCTCGTGATCATGGACCGCGAAGCGCCGAAGGACACGATCAAGGAAGTGAAGGAGCAGGAGGTCTACATGGGCGAGATGCCGCTCATGACCGAGAACGGCTCCTTCATCATCAACGGCACCGAGCGCGTCATCGTCTCGCAGCTGCATCGCTCCCCGGGCGTGTTCTTCGAGCACGACCGCGGCAAGACGCATTCGTCGGGCAAGCTCCTGTTCTCGGCGCGCGTCATTCCGTATCGCGGGTCGTGGCTCGACTTCGAATTCGACCCGAAGGACTTCCTGTTCTTCCGCGTCGACCGCCGCCGCAAGATGCCGGTGACGACGTTGCTGAAGGCGATCGGCCTCACCAACGAGGACATCCTGCGAGAATTCTTCGTCTTCGACACGTTCCACTTGACGCAGAAGGGCATCCAGCTCGAGTTCGTGCCGGAGCGGCTGCGCGGCGAGATGGCGCGCTTCGACATCGTCGGCAAGGACGGCAAGGTCGTCGTCGCCAAGGACAAGCGCATCACCGCGCGCAACCTTCGTGAGCTTTCCGACACCGGCGTCAAGCGCATCCACGTGCCGACC
>DASTGR010000111.1:0-8203 GCA_035718885.1 Pseudolabrys sp. | reverse complement strand
CCGAGCAGGTCCGTTCCGCGGCGCCTGTTGACGTCCCGCCGCACTTAGTCGGGCCGCCGCCTGATGATCCTCATTATCGTGGCGTCGCAAGGCTCGGGTGTCTGGCAAATCAGCTCCTCTGGGCGAAACAATATCAGGCCGCCATCGAATGCGCCGATGTCGCTGTCGCAGCCGCCGGGACGCGAGACGTGACCTGGATCAAGCTCATTGCCGCCCATGCTGCGATGTTTCTTGGGCGGATCGACGAGGCGCGCGCGTTTTACGGAGGGTTTCATGGTGATAAGCGCCAGTTTATCACCCATTGGGAGACCCGGATCCTTCGCGACTTCGCGGACTTCCGCAATGCCGGGCTCTCAGTCCCGCTTATGTCCGAGGTTGAAGCGACGCTGCTTGAGGCGGGGTGGTCGGTCGACTTCCTCGCGCGACGCGGCCGTTCCGTTCAAAAAGAAATGGAAGAGGGGGAACGCGACTATCTGCGGCTAAACCCGCATACCGATGAAGCTGCCCTTATTTACAAGAAGCATGGCATGCTCGCGGAGGCTGCAGACGTTCACCGACGGCAGATGCAGAAGGCCAAATTCGCTCTGGAGCAGCAAACGGACGACGATTGGGTGACGGCACTGCTGACACGTTCAGAGCTACAACTGGCGCAACTGGCGCGGGATGCGTTGATTGGCGGAAACTTCGGACTTGGCCTCGAGATCGTCCACGAGCTTTCCCCCGGCGTCCGTGCGGGCCTACCCCTCCAAGCCGTGCTCGCTCACCTCTTGCTCCTGACGGGAAAAACGGAGGCGGCGGAAGAGATTTACCTCCGCCATTGCGGGAAGCTGGTCGGTGACCGTCCCTGGTCAGCTGTGATGCTGGACGACCTTCAGAGTATCCGAGCCAAGGGTTTGAGCACGGCCGCATCAAAGCGGTGGGAGGCGTATTTCGAGGAGAACCCTGATCTGTCCTCGCAGGGCCAGATCGTGCCTCGCGCGCCGTCCTATCGCTCCCGTGCTGAGGCCGCTCCCGCGCCCGCGCAGCTCGCCGACCGCTCCGACAATCAAGCGGGGCAGGAGCTTTTCGGCTTGGGGCAATACGACGAGGCCGCCACCGTATTTGCCCGAGTGCTGGAGGCACTGGGGGCCCACTTTGCGGACGGGCGACCGGGGACAGGCCAACATCGCCAAGACCGCCAATCAGCCGTGGACGGTCTTGCGGATATTGCACTCATCCTCGTTTGCGAGGGCCGGCCCAATGAGGCTGTGGCGCTCTGCCAGACTGGTCTGGACGCTTTGCCCAATGCTCTCTGGCCCGCCTTGCGGCAAGCCCACGCTCTTGTCGCGCTTAAACGTCCGGAAGAGGCCCGGCCTATCTACATGCGCTCCGTGACCGGCAAGACGGCGCCTAAAGAGACTTGGCCGGCCCAGCTGGAGCAGGAGCTGGAACAGCTCCGCGGGTATCTGGGCGACCCGCCTATCCTCTCGGACATCATCGCGGCTCTGCAGCATCGAAAAGGCAGTCTGCCTTTCGGGTCAGTCATCCGGTAATTCCCAAATGCCCGACCAAATGGCTTATTTCGACTGGTATTTTCCCATTTGGGCGGGGGCGCGTACCCAAAGTAAGTAATTGATTTTGCTCGGGCAGCCGTCCTCCAGAGCGCGGAAAATGGCCAATTTTCCATCTTCAGCGCTGTATTTTCCCATTGTTATGGGAAAACTTCGGGAAATTCCCGGTGAGACGGGTTCGAGCTAGACTGCGTCCGCCACCAGCCTTCGCTTGCTTCGCGAGCTACGGCTCGGCAGGCCGATCCCGACGCCTCGGCGAAGCGAGCGAAGGCTGCCGCGCCGTAGCCCGCAGGGCGGAGGCGGGCTGTCATTCCCGAGAGGCCGGATTTGCAACCCGGAAGATCCGTATGGTGTATGTCTATATCCTCCGCAGCGTACAGGATACCGAACGACACTACGTGGGCGTGACCAGCGATTTGCGTGCCCGCCTGAAAAAACACAATGCACGCGAAGTCTCGCACACTTCGAAATATGCGCCTTGGTCTATCAAGACCTATATAGCGTTCTCTGACGATAAATCGGCCCTCTCGTTCGAGAAGTATCTCAAATCTGCTTCTGGTAGAGCATTCGCGAAGAAGCGACTCTGATAAATGGTTGCATCACACAGTGCTCGGCGCGTGCGCTTCCTGGTGCCAGCGGAGCAGGCGCCGCCGCACGAAGGCGAGCGCCTGCACGAGGCAATAGCCGACGATGGCGATCTCGACGATGCCGGCGAACACGCCGCGCGAGTCGGCGAAGCGCGAGGCTTGCATCATCACGCCGCCAATGCCGAAGCCGCCCATCGCCATCTCGGTGAAGATGGCGACGATGAGCGCGACCGGCAGCGCGACCTGAACCCCGGTCATGACCTGGGGGAGCGCTGCCGGCAGCAGCACCTGCCACAGGAGTTCGCGGTCCTTGGCGCCCATGTTGCGCGCCGACCAGATCAGTTCGTGGCCGACGCCCTGAATGCCGAGCACCGTCGCGGTGACGACCGGGAACACCGCTTCGACCGTCACCATGGCGATCTTGGAGACGTCGAACACGCCGAGCCACAGGATCACCACCGGCAGGAACACCACCTTCGGCATCGGGAAGCCAATCGAGATGATCGGGTCGAAGAACCAGCGCGCCAGTCTGGTGCGCGCCATCGCCGTGCCCAGCACCACGCCGATCACGCAGGCGAGCGAAAAGCCGACGAAGGTGCGGTAGAGCGTCAGGCCGAGGTCCATCCAGAGCTTGCCGCCGACGGCGTCGGACCAGATGCGCTCGGCGACCGCGCTGAACGGCGGCAGCATGAACATCGTGACCTTGCCGGAGCGCGCGAACAGCTCCCAGGCGACGAGCAAGGCGAAGATGCTCGCGGTATGCGCGACGAACGAGCACGTGGCCCAGACAATGCGGACGACGGGACTGCGCGGATCGGAGACGGCGCTCATGACAGGGCCGCCTCGCGCCAGGCCAGCGCGCGCCGTGCCGCAAGCTGGTAGATGCGGTCCGCGGCAAAGCCCATGAACGCCACGGTGAGCACCACGGCATACATCGCCGCGTACGAGCCATTGGCGCCGAGGAAGCCGATCAGATTGCCGAGCCCTTCGCGCGCCACGATCAGTTCCGACGTCACCATCAGGATGAAGGCGAGCGCGAGCGCGGTGCGGATGCCGTTGAGGATCTCGGGCAGCGCGCTCGGGATCACCACGTCCCACATCATGCGCAGGCGGCCCGCGCCCATGCTGCGCGCCGACCAGACCAGCACCTGCTCGGTCGAACGTGCGCCGTTATAGGCGCCGATGATGACCGGCAGCATGCAGCCGAGGAAGATGAGCAGGATCTTCGAGCCGTCGCCGAAGCCGAGCCAGATTACGGTGACCGGGATGAGCGCCGATTTCGGCATCGGATAGAAGGCCTCGACCAGCGGCCCGGCCACGACGTTGACCGGCTTCCACCACGCCATGGCAATGCCGACGACCGTGCCGAAGCCGATCGCCAGCAGGAGGCCGACGCCGCCCCGATAGAGCGAGGGCGCGGCGTTCTTCTGCAAGTCGCCAGACTTCACGAGATCGATGAAGGCGCGGCCGATGTCCGTCAGCGGCGGCAAGGCCGAGGAGGACACGAACTCGAAATGCGAGGTCACTTGCCAGGCGACGGCCAGGATCAGGAGCGGGGAGTACCGGATCAGCGCCGCTCTCATTGCCCGCGGCTCGCCTGCGCCTTGATCGCCTCGTCGCGCACCAGGCCCCAGATCTCGTCGACTTTGTCGGCGAAGGCCTTCGACTTGAAGACGTGCGGATCGGTCTTGTCGAACCTTGTGTCGATCAGTGCCTTGATGCGGCCCGGCCGCGCCGACATGACGGCGACGCGGTCGGCGAGGAACACCGCCTCCTGCACGTCGTGGGTCACAAAGATCACGGTCTTCGGCGTGCGGCGCCAGATGTTGAGGAGCTCCGCCTGCATCAGGCTGCGCGTTTGCGCGTCGAGCGCGCCGAACGGCTCGTCCATCAGCAGGATCTGCGGGTCGAAGGCGAGCGTGCGGGCGATCGCGGCGCGCTGCTTCATGCCGCCGGAGAGCTGCGAGGGATAGCTGTCTTCGAAACCGGTCAGCCCGACCATGTCGATGAAGGCCTGTGCGCGGCTCTCGCGCTCGGCGCGGCCAAGCTGCATGCGCTCAAGGCCGTAGAGGATGTTCGCCTTGACCGTCTTCCAGGGAAACAGAGCGAAGTGCTGGAACACGACGCCGCGGTCTGGCCCGGGACCGGCGACCGGCTTGCCGTCGACCCGGATCGAGCCGGTGACGGTCGGCAGGAAGCCGCCGATCATATAGAGCAGCGTCGACTTGCCGCAGCCCGAGGGGCCGAGCAGCGCAAGGAATTCGCGGTTCTCGACGCTCAGGGAGACATTGTCGAGCGCCACGACTTCGCGGCCGGTGGGCGGCCGGTAGCGGTGACCCACCTGGTCGACGACGATCTGCGCGTTCGATGTCACGGGCGTGTTCCGGCCTCGACAGGAGGACCGGGCGCCGAGGGGGCCCGGTCCGTGCCTGCCGTCAGTCTACGCGTGAAAGCGCGTTACTTCACGCGCTTTGCGGCTTCTTCCACGATGCTCAGGTCGGAATATTTTTTGACGTCGAACTTCGAGCGGAAGATGCCGAGGTCTGCGCAGATGTCGACATTGCGCTGGAGTGACGCGAGATCGGGCTTGCCGTTAGGATCGCGATAGGAGTCCTGCTTGGTGAACAGCCAGCCGAACCGCTCCGGCGGCACCTTGAGCAGGCCGGACGCGATCTTGGCGACCTCGTCGTGGTTTTTCGGGTCGAGGTACCAGCGCTCGATGCGGATCGCGTCTTCCATGAAGTCGACCATCGCCGCGCGGTTCTTGTCGAGGAACGGCTTGCGCGCCGCCCAGAAGATGAACTGAGCGCGGCCGACGCCTTCGGTCGAATCGAAAAGGCGCTTGCCTTCTTCCTTGAGGATGGGGCTGAGCGAGAAGGGCAGCACGGCCGAGACCATGTCGGCCTTCTTGTCCTTCAGGAGCGCCGCCATGGTCGGGAACGGCGCCTCGATGACGGTGTAGTCCTTCTTGTCGACGAGCCCGTGCTTCTTGAGCGCGGCGCGCATCGCGACGTCGACGCCGCTGCCGATCGCGTTGATGGCGATGACCTTGCCCTTGAGGTCCTCGATCTTGTTGATGCCGCTGTCCTTACGGACGAAGAACTCGTTGCTGTAATAGCCCGGCACGCCGTCCTGGAATTCGTCGCCGATCACGCGCAGGTCCTCGAGGCCGGCGTTCTGCACGGCAAGGCCGAAGCTCGAATAGGCGAGGTCGCCGATCTCGATCTCGTTATTGGCCAGCGCGGTGATCATCGGCGGCGTGCCCTGGAAGCGCACGGCCTCCATCACGTAGGACTTGCCCCAATGCTGGGCGAGATCCTTCTTGGCCTCCAGCAGCGGCGCCCAATTGGCCACCGGCACCACATAGGACAGCCGGATTTTGACCGGTTCGGCGTTGGCCACGGTGGCCACGAAGAGGCCCGCCACGAGCAGCGGCAATGTCTTGAGAAGACGCATCGGTACCCTCCCTGGGTCGCCCATGTTGTTGTTGTTGCCGACAGTGCCGCCGGCATGGTCGGGCGGTGCTCGGCATCACAGGCCGAAGCATCAAGATTGACAAGCCCGGCCGCGCGCCGTCAAGCGCGCAGCGTAATAGCGGCGCAGTTTGCAGCCGGCTCGCCCGCTTGCCGGTACACTTATTGCCGACGGCCCGCGCCGATCGGACGTCCGCGCTTTTACATCGCGCGCCGGTGGCATGCCGGCCCACAATGCGGGTGGCGAACGCCTTGCCGTCACGGGCTGTTTTCTGTCTCGCACATCGCTATGGTGGCGACCGAAACAGACACGCTCCCATGAATGTCCTCATCCTTGAATCTCACGCCGCCAATTATGCCGAACGGCTGCGGCAGGCCTTCCCGGAGCTTTCCGTCCATCCGGTCGAGACGGTTTATGCGGTCGAGGATCTGGCGACGCTGCCGCTCCCGGCGTCGGCGGTCGATGTGCTCATCGCTTTCGGGATCAGCGTGAACGACGACCTCGTGCGAAGTGCGACGCACCTGAAATGGATTCAGTCGCTCGCAACGGGCGTCGATCATTTTCTCCGCTGCCCGTCTTTACGTCCGGAAGTCCTGCTGACGAGCGCGCGCGGCATTCATGGTCCGGCGATGCGCCAAACGGTGGCGCATCTGATGCTGTCCGTCACGCACGAGACCCCGCGTCTCGTCAGGGACCAGGCCACTCACCGGTGGGATCGCTCCCGGCCGTGGCCGCTGCTGGCGGGCAAGACGGCCGTCGTAGTGGGCGTCGGTCTGAGCAGCACCGCGATCGCAGCGCTGTTGAAGGCCTTCGGCATGCGCGTCATCGGCGTGAGCCGCACGCCGCGCGCCGTCGAGAATTTCGACACGGTGATGCCGTCCGCCAATCTTCCCGCGGCGGCGGCGGAAGCCGACTATCTGATCAATGTGCTGCCGGGCGACGCCCATAATGTCGGACTGATCGGCCGGGCAGTGTTCCAGGCGATGAAGCCGACCGCGTATTTCATCAATGTCGGGCGCGGCGAGACGGTCGACGAGGCAGCTTTGCTCGATGCGCTGACGAGGGGCGCCATCGCCGGCGCGGGTCTCGACGTCTTCTCGCGTGAGCCGCTGCCGCAGGACAGCCCGTTCTGGGAGCTGCCGAACGTGTTCATGCAATCCCATATCGGCGGCCTGTTCCGCGAATACGAAGATTACGTGATGCCGGTCGTGATCGAAAACATGCGGCATTTTCTGGCGGGCCGATACGACGACATGCGCAACCGCATCGCGCATTGAAGGAAACGACGATGATCTCGCCGAACGAGCGGATTTTGACGCGCATCTCCGACGCGGAGCTTCAGCGTCGCTGGAGCGCGGTGCGCAAGGCAATGAAAGCGCAGCGCATCGACGCCCTCGTCATGCAGAACACCAGCGACTGGATCGGTGGCGCCGTCCGCTGGTTCACCGACCTGCCTGCGACCAACGGCTATCCGCGCACGGTCATCTTCTACGCTGACGAGCCGATGACCGTGATCGAGATGGGGCCGATGGGCAAGCGCACGTCCTTCGACAACGACCCGCTCAATCGCGGCGTCGGCGAGCAACTCTGCACGCCGTCTTTCGTGTCGATCGTCTACACGCAGAGCTACGACGCCGATCTCGCCGTCGAGGCGCTGAAGCGGCGCGATCCCGGGACCGTGGGTTTTCTCGGCAAAGGGGGCTTGCCGCATGCGCTCGTCGCCGCGCTCGAGCAGGGCCTGAGCGGAACGACATTCGTCGACGCGACCGACATGGTCGATCGCATCAAGGCGATCAAGAGCCCGGAAGAACTCGACCTGATCCGCCGCTGCGCCACGATGCAGGACGACATCTTCAAAGCGGTGCTCGATGTCATCAAGCCGGGCCTGCGCGACATCGACATCACGGCGGCGGCGCAAGCAGAGGCGCTCAGGCTCGGCAGCGAGCAGGGCATCTTCCTCGGCGGCTCCTCGCCGGTCGGCGTCCGCTCGTCCTTCGTGCCGCGCTTCATGCAGGGGAGGACCCTGTCGAAGGGCGACCATCTCTCTCTGCTCATCGAGGTCAACGGGCCGGGCGGCATGTACACCGAGATCGCCCGCACGATCGTGCTCGGACGCGCGTCGAACGAACTCAAGGACGGCTTCGAATCCGTGCGACAGGCGCAGGACTACACGCTGAGCCTGATGAAGCCGGGCGCAATACCGGCCGAAATTCATGCCGCACACGACGCCTATATGAAGCAGCGCGGCCTGCCGCCGGAACTGTGGCTCTATGCGCACGGCCAGGGCTACGACATGGTCGAGCGGCCGCTGATCCGGTCGGACGAGACCATGCCGATCGCGGCGAACATGAATTTCGCCGTTCACCCCGGCTATGAGACACCCTCGATTTTTGCGGTCATTTGCGACAATTACATCATCGGCGAGGACGGCCCCGGCGAATGCCTGCACGGGACCGCCAAGCAGGTTTTCGAACTCTAAGGCCTGCCGCGGTTCCGTGTTTTGTTCGGAACCGTACCTAAGTTCCAGAAAACCTTCCGAAAATCGACGTTTCCTCCCCGGAACCAAAATACCGTTCGCGCGTTACCGCCTCG
>DASTGR010000110.1:0-4088 GCA_035718885.1 Pseudolabrys sp. | reverse complement strand
CCTCGCATTCGCGATCTCGGTGATCGGCGTTCTCGTCTTCGCCGGCCTGACCGCCTACGACACGCAGCGGATCAAGGAGATGTATTCGAGCTATGACGACGGCACCGCCGCCGGCCGCAAGGCCGTGATGGGCGCGCTGTCGCTCTATCTCGACTTCATCAACCTGTTCCTGTTCCTGCTGCGCTTCATGGGTGACCGCCGCTAGGCGTCACAGCGACAGAACAAGGTCTACGAACGCCCGGGCCTCACGCCCGGGCGTTTTTGTTTGGCCACTATGCTGCCCCGTCATTGCCGGGCTTGACCCGGCAATCCATGATGCGGTTCAAGACGGCACAACCGTACTGATTAGCGGGGTGCACCTCATCATGGATGCGCGGGTCGAGCCCGCGCATGACGAGCCTTGGAAATGTCTGACCTCCGCATCCGCCCCGCCACACCCGCCGACATCCCGCACATCGTCCGTATTTACGCCCCGGCCGTGGAGACCGGCTCGTCCTCGTTCGAGCTCGAGCCGCCGGACGCGGCCGAGATCGGCCGGCGCATGAAATACGTGATCGAGGGCGGCTATCCCTATCTCGCGGCGGAAGTCGGCGGCCGCTTCGCCGGCTACGCCTATGCCTCGGTCTACCGCACCCGGCCGGCCTATCGGCACAGCGTCGAAGACTCGGTCTACATCGATCCGGACATGCAGCGCCGCGGCGTCGGCCGCGCGCTCATGGACGCGCTGATCGAGGACTGCACGAGGCGCGGCTTCCGCCAGATGCTGGCGGTGATCGGCGATTCGCCGAATCAGCCTGGCTCGGTCGGCCTGCACGAGGCCTGCGGCTTCCGCGTCGTCGGACAGCTGCCGGGCATCGGCTACAAGTTCGGCCGCTGGGTCGACACGCTCTTGATGCAGCGCGATCTGGGCGACGGGATGAAGACGAATCCGTAATTCTGTCGTCCCCGCGAAGGCGGGGACCCCTACGCCGTGCCCTCTCGATTTGCTGCGGAGTATGGGTCCCGGGTCTCGCTAAAGCTCGCCCGGGACGACAGTCAGCCCGCGACCAGCGCGATAGACTTGTCGATCGCGCGCAGCACGCGGTCGAGCTCGTGGCCGCGTCGCAGGATGTGGCCGCTCGCCGAGATGACGCTGTAGGCGCCCTGGCGCTGCGCCAGCTTCGGATCCTTCTCGATGCGGTACAACGGCACTTCCGAGGTGCGGCGGAAGACCGAGAACACTGCGCGGTCTTTCAGAAAGTCGATGGCGTAGTCGCGCCATTCGCCGGCGGCGACCTTGCGGCCATACAAATCGAGGATGCGGTTGAGTTCGCGGCGATTGAATGTGACCTGACCGGGGACGGATGCGCTGCGCGCCGGGCTACCGCCCCCGCGGGACTCGCTTGGATCAATTTCGCCGGGACCGAACATCGGCGCCTCCTTCCCAAAACAGCTCGAGACATGATCGCGCCGGCGCGCGCCGCTCGCAAGACCTTCGTGCTGCGACGAAATCGGGCATTCCGGCGCGCCAATACCGCCCGCGCGCGCGATCACGAAGTCGTTAAAGCCGCACATGAAAAGGCCCAATTTCGAACAATCGCCTGTCACGCTACGGCAGGATAAGTGCAGCGTTGCCTCATGGCCCGGTCCGGTGCGTCCCCGGATTCCTCAGCCCCCCAGCCCCCCGGGGCCGGCCGGCCGGGCCAGTTGAGTTCCGCGTACGGTTCAATCCCCAATGCCTTCGGGCCGGCTCACGCCGGCCCAATTTTTTTGTGTCGTCCGGGGCGCGAGCGAGAGAGTCTCGAAAGACCCTCGACTCTCAATTTTGTCATCGCCGGGCTTGTCCCGGCGATCCCGCTTAGCGAGGCACAGTGCCCGCCTAAACGAGATGGCCGGGACAAGCCCGGCCATGACAGCGGATCGGTTCGGGATATAAATTCTAGCGCAAGCTCGTCGCGGCAGCGCCGAGCATGAGGCCGGGCTTGCCCTCGGGCTCGCGCTGCACCAGCACCGCCACGTGGTCGACGCTGCTCTCGCCCTTGGTCACGTCGGCGACAGGCACCGTGAAGCTCTGCGCCTTGCCGGTGAACTCGCCGAGCTTCACCCAGCGCCGCACCACGTCGTAATAGGTGAGCGTATGGCCGCGGTTTTCGCCGCGCTCGACATTCACGGGGATCGTGCTGGCATAGGGGCAGAGCCAGATCTCGGCCTTGCCGGCGCCGGCGGCCGCAGCCTCTGCGACATTCACCGTCAATTTCCCGTCGGCGACATTGAGCGTAACCGGCACGGTCAGCGGCTGCGCCTTGGCGCGCGTTTCGTCGATCGCCTTCTCGATCGCCGCCTTGTCGCTACCAAGCGCATGCACGACGCCGTTGACGACGACCTGCGGGGTATAGACCTCGCGGTCGCCCCGCGATTGCGCGTAGGCCTGCTGGCGCACGGTATGGCCGTGCAGCGCCAGCGTGTCCTTCCAGCCGAGATAGTCCCAGTAGTCGACGGGCAGGCTGAGCACCAGAACCGAGGGGTCCTGACGCAACTGGCCGGCCAGCTTGTCCGCGGCAGGACAGCTCGAGCAGCCCTGGCTGGTGAAGAGCTCGATCACCGCGCGCGGCTCGCCGGCAAGGGCCGGCGTCACGGTGGCGGCGAGGGTTAATGCGAGTGCGAAGGCGCGATGCTTCATCCGGTGTCCCGCGATCCCCCGAACCGAGGCGCTTATATAAGGCGCCCCGGACCTCACCGGCCACTCACTTCGCGGTGAGCGGATCGCCTGCCTCAGGCGGCGAGCTGCCGCAGGACGTATTGCAGGATTCCGCCGTTCTTGAAGTATTCCAGCTCGTCGAGCGTATCGATGCGGCAGATCAGCGGCACGCGCTTGAGCGTGCCGTCGCCCATCACAATCTCGGCGATCAGCCGCTGGCGCGGCTTGAGTTCGCCGCCGAGCCCGCGAATGGTGACCTGCTCGTCGCCCTTCAAGCCCAGCGACTGCCACGACGTGCCCTCCTCGAACACGAGCGGCAGCACGCCCATGCCGATCAGGTTCGAGCGGTGGATGCGCTCGAACGACTGGCACACCACGGCGCGGATGCCGAGCAGCAGCGAGCCCTTGGCCGCCCAGTCGCGCGAGGAGCCGGTGCCGTATTCCTTGCCGGCGAACACCACCAGCGGCACCTTGTCCTGCTTGTACTTCATCGCCGCGTCGTAGATCGGCATGCGCTGCTTCGACGGATAGTGCATCGTCACGCCGCCTTCCACGCCCGGCACCATCTGGTTCTTGATGCGGATGTTGGCGAAGGTGCCGCGCATCATCACTTCATGATTGCCGCGGCGCGTGCCGTACTGGTTGAAGTCGGCCGGCTTCACCTTGTGCTCGACGAGATACTTGCCGGCAGGCGAGTCGATCTTGATCGAGCCGGCCGGCGAGATGTGGTCGGTGGTGATCGAGTCGAGCAGCAGAGCGAGAACACGCGCCTCGACGATGTCCTCGACGGGCTTGGCCTGCTTGCCCATGCCGACGAAGTAGGGCGGGTTCTGCACGTAGGTCGAATTCTTGTCCCACGAATAGGTCATCGCGCCGGTGACGGTGATCTTGCGCCAGTTCGGATCGCCCTTCGACACGTTGGCGTAGCGCTTGGCGAACACCTTCTTGGTGACATTCTTCGAAACGAACGCACCGATCTCCTTGTTCGAAGGCCAGATGTCCTTGAGGTAGACCTTCTTGCCCTTCGAATCCTCGCCGAGCGGATCCTTGGTCATGTCGGTGTACATCGAGCCGGCGATCGCATAGGCGACGACCAGCGGCGGCGACGCCAGATAGTTGGCGCGCACGTCGGCGTTGACGCGGCCCTCGAAGTTGCGATTGCCCGAGAGCACCGCGGCGGCGACGAGATCGTTCTCGTTGATCGCCTTCGAGTTCTCCGGCGGCAGCGGGCCGGAATTGCCGATGCAGGTCGTGCAGCCGAAGCCGACGAGGTTGAAGCCGAGCTTGTCCAGATCCTTCTGGAGGCCCGAATTGTCGAGATATTCGGCGACCACCTGCGAGCCCGGCACCAGCGAGGTCTTCACCCACGGCTTGGCGGTGAGGCCCTTGGCCGCCGCCTTGCGCGCGAGCA
>DASTGR010000109.1:0-10125 GCA_035718885.1 Pseudolabrys sp. | reverse complement strand
TGGCGCTCGCTCCCGACGACGCCTGCGAGAGTCGCGTACTGCGTCTGGTCGAGCTTGAGGCCCGAATACGTTCCTTCAATTCCGGCGACGATATGCCCCCACTGGCCCTGGACGCCAAGATGGCCGCCGCCGATGACGGATTTCGGATCGAAATTGAACGACTCGCTACCCAGGGCCTGGGTCAGCGTATAGCCGCCGCGCGACCAGGCATAGCCGATCTGGCCGCCCAGATAGACGCCGGACCAATTGGTCGCCACCTGCGTCGGCGGCGCCTTATAGACGGGCTTTACGCCGAGGTCGGCTGCCTGCGCCGTTCCGCAGAATGCCAACGCGATTGCCGCTACGCAAAGCCACCCCTTGCCCATCACAATGCTCCGTTGATTCCAATTTCGATTACGATGAAAAAGATAATTACCCGAGTAGTCACGGGTCCGCTGTACCCGCGCGGCAACACTCCACAGAAATGACTGTGGAATTTGAAGTTCCGCAATGTCACCCGGCGAACGCAATCAAAAATTGTGCGTGACGCGTCTTGGCGCATTCGCGGACGGCATGCCGTGGGAATACCGCCGCGCGCAACCAATTTTGTAATCTAGCGTACGCAACATGCGCGGAAAGCTGGCGAGACCTGCTACGCCACCGCCTTGATGATCTTGCCGAGTTTGTCGAATATCTCATCGATCTGCGCTTCCGACACGATCAAGGGCGGCGACAGTGCGAGCGTGTCGCCGACCGCGCGCATCGTCATGTCGAATTCGTTGAAGGCGCGATCGAGCGCTTCCATGCCGCGCTTGCCCGGGCCATCGGCGCGCGGGGCGAGATCGAGTCCCATCGTCAGGCCCATCTGGCGAATGTCGAGAACGTTCGGCAGGCCCTTCATCGACATGCAGGCGTCCGCCCATTTCGGCTCGAGCTTGCGCGTGCGCTCGAACAGATCCTCGTCTCGGTAGAGATCGAGCGTGGCGAGCCCCGCCGCGCAGGCGAGCGGATGCGCCGAGTAGGTGTAGCCGTGGAACAGTTCGATCACGTGCTCCGGCCCCGACATGAAGGCGTCGTGCACATGCTTGCGCGCAATGACGCCGCCCATCGGCACCGCGCCGGAGGTGACGCCCTTGGCGAAGGTCACGAGGTCGGGGATGACTCCGTAGCGGTCGGCCGCGAAGGGCGTGCCGAGGCGGCCGAAGCCGGTGATGACCTCGTCGAAGATGAGCAGGATGCCATGCTTGTCGCAGATCTCGCGCAGGCGCTTGAGATAGCCCTTCGGCGGCGGCAAGACGCCCGTCGAACAGGCGACCGGCTCGACGATGACCGCGGCGATGGTCGAGGCGTCGTGCAGCGCGACGAGGTTTTCCAGATTGTCGGCGAGATGCGCGCCCCAGTCCGGCTCGCCCTTCGAGAAGGCCTGCTGCTCGCGATTATAGGTGTGCGGCAGATGATCGACGCCGGCGACCAGCGCGCCGAACTGCTTGCGGTTGGCGACGATGCCGCCGACCGCGATGCCACCGAAGCCGACGCCGTGATAGCCGCGCTCGCGGCCGATCATGCGCACGCGGCCGCCCTGCCCGCGCGCATTGTGATAGGCGAGCGCCATCTTCAGCGCCGTGTCGACAGCTTCGGAGCCGGAGTTGCAGAAGAAGACGTGGTCGAGGTCGGCCGGCGCCAGCGCCGCGATGCGGCCGGCGAGCTCGAACGCCTTCGGATGCGAGAACTGGAAGGCCGGCGCGTAGTCGAGCTCGGCCGCCTGGCGCTGGATCGCGTGCACGATCGGGTCGCGGTTATGGCCGGCATTGGTGCACCAGAGGCCGGCCGAGCCGTCGATCACCCGCCGTCCGTCGACGGTGATGTAGTGCATGTCCTTGGCGCCGGTGATCAGCCGCGGCCGCCGCTTGAAGGAGCGGTTGGCGGTGAACGGCATCCAGAAGGGTTCGAGGTCGTTGGGAACGGTCGCGACTTTGGCCATGGGAGCCTCACGGGGGTACGTGCCGGGTAGCGGGCATTCGGCGCTCTGAGCCCTACTCTTAAGGAGGTGGCCGCCGCGTACAAGCCCGGCCTTTGCATACGACGTTGCCGTATCCGGGCCGTCTGCTATGTAGGCCCGGCCATGAACGAAAAGTCGAAAAAACCGCAGAAACTCAAAGCGCGCCTGCCGCGCGGCCTCGCCGACCGGGGCCCGGCCGAGATCGCGGCGACGCGGGCCATGGTCGAGACCATCCGCCTCCAGTTCGAGCGCTACGGCTTCGAGCCGGTGGAAACGCCGGCGATCGAATACACCGACGCGCTGGGCAAGTTCCTGCCCGACCTCGACCGGCCGAACGAGGGCGTGTTTTCGTTCAAGGATGACGACGAGCAGTGGCTGTCGCTGCGCTACGACCTGACTGCACCGCTCGCGCGCTACGTCGCCGAGCGGCTCGGCACCGAGCACATCGTGCTGCCGTACCGCAGCTACCGCTTCGGCTGGGTGTTCCGCAACGAGAAGCCGGGCCCGGGCCGCTTCCGCCAGTTCATGCAGTTCGATGCCGACACGGTCGGCGCCCCGACCATGGCTGCGGACGCCGAGATGTGCATGCTCGCCGCCGACACGATGGAAGCGCTCGGCATTCCGCGCGGCTCCTACGTGGTGAAGGTGAACAACCGCAAGGTGCTCGACGGCATCATGGAGTCGATCGGCATTGGCGGCGACGAGAATGCCGGCAAGCGGCTGACCGTGCTGCGCGCCATCGACAAGCTCGACCGGCTCGGCGCGGATGGCGTGCGGCAACTGCTCGGTCCGGGACGCAAGGACGAGAGCGGCGACTTCACGAAGGGCGCCAATCTCGACGACAAGGCGTGCGACACCGTGCTCGGTTTCCTGTCGAATGCGATCGACAATGACGGCGAAACCTTCGACCGTCTCGAAGCGCTGGTGTCGGGCTCGAACCAGGGCCTCGACGGCGTCAACGAATTGCGGGCAATCGCCGAATTGATATCGGCGGCCGGCTACGACAATGGCCGCGTGCGTATCGACACGTCCGTCGTGCGCGGGCTCGAATATTATACCGGCCCGGTTTACGAAGTGGAATTGACCTTCGAGATCGAGGACGAAAAAGGCCGGCCGATCCGCTTCGGCTCGGTCGGCGGCGGCGGCCGCTATGACGGCCTCGTGTCGCGCTTCTCGGGACAGCCCGCGCCGGCGACCGGCTTCTCGATCGGCGTGTCGCGTTTGCAGGCGGCGCTGACCGCGCTCGGCAAGATCTCGTCGAAGCCCGAGCCAGGGCCTGTCGTCGTCACCGTATTCGACCGCGACCGCGTTGCCGACTACCAGCGCATGGTATCGGCGCTGCGCGGCGCCGGCATCCGCGCCGAGCTCTATCTCGGCAACCCGAAGAACATCGGCAACCAGCTCAAATACGCCGACAAGCGCCACAGCCCTTGCGTCGTCATTCAGGGTGGCGACGAGAAGGCGAAGGGCGAAGTCGTCATCAAGGACCTCGTCGTCGGCGCCGAGATCGCCGGCATGTCGAAGGAGCGCGACGAGTATTTGAAGAAGCAGGCCGAGGCGCAGTTCTCGGTGCCGGAAGGCGGGCTCGTCGACGCGGTGCGGAAGATTTTAGATAAGCACAGAGGTTGAGCCCGTGTCCCGGGCGCAGCGCTGCACGATAGTGCGCGCTGCAGACCCGGGACCCCGGTTGAACCGAAGCGGGGCCCCGGATCAGCGCCGCATCATTTCGCTTCGCTCATGCTGCGTCGCATCCGGGGCACGAGCGCCCTCACCGCTTCGGCAGCGGCGGTCTTCCCTTCTGCAAATCAAGCACATTCATCGTCATGCCGTTCGCCATGGTGACGTCGCCGGCTTTCTGCCCGGCGGCGCAGGGGCCGATCCACTTCGCCGTGATCGTCATGTGCGAAGCGCCGTTCGGCGCCATGCCGGCTGGCCCGCCCTTGCGCGTCGAATTGACGTCGACCTCGTAAGCACTGTCGAACGAGCCGGTGACCACCGCATGCGAGGTCGTCGTCATCGCGCCGAACGTACACACCGAGTCGATGACGTAACCGTCGCCCGTCCTGGCAATGTCCTTTTTGGAGCACGCCTGCTCGTTCGAGCCGGCAAAATTCATATTCATCAGCCGGTCGCTGACCGCGTCCGTACACTGCTTCATCGTCTGATGCGGCAGGCGCGTGTTGTGGAAGTCCATCGTCAATTCCCACAAACCCGCCTTGCGGGTCGGCAGGTCGACGGCATGCGCCGGCGTTGCGAGTACCAGGATGGCGATCAGGATCGCGCGGCGGCGCATGGCGGGCCCCAGGTTCGGACGGGCGCCATCCTACTCCATTGCCAGGACTGCGGCAGGGGGATCAGAGCGCGACAAGCGCGCTGTCATCGTCTACGGCGAGCGGCGGCGCGTCGTGAAGCTGCAACGGATGGCCGAGGACCTGCTCGACCGCATCGAAGGAGTCGATCAATGTCAGGTTCTCGACAAGTTTGCCGTCGGCGAAGCGGAAGAAATGCGCGACCCGGTAGCTGATGACGCGCCCGTCGGGCGTGCGCGCGGAAATCCGGTGCAGGGTCGCGGCGCTGTCGCCGTCCGTGAGCATCTGGTCGCGGACGAAGGCGAAGACGCTGAAGACCGCGGGAATGCGATGGTCGACCAGATCGAGGACAGCCTGCCGGCCGCGGTGGCTGCCGCAGAAGGGCAGCACATCGACCGGCCCGCTGATCGTCCAGTCGACATCGTCGGCGAGCAAAGGCGCCATGGCGGCGCTGTCGCGGGCCGTGTAGGCCGCGTAGAAAGCCTCGACCAGCTCTCGCGTGGTTGCCGCCATCCCCAAACTCCCGTAGCGCGCCGAATAATTTAACAGGGTTGTATTGAGATAATCTTACGCGCGCCGATGTATCCGGAGCCGCGCCGCGCAAAAATTTGTTAACGACGGCAAGGATTTGGCGCCGACCGGCGTTAAGCGCAGGCGGCGAAGACGGTCGAAACCTTAAAACTTGCGTGCTAAAGGGCCGGCGGGGTCGCGAAGGACGGACAATGGACGCTCGGACAGGAACGCAGGCAACGGACGCGCGCGCGGAGGCCATGGTCTCCTCGTATGTGCGCGCCGGCTATGCGCGCGTCGCCCCGCCCATCCTCCAGCCGGCCGAACCTTTCCTCGACCTCTCGGGAGAGGACATCCGCAAGAGGATGTTCCTCACAACGGCGCCCGGCGCCGACGAGGAATTCTGCCTGCGGCCCGATCTGACGATCCCGGTGTCGCGCGACTACCTCGCCTCCCCTGCCGCCGGTCAACCGGCCCAGTTCTGCTATCTCGGGCCGGTCTTCCGCCACCGCCACGATGCGCCTGCCGAATTCCTGCAAGCCGGGATCGAGAGCTTCGGGCGTCCGGACCAGGCGGCTGCCGACGCGGAGATGCTGTCCCTCGGGCTCGAAGCGACCGCGCATTACGGCCTGCGCGAGCCCGACATCCAGATCGGCGACGTCGCGCTGTTTGCGAGCCTGATCGCCGCACTCGACCTGCCGGCAGCCTGGAAGCGGCGGCTGGTGAAAGACTTCAACCGCAAGGCCAATCTGGCGCAGGACCTCCAGCGTCTGACGCTCGGCGGCAGCAATGGCCGTCCGGAATATCAGGGCGTGCTCGCCGCGCTGGCGGGCTCCGACCCGAAGGGCGCGCACGCGCTCGTCACCGACCTTCTCTCGATCGCCGGCATCAACGCCGTCGGCGGCCGCTCGGTCGCCGAGATCGCCGAACGCTTCCTCGAGCAGTCGGCCCTCGGCGCCTCGACCCGCCTGCCCAAGGACGTCCGCGGCCTGATCGAACGCTTCCTCGCCGTCAAAGGCGATCCGGACGAGGCCGCCGCGGAGCTGCGTACGCTGTCCGCCGACGCAAACATGAACGGCGCTCTCAATCAGGCGCTCGACCTGTTCGAGAGCCGCGCCGGCTTCCTCGCCGCGCAGGGCATCGACTTGAAGCGCGTGAAGTTCTCGACCGCCTTCGGCCGCGGCTTCGACTATTATACCGGCTTCGTCTTCGAACTCACCGATCCGTCGCGCAGCGGCGATCCGCTGGTCGCCGGCGGCCGCTATGACGGCCTGCTGACCCGCCTCGGCAGCGCCGAGCCGATCGCCGCCGTCGGATTCTCGGTGTGGATCGAGCGCCTCGCCATCTATGGAGGCGCCCAATGAGCGCGCCGCTCGTCCTCGCCGTCCCTGCCAAGGGCCGGCTCCAGGAAAACGCCGAAGCCTTCTTCGGCCGATCCGGCTTGCAGCTCGTCAAGCCGCGCGGCGCTCGCGACTATCGCGGCGCCGTCGCCGGTCTCGACGGCATCGAGGTCGCTTATCTCTCGGCCTCCGAGATCACCACGCAGCTCGCGCAGGGCGCGGTGCACATGGGCGTGACCGGCGAGGACCTGATCCGCGAGCAGATCCCCGACGCCGATGCGCGCGTCGTGCTGATCGAGGGGCTCGGCTTCGGATTTGCGAATGTCGTCGTCGCCGTGCCGCAGGCCTGGATCGACGTGCGCACCATGGCCGACATCGACGACGTCGCCACCGCCTTCCGCCACCATCACGACCGCAAGATGCGGGTCGCGACCAAGTACATCAACCTCACGCGCGACTTCTTCGCGCGGCAGGGCGTGGTCGACTACCGCATCGTCGAGAGCTCGGGCGCCACCGAAGGCGCGCCCGCCGCAGGCACGGCGGAGATGATCGTCGACATCACCACGACCGGCACGACGCTTGCCGCCAATGCACTCAAGATCGTCGATGACGGCATCATCCTGCGTTCGCAGGCGAACCTCGTGGCCGCGCGGACCGCGCCGTGGACCGGCGAGCAGCGCGAGACCGCGCGCGTCATCCTCGACCGCATTACCGCGCAGCAGCGGGCCCGCTCCTTCCGCGAAGTGCGCGCGCGCTTCGCCGCTTGCGACGCGCGGCTTGTCGCCGCCGTGCGCGAACGTTTCTCGATCGAGACACCGTTTGGCGGGCCGACCTCCTCAGGCATGCTGACGCTGCACTGCCCGCCGGCGCAGGTCTACGCGCTCACCTCGTTCCTGCGCGACTACGGCGCCGAAGCGGTCGCGGTCGCCGACCTCGACTACGTGTTCTCGAAGGAGAATCCGCTGTACGCGAAGCTCGCGGCGGCGCTCTGAGGCGAGCATCCGGCGGTATTTCAGATCGCGCAATCTTGCGTAACTCCGCGCCGCTAATCCAGGTTCCCTAAAAAGATACCGCCGCGCGATTTCTCCAATTTTTTACCGCGCGCCTTTGCGCCGCACCCATTTAAATTGCCAATTTGCGGCCCGAATGCTTGCCCGTCCGCGGCAAAGCCTTCATCATGAACTCCATCGATCCGGCTCCTGTCAGTGGACTTGCGTGAGCAAGCCCGCTGCCGAAGATCGGTGACTGCAAAAACACGCGGGGCGACAGGGAGAGACTTCGATGAACTTGCTTTCGCGCATTTCTGCGCCACGCTTGCCTATGCTCGCCGGCGCTCTGGCCGCCTCGGTCTTCGGACTGGCGCTCGCCGAGCCGGCTTACGCTCTCGATACCATCAAGATCGGCGTCATCGGCGAGGATGCGGCGGTCGCCGGCACCTCGATCACGAAGGCGGCGCAGCTCGCGGCGGACGAGATCAACGCCAAGGGCGGGATCAAGAGCCACAAGGTCCAGGTCATCACCTACGACGATCACTCCTCCGCCGCCGACGCCGTGCGCGCCTTCCAGCGCGCCGTCAATCAGGACAAGGTCGACGCGGTCATCGGCAGCTACATCAGCGAGGTGGCGCTGGCGATCGAGCCGTGGTCGGCGCGCCTGAAAAAGGTTTTCATCACGCCAGGCGCGGCCTCGACCGACATCTCGAAGCACGTGCATGACGACTACGATCACTACAAGTACACCTTCCACGGCTGGCTGACCTCGGCCTTCATCGCGCAGTCGATCTGCGACTTCTCGAAGGACACCCTGGTCAAGGACTTCCACATGAAGTCCTCGGTCGTGGTGAGCGAGGACGCCGCCTGGACGACCCCGCTCGACGCGCGTTACCTCAAGTGCCTGCCTGAAGCCGGCCTCAAGGTGCTCGATCATGTCCGCTTCAATCCGGACACGACCGATTTCACGCCGATCTTCAACAAGATCGAGGGCCAGCATCCGGACGTGATCATCACCGGCATCAGCCATGTCGGCGTGCAGCCGACGGTGCAGTGGCACGACCAGCGCGTGCCGATTGCGATGGCCGGCCAGAGCTCGCAGGCGACCACGTCGACATTCTGGAAGGACACCAACGGCGCGGCCGAAGGCGTCATCACGGCAACGGCGGCGGGACCCGGCGTGGCGATCACGCCGAAAACCATCCCGTTCATCGAGGCCTACCAGAAGAAGTACGGCGCGACGCCGGCATACAGCGGCTTCGCCGCCTATGACGACGTCTACATCATCGCCAACGCGGCGGTGGCGGCGAACTCGAACGACTCCGACAAGCTGGTCGCCGAGATGGAGAAGACCGACTACGTCGGCACGATCGGCCGCGTGCAGTTCTACGGCAAGGACAGCCAGTACACGCACGCCATGAAATACGGGAAGGACTACGTCTCGGGCACCTTCATCCAGTGGCAGAGCGGGAAGCAGGTGACCGTGTGGCCGACCGACAAGGCCAACGCGAAAATCAAATTCCCGGATTTCGTGAAGCTGCCGGAACAGCACGCCGCCAAATAGCGTCATCGTTCCGAATCCGTCGCGGGCCGTGACCGGGAAATGAATTTTCCGGCCGCGGTTCGCGACGGCTCGATGCCTGGCGGCCGACGTTCGTCCGCCTGCCGCCGCGACGAGGATCCCAGATGGTCTACTTGCAGATTCTGATCGATGGCTTCGCCATCAGTTCGCTCTACGCCCTCGGCGCGATGGGCTTCACGCTGATTTTCGGCGTGTCCGGTGTGCTCAACCTGTCGCACGGCGGCATCATGGCGATCGCCGCGGTGATCGGCTGGCTCGCCGCCGGCGATCTCGGCCTCGGCGTCTATCTCGGCACCCTGGTCGGCGTCATCGCCGGGCTCATTGCGTCCTACGTCACCTATTTCGTCGTGATCCTGCCGATCCAGCGATCGAAAGCGATCCCGCGCGACGAAACCGAGATCTTCATCCTCACCGGCACGCTGCTCTGGGGCATCATGATCCAGGTCGGCCTCGCATATCTCTTCACCGACAATCCGGTGACCATGCGGCCGCTGCTCGACGGCGTTACGTTCATCGCCGGCGTACGTACGCCGAAGAACGAGATCATGATCGCGGTGATCTGCTGGATCGTGATCGGCCTGTTGTGGCTGCTCGTCAACAAGACGCCGGCGGGCAAGAGGCTGCTTGCGGCTTCGATCAATCCGCGCGGCCTGACCTTGCTCGGCTTCGATCTGTCTCGGATCTACTTCTTCGTCTGGGGAATCTACGGCGTGCTCGCGGGCGTCGCCGGCGTGCTGCTCGCCTCGTTCCTCGGCGTCTCTTCGGCGAGTGCCGGGCAACTCACCGCGAGCGCCTTCTCGATCGTGGTGCTCGGCGGGCTCGGCAGCGTCTCCGGCTCGCTGGTCGCCGCCTATGTCGTCGGCTATCTCGAGACCATCACGGCTTACCTGATCGCGCCGACGCTGCGGCCAATTCCGGCACTGCTGCTGCTCGTGCTCGTCATCTACGTGCGCCCGCAGGGCATCCTCGGACGGCGCTAAGGACAAGACCGATGAAGAACCTTCTCCGCTCACCGGCGCTCTACATCGCCATCGCCGTCGTGGTCGTCGCGGCGCTGCTGCCGCTATGGCTCGACGGCTACATCCTGGGCATTCTCACAGTCGCGTATTACTTCGGCGTGTTTTCGATGGCCTGGGACCTCCTGTTCGGCTTCGCCGGCGAGGTCAATTTCGGCCCGACATTCCTGATCGGGCTCGGCGCCTACACCGCCGCGATCCTCGACAACCAGTTCGGGCCGCCAATCTTCGTCTGCGTGCTCGCCGGCGCCGCCGTCGCTGTGCTCGGCGGCCTTCTGCTTGCGGTGCCCGCGCTGCGGCTGAGCGGCCCCTATTTCGGCCTCGTCACCCTGGTCGCGGTGCTGCTGCTCCAGAACGCCATCGTCATTTTCGCACACTGGACCGGCGGCGAGATCGGCATG
>DASTGR010000108.1:0-22283 GCA_035718885.1 Pseudolabrys sp. | reverse complement strand
GGCGAAGGCGCGTTCTACGGGCCGAAGTTCGAATATGTGCTGCGCGACGCCATCGGCCGCGACTGGCAGTGCGGCACCACGCAGGTCGACTTCAATTTGCCGGAGCGGTTCGACGCCTTCTACATCGCCGCCGACGGCTCGAAGAAGACGCCGGTGATGATCCACCGCGCCATCTGCGGTTCGATGGAGCGCTTTCTCGGCGTCGTGCTCGAGCATTACGCCGGGCACCTGCCGCTGTGGCTTGCGCCAAGGCAGGCGATCGTCGCCACCATCACCTCGGACGGCGACGCCTATGCCGCAGAGGTGGTCGCCGCGGCGCGGCGCATCGGCCTGCGCGTCGACGGCGACCTGCGCAACGAGAAGATCAATTACAAGGTGCGCGAGCACTCGCTCGCCAAGATTCCGGTGATGCTGGTGGTCGGCAAGAAGGAGGCCGAGACGCGGGCCGTGTCGATCCGCCGCCTCGGCTCCGACAAGAGCCAGGTCGTCGGGCTCGACGAGGCGCTGTCGATGCTCGCCGACGAGGCCCTGCCACCGGATTTGAAGCGGGCGCGGTCGTAAGCGACCTCACCGCTGGCTGGCGATGTAAGCGGCAAGATCGGCCGCCTCGTCGCGGGACATGCGCATGTCGGGCATGCGTGAGCGCGTCTTAGCACCGGGCACACGCGGATGCGGCACGAGCAGGGAAAGCGCGAGCTGCGCCGCGTCGAGGCCCGGCCGCTTGGCAATTTCCGAGAAGGGCGGCGCCTGCGTCGAGCCCCGCGTCTGCGACGTGGAGATGACGTGGCACGATGCGCACCAGCGCTTGGCGATCGTTTCACCGTGTTCGGCATCGGCCGCGCCGGCGGCGGTGGCGGCGAGCGTGGCGCTTGCGGCAATGACGAGGAAGAGGAGCACGGCGCGAGTGCGGGTCATGGCGGGATGTCCGGCGATGGCGACGACACGTTTTATCGCCAGGCCCGGCCCGATCCGCCCTGATATATGTCAAGACCGCCGTCAGTGCCCGGCCGCGGTGCGCGGCACGAGCCGCACGGCCGAGCGGCCCGGCTCCTGCTCCAGCGTGGAGAGAAAGCGCTCGGCCCAGCGCGCCAGGTCGTTCTGCGCCAGCACCCGGAAATTGTGGCTGTGGCGCTCGCGGCGCTCGGCGAGCGGCATCGCCAGCGCGCGGTTGATCGCGGCGCCGACGCCTTCCGGATCGTACGGATTGACGAGCAGCGCGGCCGCGCATTCGTGCGCCGCGCCGGCGAAGCGCGACAGGACGAGCACGCCGGGGTCGTCCGGGTTCTGCGCCGCGACATATTCCTTGGCGACGAGGTTCATGCCGTCGCGCAGCGGCGTCACCAGCGCGGCCCGCGCGGCGCGGTAGAGGCCGGCGAGCGCGGTGCGGCTGTGCGCCTTGTTGATGTAGCGCAACGGCGTCCACGACGCCTCGCCGAACGTGCCGTTGATGCGCCCGACCGTTTCCCCAACGACGCGTCCAATGTCGGCGTACTCGGCGATCCCCGTTCTGCTGCGCGGGGTGATTTGCAGATAGGTGACCTTGTTGCGCCAGTCCGGAAAATTCGAAAGAAATCGCTCGAAAGCATTGAGCCGCTCCGGGATGCCCTTCGAGTAATCGAGCCGGTCGACGCCGATAAGCATGGCGCGTCCCGACAGGCTCTCGAGCACTTCGCGAACGAAGGCCGTGTCGATGGCGCGCCGCGCCAGCCGCGCGAACGGCTCCGTCTCGACGCCGACCGGATAGACGCCGACGCGTACGCTGCGTCCGTCGAAATCGAAAACGCCCTCCTCCGTGCGGCGCACGCGGCATTCCCGCTCGAGATAACGGCAGATGTTGCTGGCGTCGGTCTCGGTCTGAAGGCCGATCAAATCGTAGGCGCCGAGGGAGGGCATCAGCCGTTCGTGGTTCGGCAGCGCCGTCAGGATCTCCGGCGGCGGGCACGGAATATGGAGGAAGAAACCGATCCTGTTGCGATGCCCGCGCTCGCGCAGCGCCTTGGCGAGCGGGATCAGATGATAGTCGTGCACCCACACGACGTCGTCGGGCCGCAGGAACGTCTCCAGATTACGCGCGAAATACTCGTTGACGCGAAAATAGCCGCCGAGATCGCGGCGTGAAAATTCGGCGAGGTCGAGCCGGTAATGCAGGATCGGCCACAGCACGCGGTTGGCAAAGCCGTTGTAGAACTCCTCGTGATCGTCGCGGAGCATGTCGACGGTCACGTAGGAGACGTTATCCTGCACCGTCGTCTTCGCCGGCCCCGTGGCCCCGTCCGAAATCTTGCCGCTCCAGCCGAACCAGATACCGCCGCGCCGCTTGAGCGCGGGGCGGATCGCCACCTCGAGGCCGCCGGCACGCGCGCCGCCGTCCGGGATTCCGACGCGGTTCGATACGACGACCAATCTTGGCAAATTACCGATCCTCCCCCGGCGGCCGCCGAAGCCCGCATGCGCCAGATCGGCCTGATGGAACAACGCCTGAAAGCTGCTCTGGTTCAGGGGGCCCGGGAGGGAGCATGCGCGGCGGTGTCGCGCTTTTTGACGGTACAAGTGCACCGCCGTTCTGCGCATGCGCGCGCGGTTCGACCAATTCTCAGCGACCTTGGCTAAAATCGATATGACATTTGCAAATTAAGAATCGCTCGCTGTACCACCCGCTTTTTACTTAAAACCGGGCGGCGTTTTGCACATCGCTATTACACGCGCACTTCACGGGTGATTGATTGAATCCACCTCGGGCAACAATGCTGCGTCCGAGGGCACCGTGCAAAGACAGAATGTCTGCCGACCGCTTTCGCTTCTCCTGCTTGCGCTCGTCCTGGTTCTCGCCGCGCCGACAATATCGCGCGCCGATCCGCAGGATCGTCGCCTTGCTTCGGTCGATGTCCAATTGATCGAGGCCGGCATTTTCGGCGCGGCCTCGACTTACGACCCGTGGACGACGAACGAGCCGGAAGGGATCGAGACCGCATCCGGCGAGCTTTACGACCCCGAGGCCTGGGCGGCGGCGATCCAGATCGACCTGCGCGGGTCCTTCGGCGGCATCCATTATGGGCGCAATTATCGTCCCGCCTTCGCATTGGTCGAATGCGGCGACAAACGCGCGATCGTCAGGGTCAACGACGTCGGGCCGCTGATGCCGGGCCGCATCATCGACCTCGACACGCGCGCGATGCGCTACTTCGATCCGAGCATGGCGCGCGGGCTCGTGCAGAATGTGACGGTCACGCCGCTGCCCGGCGACGACTGGGTCGCCGGTCCGCTCGAGGATGGGGAAAACGCGACGGTCGCGTTGTCGGCGCGCAGCCGTTGATCAGGCGGCCGTGAGTTCGGCCAGTGCGCGGCGCACATCGGCGGGCGCATCGAAGACCAGCGGCACGCCGTCGAAGCTGCGGCTCACAGAATAGCTCGCGCCTCCGAGCGCCGGCATGACGGCGAAGATGGATTCGTCGGTGACATCGTCACCGATGAAGACCGGCCGCCGGCCGGCGAACGGCGCCTTCGTCATCAAGGCGCGCACCGCTTCGCCCTTGCTGATGCCGGGCCGCTTGACTTCGATCATCGCTTTGCCGGGCAGCATTTCGAGCGCCTCGTCGGGATAGATCGCCAACCCTTTCTCGACATGCGAGACCAGGTGCCGCTCATGCTCCGGCGCTTTCCGGAAATGCAGCGCGACCGAATAGCCCTTGTCCTCGTAGGAGAGCCGCGGGTCGGGGCCGACGGCGGCAATCAGATAGTCGCGCAGGCTTTGCGGCAGATCCGCCGTGCGCCGCGCGCCCTCGCCGGTGTGCAGGCGCGTCTCGGCACCGTGGCCGCCGACGGCGGGAAGCTTCAAGGGCTCGAACAAGGTGTCGAGATCGCGGATCGGCCGGCCGCTAACCAGCGCCAGCGCGCCATCCGCCAGTTCGAGCAGGCGCGACAGCGCCCTGCGCAGGCTGTGCGGCACGTCGACTTCGAAGGGCGAAGGACCGAGATCGATCAGCGTACCGTCGACATCGAACAGAAAGGCCGTCTCGGCGGGATCGAGGGCGGTAAAGGAGGCGACTGCGTCTTCCCTCACCGCGCCAGCACCTCGACGTCGCCGTCGACGCCGGCCACGACCTTGAACTCGCGTTCGAACACCTTGCCCTCGTTGCGGGCGATGGCGCGATATTCGCCTTCGGCGAGGATGACGCGCGGGAAGGCGCCGATCGATTCCTTGATCGTGTCGCCGCCGGGCGTGAGCACCGACCAGGCGGTGTTGGCGAGCGCCTCGCCGCCCTTCTCCGCCACGAGCTTGAGCGTGATCGCCGCGGCGCGGTGATTGACGGTGACGTCGGTGAGCTTGGCGGCCTGCACGCGAATGTCGGAGCGCACCACCGAATTGGCGTCGCCGTAGTTCGACACGATGTAATAGGTGCCTTCCGGGACGACGAGCACCGCGCCGGTCAACACGTGCTCCGCGATCGGGCGCCGGTCGCCGGGCTCGAACTGGCTGCCTTTGTAGACCTCGAACGATATCTGGCCCGGCGGGATGCGCGCATTGCCGACGCGGCCCTCGATGCGCAGACCGCCGGCCGGCAGGTCGAACATTTCGTGCACGGTGGGCCCGCGCAATGCGACAGGCTTGACCGCGGTGGCGAGACCGAAGTCGACATGAACGATGTAATTGCCCGCCGGCAGCACGATGGTCGGCGACGGGCCCTTGTCCTCGCGCACCAGCTTGAAGGCGCCGCTGGCATCCGGCTTGGCGGCGTAGACGCGCCAATCGAGGCCGCCGGAGATCGGCGCGGCGTCCTTGCCGAAGCGCGCGCCGAGCGCGAGCGCCACCTGGCCTGCGGGCACCATGGGCATGGCGCCCGGTGCGCCGGGCATGATCAGGGATTCGCCGGGCGTGCCAAGCGCATTGCCGGGACCGAACACATTGGTGTTGGGCGAGATCATCCCGGCCGCGGGCGCGCCGAGCAGGCCGCCATTGCCGCCGCCCTGCGCCTGCGCAAAGGCGGGCGCCAGAACCAGAAATGCCGCAATAAGCGCAAAGGCCGGCCAGAGCCGGCCGATCACGGCGGCGGTGACGGGCGGGAAACGCATGACCCTGACCTTTTCGGGCCAAATCGCGGCGATTTCAAGCCGCCGAGGTTTGTCACCACAGGCCCCGGCATGCTACGGCGCAAACCTCGCCACGAGGACCTTCATGCCCGACGCCCTGGAGCTTTTGAAGACGCGCCGCTCGGTCAAGCCGATCGAGATGACCGGCCCCGGGCCCGACGCGCGCGAGCTCGAGACGCTGCTGACGATCGCGTCGCGCGTGCCCGATCACGGCAAGCTCGCGCCATGGCGCTTCATCGTGTTCGAGGGCGATGCCCGCATGGCCGCAGGCGAAGCGATCGCCGGCCGCTTTGCCGAGACGAATGCGCAAGCGACCGCCGACCAGCTCGCGTTCGAACGCAACCGTCTCGCGCGCGCGCCACTGGTCATTGCCGTCGTCAGCCGCGCCGCGCCGCACGTCAAGATTCCCGAATGGGAGCAGCAACTCTCGGCCGGAGCCGCCGCCATGGCGCTGGTGCTGGCCGCGAATGCGCTCGGATTCGTCGCGAGCTGGATCACCGAGTGGTACGCCTATGACCGCGCCGTGCTCGATGCGCTCGGCCTCGGCGCGCACGAGCGCATGGCCGGCTTCGTGCACATCGGCCGGCCGCGAAAGCCGCCCGAAGAGCGCGACCGGCCGAAGCTCGCCGACATCGTCAGCCGCTTTCCCGCCACGCGCTAGTCCGAGGACATGAATGTTTTACGCCGTCGATGAGCGTGACCGCCGGGTCCTGCCGCACGATCCGTTCAAGGCGATCGTCGCGCCGCGGCCGATCGGCTGGATCTCCTCGATCAGCGCCAAAGGCGAGGTCAACCTCGCGCCTTACTCCTTCTTCAACGGCGTCAATTCGCGGCCGCCGCTCGTCATGTTCGCCAGCGAAGGCCGCAAGGACTCGGTGAGCAATATTGAGGAGACCGGCGAGTTCGTCTGCAATCTCGCCAGCTGGGACCTGCGCGAGCAGATGAACGAGACGTCGGCGCCGATTCCGCACGGGCAGAGCGAATTCGTGCGCGCGAAGCTGACGATGGCACCGAGCGGGCTGGTCAAGCCGCCGCGCGTCGCCGAAGCGCCCTGCGCGCTCGAATGCAAGCTCCTGCGCATCGTCCAGCTCGAGACGCACAAGAACCAGCCGACCGATTGTCGCGTCGTGTTCGGCGAGGTCGTCGGCGTCTATATCGACGAGCGTTTCGTGAAAGACGGCATGCTCGATACGGCGGCGATGAAGCCAGTCGCGCGCTGCGGCTACGCCGACCAATATGCCGTCGTCGAAAGACTGTTTTCCATGACGCGGCCTGAAACCTGAAGCAGCCCGGCACCGTTTACGAATTAACAGACGTCCTCGCACTGCCCCGTCATTCTTACGTCACATCGCTGCGCCAACGATTTTCACCATGTTGCAGCGTGAGGCTTGTGCAGGGCCCGCCCCGGACCGATCATGACAACCTCCAGGGGAGTTTTCTGACGTGGTGTTCGAAGGATTGTTCGCACGCGCCCGTCACAGCGACGACACGGCCGCCGCCGAGCCGCAGGCCGCGGAGACTCTGACGCGCCCGACCATCGGACTGGCGCTGGGCGGCGGCGCCGCCCGCGGCTTCGCCCATATCGGCGTCATGCATGCGCTGGCCAAGGCCGGCATCGTGCCGGACGTCATCGTCGGTACCTCGATCGGCGCGGTGGTCGGCGGCTGCTTCGCCGCGAACCAGCTCGACACGCTCGAAGCGTGGGCGCGCAGCCTTAACGTGCGCAGCGTGATGAAGTACCTCGACATCAACCTGTCGGGCTCGGGGCTGATCAGCGGCAACCATCTCGCCAAGAACCTGGAAGCGGGACTGCACGACACCCGCATCGACGAATTGCCGACGCGCTTCGCAGCCATCGCCACCGAGTTCAACACCGGGCACGAGATCTGGTTGACGCGGGGCCGCCTCGTCGAGGCGCTGCGCGCGTCCTACGCGCTGCCTGGCATCTTCCCGCCGGTGCGCATTGGCGGCCGCTGGCTGGTCGACGGTGCCCTGGTCAATCCGGTGCCGGTTTCGGCGGCGCGCGCACTCGGCGCGCGGCTCGTCATCGCCGTCAATCTCAATTCCGACCTGTTCGGCCGCGGCACGATCATCGCCAGCCACGGTTCGGACGAAGACGACCTCGCCGAAGCGGCGGCGGCCGCCCTGCCTCGCGCCGCGGGCCTGCGAAACCTGTTCCGCCGCGAGCCTTCACTCCAGCGCAAGGTGTTCGGCCGGCGCGGCCGCCCCGGTATCCCGACGGTGATGGTGGAAGCGTTCAACGTGATGCAGGACCGGATCACGCGCGCGCGGCTCGCCGGCGATCCGCCGGATGTGCTGATCAGCCCACGCCTCGGACCAATCGGCTGGTTCGATTTCCAGCGCGCGGCGGATGCCATCGCCATCGGTCATGACGCCACGGAGAAGGCGATCGACGGCATCAACGAGGCCATCGCCGCGCTGTCGGCGCCGAGCTTCAACGCCCACGGCGCGGCGAAATAATCCTTCTCGGCCGTCAGGCCGTGCGGATGTAGTCGCGCATCGCCTCCGCGTCGCGCTCGATCTCGTCGACGCGCTGCTTGACCACGTCGCCGATCGAGATCAGCCCGATCAGCATGTTGTCACGCAGCACCGGCAGATGCCGGAATCTGCGCGCGGTCATGCGCTCCATGATTTCGGCGCAGGTATCGTGCTCGGTGCACGTGACGACGTCGCGCGTCATGACGTGCGCGACCGGCCGCGTCAGCGCCTCGGCGCCCTCGTCCGCCATCGCACGCACGATGTCGCGCTCGGACAGGATGCCGGCGAGCCGGCCTCCCGCGCCGCGAATGACCACCGCACCTATGCGATGCTTCGAGAGCAGCTTTGCCGCCGCCTCCAGGCTGGCCGTGGGCTCGATGCCGATGACGTCGCCGCCCGCTTTACCGCCCTTGGCAGCCAGAATGTCCGAAACCTTCATGGCAGCCTCCCTGTGCACGCGCGGGAGCAGGAATTCGCGAACCGAATCCGGCTCGTGCGCCATTCTTTCCGGTCTGTCGCGGAAGGCACCCCCGCGACTCCGGGTCACCGCCAACGATCATGCCGCCGCGGCGGTTCCGTCAAATCAATCCTGCGCTGCAACGCGGTAGCGATTAAGAGTCGATTGTCCCGGAGCCGTCATATTGCCGAAAATCCGGCTTCGGATCGAACAGCGAAAACAACAGCAGGCCGGCGAGAAATCCGCCGATATGCGCCTGCCACGCGACCGACTCGCCGCCCGTGAGCGAGGAAAAGCCGCCGGCGCCGACCAGGACGTTGATGCCGAACCACACGGCGAGAAAGAGCAGCACGCGCGAGTCGCGCAGCACGCCCGTCAACGGGAGCGCCGGCACGCGATAGGCCGCATCGTCGCCGCTGCGAAAAATGCCGAGCGGACCGCCGCGCTGGAAGGCGAAGCGGATGGCGGCCGCCATCGTGCCGGAGATCGAGGCCGACGCACCGATCATCGGATATTGCTCGCCGGCATGCGTCACGAGATGCAGGGCGGCGCCGGCTGCCGCCGTTACGAGGAAGAAGGCGAGAAAGCGCAGCGAGCCGAAGCGCCGCGCCACCGCGCTTCCGAACGCCAGAAACCAGATCGCATTGACGCCGAAATGCATCCAGTTGGCGTGCAGGAAGGCGTAGGTGAAGAAGGTCCATATCTCCGCGCCGAGCCCGCCCGGCCAGCCTCCGAGCATCGCCGTCGAGTCGTAGCGTGCGGGGATGAAGGCGAACTGGAGGAGGACCTCGATGTCCTGGTTCTCCGTCAACACGTAAACGCGCAGCGCGTGAATGATCGCGAAGACCGCCAGCAGCGCGGCGACGACGGTCGGGACGTTGAAGAGCGGCTCGCGTTTCACGGGAAGGGCGTATCCGGTGGGCGCCGCCGCCTTACGCCCTTGCCGGCGCAAGGGCAAGCCGCGCGCGCTCCTCGGCATTGCGCAAAAAAGAAAAGGAGGGCTCTCGCCCTCCTCTCGAGCCGAACTTCGGGCAAAGCGGGGGTCATCCGCATCGCCGTAACCGTGCCGGCTCTCATCAGTTTGCGACGTGCGGTCCTGGAGCCTAACGCCGCTGCGTTTCGTGCATCCACATAAGCGCGACCGCACGCGGCTTCAACAAGATCGCGCTTTTAACACTAACCCGCGCGCGTTCGGCGCCGGTCGCCGCCGCGGCACGCGGCTCGCTCCCTCACCTGCGTCACGGCGCCAAAGCGGCGCGTCTGTCCCGATCGGAGACAGACCGCCGGGACAGGCGTCCCGCGACGAAACAGGTGAGGCGACGCAGATGAAACACGCATCCTCGGCTCTGGTGCTGGATTACTGGAACGACCGCCGCAGGCATCGCCCGGCGCCCGAGCGCGGCGACATCGACCCGGGTGAAATCCGGCAGGCGCTTGGCGACACCTTCATGCTCGCTGCCGACTTCGTCGATGAACTGCGCTTCCGCCTCGCCGGGACGCGCGTTTGCGCGCTGTTCGGCCGCGAGATCAAAGGCGAGGCGTTCACCGCTCTGTTCAACGACGACAGCCGACGCCAGATCGACGAACTGATCGCCGTGGTCACGCATGAGGCGGTCGGGGCCATTGCCGGCCTTCTCGGCACGACGGCCGATGGCGCCGAGACGGACGTCGAAATGCTGCTCCTGCCCTTGGCGCATGCCGGACACGCCCGCATCCGCGCCATCGGTGTCATGGCACCGCTGAGCCCGCCCTACTGGCTGGGCGAGAAGCCGATCGTGGAACTCTCACTTCGGACCCTGCGCCATCTCGGAGACGACAGCGGCGATGCCCCGCGGATCGTCGCCGGCATGGGTGGCCGCGTCAGGCACGGCTTCGTGGTCTACCGCGGCGGCCGCGAGGCCTCGCCGACGGGCGAAACGACCGGTTGATCAACCGCGCGTTAACAATAGACACATACGGTGGGCCTCTGTCGGAGAACGTGCAGAAAATGCCCGCTGCAACGGCGCTGATTAAGCCCCGCATTCTGCCGCTGGCCGAGGAACGCCGGCGTCATCAGCGCGTCAAGGTCAACCTCCTCGGCCGCTACATGCTGGCCGACCGGCGCGAATTCCCGTGCCAGGTGGTCGACATGTCGCCCGGCGGCATGGCGCTGGTCGCCCCCATCGCCGGAATGCCCGGCGAACGGGTGATCGCCTATGTCGATCACCTGGGCCGCCTCGAGGGCAAGATCGCCCGCATCCTCGACAACGGCTTCGCCATGTCGATCTCGGCCACCTTGCGCAAGCGCGACAAGCTCGCCGCCCAGCTCACCTGGCTCGCCAACCGGCAGATCCTCAACCTGCCGGAAGACCGCCGCCACGGCCGCTTCACCCCGAAGAACCCGATGGCGCGCCTGATCCTGCCGAACGGCGTGAACGTCTCCTGCCGGGTCATCGACCTGTCGCAGTCGGGCGCCGCGATCGCGATCGCCCCCGACCTGCGCCCCGTCGTGGGCTCGATGGTCACCGTGGGCAAGACGCAAGGCCGCGTCGTCCGCCATATCGAGGACGGATTCGCGCTGGAATTCACCCGCCTCCAGCACCCCGATTTCATCGAAGAGAGCGTCACCAGCGAATAGCCTCTCTTTTCGATTAAGCTGACGCCTCCAATTCGAACGAGCCGCGCGCCCAAAACCGGGCCGCGGCTCGAGCCTTTTTGGCCCTCCGTGCAGACCGGCGACGGGACGATCAGGGTAAACGCGGCCGCTTGCGGCGCGCGGAAACGCGCGCCATTGCTGGCGAGCGACGGTGAATGCAGACAATTTTAGACAAATCCGAAAGGCTCGATTTTTAGACGAATTCGATTTGAGATTGTCGCGCATTCGCATCGTTCTTGAATTTGTTTGATTTCAAATCGCGTTGTTCCATTTAGCGGCGCCGCAAAAGCTTCGTGCGACATGTGACCCACGACAGGGACTGGGGTCACAACAAAATGTTCAAGCGTACAAACAAGGCTCTGCGCGCCGGCGGCGCGCTCGCCTTTCTCTGCATCGCGGCAATGTCGGCGCAAGCCGCCGACCGGACCGGATCGATCGGACACGCCTCCGCCAATCGCGGCGAGCAGGCAAGCTACGCCAGCGTCGGCGACGTGGCGCGCGCGCCGATCGGCTGGATCGAAATGTGCGTGGAATACAAGGGCGAATGCGACACCAAGCCGTCGCAGCCGCGCGACATCGTGCTGACGCCGAAGGCCTGGGCCGACATGGTCAAGGTCAATGACTGGGTCAATCAGTCCATCAAGCCGATGACCGATCTCGATCACTGGGGCGTGGTCGAGCGCTGGAATTTCGGCGAGGACGGCTACGGCGATTGCGAGGATTACGTCCTGCTCAAGCGCAGAATGCTGATCAAGGCCGGCTGGCCGCGCGAGGCGCTGCTCATCACCGTCGTTCGCGACAAGAACGGCGACGGTCACGCGGTGCTCACCGTCAAGACCAATCGCGGCGAGTTCGCGCTCGACAATCAGGAAAACAAGATCCTCACCTGGGACAAGACCGGCTACCGCTTCATCAAGCGGCAGTCGCAGTCCGACCCCAATGTGTGGGTGTCGCTGGGCGATCCGCGCGAGGCGCCGGCGCTGGTGTCGGCACGATAGACGAACCTGTCACGCGCGGACACGAGGGGACGCGCGTGGACTTGGAAAACACCACGGGACACGCGGCTCCGGTCACGTCCCCACCCCTCCCCGTCCCCAGACCGGGGTCGCGCGCGGCCGGGCTCCCCCAAGCCCGGCCGCACCTTTTTTAGAATGGCAGATTGAGGAAGCGGTAGCGGATCAGGCGAGGAGGATCGCTTGGAAGGCCATCACCAGCACCATGCCGGACATCAGGCTCCAGAAGCCGGCGATCAGGGTGGCCATGAACACGAACTGGAAGCGGCCCTCGGACGGCCCGCCGAGCAGCGTGTTGCGCATAATGAGGAACGGCGCCGACACCATCAGCAGCGCCAGCGCCGCGAAGGTCGCCGGCCGCGGGCCCCGGGTCAGCAGGCTGAAGCTCGGCAGATTGTCGGTGACGAGCTGATAGGTCGCGGCGCACAGGCCGGCGACGGCGAAGCCGAGCGCGAGCGACAGCAGCATCTGCACGGATTGCGGCGACATACGCGACGGGCCCCACGCACGCGAAACAAGCCGCCATATGAGGCAAAGGGCTCAGGCCCCGCCAGCGCATCCTTAACGGGTGGTTAACGGGTGCGGCGCCATAGGTTGTTCGCCCCGAAAACGCTCCACGATTCGCCCGCCCATGGCTTTCGCCCACACCGCCGCCCGTCATCCGCGCCGCCGCCGCGGCCACAATCCCCTGGCCGGCCCGCTCGTGCTGTTCCTGATCGCCGGCGCTGCGGCCGCCTCCTATGTCGGCTACGTGCTGTGGCCACGCTGGCCGGACGCGCCGATTGCGCTCGATGCCCCCGCCATCCCCGTCATTGTCGCAGGCAGCGCCTTCAACATCGAGCCGGCGGCGATCCGCAACCGCGTTCAGCGGCGTCCTGGCACGCAGGAACGTGTCGACCTCGCTTACGTCTGGCCGACCCTGACGCCGCCGGATGCGGCCGAGAAGGCAGCCGAGCCCGGCGCGCCGGTGCAGCCGATCGAGCGCCTGTTCGTGACGATCGAAGCCGCCGACGGCATGCCGCCGATCGAACGCGTCGAAACCATTTATCCGCGTTATCTCGTCGCCGAACCGGTCGCGGGGCCCGCGGGGCTTACCTTGCGCGGCTTCCGCAAGGACACGCCTTACGCGGGCGAGGAGTTGGCGTTCGAGTCCAACAATCCGCAGCACTTCCTCGCGCGCTGCTCGCGCCACGGCGTGGTCGGCTCGGGCGGCTGTCTTTTGGAAAAGCGTGTCGGCGAGGCAAGCCTCACCTTCCGCTTTCCGCGCGCCTGGCTCGACGATTGGCAAGGCGTCGCGAAGGGCATCGACACGCTGCTGGCGAGATTGCAGGCGAAGTAGTTTTTAAGGACGCGAAGTCCCGGTCAGTCCTCGAGGCCGCCAGCGAGATCGACGTCGAGGATCGGCAATTCGAAGATGTACGAACGGCGGCCTTTTTCGTTCTCGACGAAAAGGACGCCGATGAACTCTTCGCCCATATAGACCTCGAGCGAGTCCATCTTCTTCGGCCGGACGACGACGCGAAGCTGGTCATTGTCGAAGCGGCGGCGCAGATAGGCGTTGAGCGCCGGTACCGGCTGAATGCTCGGATCGCTGCCGAGCAGGATGACCATGCGGAAATTGTAGGAACGCTCGCCCTCGTCCTCGTCGGCGGTGAGATCGCCGATCTCGTCCTCGCCGATATAGACCTTGGCCTCGTCGCCGCCCTTCGGCACGACGCGGACCGCATCATTGCCAAACAGCTTCTTGAGGTAGGCGTCGAGTTGTCTGATTTCCTGGACGTTCACGGCCGCTCCTTCTGATCGGGACGCCTATGCCCCATCGGGAGCGGCCGCGCAAGCGCTCGGGGCGGGTTTCAGCCCTCGAGCGATATGCCCTGCAACATCTGGTCCATGGTACGCGAGGGTTCGGCACAGCCCGCCTCGCCCACCACTTTCGCCGGCACGCCGGCGACCGTCACGTTATTCGGCACCGACTTGATCACCACCGAGCCGGCGGCGATGCGCGCGCAGTGGCCGACCTCGATATTGCCGAGGATCTTGGCGCCGGCGCCGATCATGACGCCGCGGCGGATTTTCGGATGTCGGTCCTCGTTCTCCTTGCCGGTGCCGCCGAGCGTGACATCGTGCAGGATCGAGCAGTCGTCCTCGATCACCGCCGTCTCGCCGACGACAAGCCCCGTCGCATGGTCGAGGAAGATGCCGCGGCCGATCTCGGCCGCCGGATTGATATCGCACTGGAAGACCACCGATGCGCGGCTCTGGAGGTAAAGCGCGAAGTTCTTGCGGCCCTTGCCGTTGAGCCAATGCGCAAGGCGGTGCGTCTGGATGGCGTGAAAGCCTTTATAATAGAGCACCGGCTCACAGAACCGCGTCGTCGCCGGATCGCGGTCGACAGTAGCGACGATATCGGCGCGGAACATGTCCCCGAGCGCGGGCTGATCCTCGAGCGCGTCCTGATAGGCCTGGCGGATCAGCTCGGCCGAGACGTCGGCGTGATCCAGCCGCTGCGCGACGCGGTGCGTGACCGAGCCTTCCAGCGTGTCGTGGTGGAGGATGTTCTCGTAGATGAAGGCCGAGAGCTCCGGCTCGCGATGTGCGACGTCCTCGGCCTCGGTGCGGATGCGGGACCAGACCGGATCGACCTTATCGAGGCCCTTCACCGGGCGCGTCTGCAACTGTGCCATAGAATATTATTCTCCGATGCCTCTCAGCATCCCCTAGCTAATGCTTGTATCACAGATTGGGAGAGGACGGCAGCGGAAGAAAGCTATCGTCCGCATGCCAGCTCCGCGCCGTTACGGCCGGGCGCTGAGGAAATCGATAACGCCCTGCTTGAACGTCTTGTCGCCGACGCTGAGCATGTGGTCGCGGCCGGGGATATCGAGCGCCTGCGCGCCGGGGATGAGCGCGGCAAGTTCGGCGGCCGAGCCAGCGACGTCATCCTTCGTGCCGACCGCCACCAGCACCGGCACGCGGATATTTGCCACCTGATCGCGCGTCAACGTCTGGCGCGAGCCGCGGATGCAGGCGGCGAGCGCGCGGCGGTCCGACTTGGTTTGATCGGCGAAGGTGCGGAACATGCGGCCCTCCTGGTCCGGCACGTCGAGCAAGGTCGGCGCTTCGAGCGCCTCGGCGATCGTGGTCGGCAGCCCGACACCGTCGACGAGGCGAATGCCGAGACCTCCCAAAATGGCAGAGCGGACCAGTTCGGGGTGCTCGACGGCCAAGAAGGCGGTAATGCGCGCACCCATCGAATAGCCAAGCACGTCGGCTCGGCCGATGCCCAGATGCGCGAGCAGCGCGCGCACGTCGCCGGCCATCAAAGACGTACTGTAAGCGTCAGGCTCGTAGAGCTTGCTCGACGCGCCATGGCCGCGATCGTCAAGCGCGATGACCCGGCGCCCCGCGCGGGTCAGCGTTGCGACCCAGCCGGGCGCGACCCAGTTCACCTCCTTGTTGGAGGCAAAACCGTGCACGAGGACGATCGGATCGCCTTCGCCTTCATCGAGAAAAGCAATCTCTACATTGTCGTTCTTGAACGTCGGCATGTCAGGTCCATGACGAAGAAGAGCGGCTTCTAGCGCAATTCGGCGCGCCCGCAAATGCCGCACAGGAACTCATTGGGCGTGAAGCGGTTGGCCTGCACGACAGAGGAGAACCGGATGGCGCAGCAGACCAAGCAACTCGACGAGCTCTTCCACGAAGGCCTGAAGGACATCTATTTCGCGGAAAAGAAAATCCTGACCGCTTTGCCGAAGCTCGCCAAGGCGGCGCAGTCGAAGGACCTCGCCGACGCCTTCGAGAAGCACCGCGCCGAGACCGAGGAGCACGTCGTCCGGCTCGAGCAGGTCTTCAAATTGATCAAGCAAGAGCCGCACGGCAAGACCTGCCCCGCGATCATGGGCCTCGTCGAGGAAGGTCAGGAGATCGCCAAGGAGTACAAGGACTCACCCGCGCTCGATGCCGGCTTGCTTGCCGCCGCGCAGGCAGTCGAACATTACGAGATCGCGCGCTACGGCACGCTGCGCACCTGGGCGCAGGAGCTCGGGCACAAGGATGCGGTGACGATCCTGTCGAAGACGCTCGATGAGGAGTCTAAGACCGATGCGTTCCTGACGACCCTTGCTGCAAAGAAAGTCAACCGCGAGGCGCAGACAGCCTGACGACGACGCGTCAACGCGTGGCCAGCACGATTGCCGCGCGCCGGCGCCGCGCCTTGCGGCGATGGAGCCATTGCTCGGTCAGACGCTCCGTTCCGCGCTTGAGCGAAGCGATGAAGCCGAGCACGGCGAACAGCGCGCCGAACACCCAGCTCGCCATATTGAAAACGGCCGCGCCGAGCATGATGGCGGTGCGGCCGCCGACCTTCAAAATCGCGCGCGTCTTGCCGCCCGCCTTTTCCGCCAGTTTGGCAACCCGCGACATCTGCGCCGGCGTCTCGGCGAATTTCAAACCATCGAGCGCCGCTTGCGTCCCGGCCTTGGCCTCGACCTTGCTCACGTCGCGGGCGAGATCGACGAGCTTGCCGGCGCGCTCGACCTTCACGGCGTCGCGCGCCGCCCGAATTGCCAACGCCGGCTCCGCGACAGAGACGCCGGCGATCGCCTTCTTGAGCGCCGCCCAGTCGACGACGCCGCGCATCATGCGGCCGACCGATCCGGCCATCCTTTCGCTCAAACGGCCCGTCTTGCGCGCCACCTTGGCGAGCGTCAGCCCGACGCGTGCCGGCGCCGCCGCGCCGACCGTCGCATAGGTGCCGGCGGTGATGGCCAGCCCGACGCAGGAAAGACCGAGCACGAGTTCGTCCGCCTTCTGACCAGTCGCGAGCCGCGAGCCCTCGCGCACCGCGTCGCGGATGTCGCCGAACACGAACAGGTCGCCAAGCGCGGTACCGGCGAAGCTCGTCGCATCGGTGGGCTCGCCGCTGACGAAGCCGTAGGCGAAGCTCTTCATCGCCGTCGACGCGCTGCCGGCGTCGGTCACGGCGGCGTCGACCTTCTTGCGGCGCTCATCGTCGACTGCGACGTGGCGCGCATCGGAAAGCTCGACAAAGCTCTTCGCCAGATCGGCGTCCTTGTCGGCGAGCGCATCGTCGATGCCCCGCGCGGCGACGTCGGCGTTGAACGTCTCGTCGAGCATGCGGTCGGCGACTGCCGCCGGATCGCTCTCATTGGCAATGCGTGCACCGGCATCAACGCCCTGCGGCACCAGCCAGACACCGAGTCCGGCGAAGGCTGTAGCCGCGAGCACGACCGGCACGTAGACGAGCGAGCGGCCTGGCCGCGGCGCCGGCCGGCCCTGTCGCATCTGTGTTGGCGCGAATCCGGCGGCGTCGCGCATGGCCTCATCCTCTCGTCCGGCCCGACTCGAAACGGCGCGGGCCGATGCTAGCGCCGCAAGGCTGATGAGGAAAAATCCCGGCGATTCCATGATGTTCCTCGCTTGCGCGCGGCATGGTTGACGTCTTCTCACAGGCCCTAGGCACGTCCCGCCAGCGCCGCTATGGTGCCGCGCAAATCACCTGTTTTGCGTCGATTCACGAGGGTTCCTTCATGGCGGAGCACGTCGTCCCCCATTTCCAGAACGATCCCGGCGTGCCGGTCATCGAGATCGGCGCCAAGGAGTTCATGTGCGTGGGCGCAACGCCACCGTTCGACCATCCGCACATCTTCCTCGACATGGGCGATGAGAGCGAGATCGTCTGCTCCTACTGCTCGACGCTCTACAAGTTCGATCCCTCGCTCGACCCGCATGCGGCGCGCCCGGCCGAATGCGCGCTGCCCACGACCGCCGCCGCCTGATCGCCGGGAGTACACCTTGCCGGCCGAGCGTCACGTCATCGTCGCCGGCGCGGGAGTCGCAGGGCTGACAGCCGCGCTTGCGATGGCCAAGGCCGGCTTGCGCGTCACCATGCTCGAACAGGCGCCCAAGCTGCTCGAGACCGGCGCGGGCCTCCAGCTCTCGCCGAACGCCACGCGCGTCCTGACCGACCTGGGCCTGCGCGACCGCCTCGAGCCCTACGCCGTCGCCCCGCATGCGATCCGCGTCATGTCCGCCGGTTCCGGCCGCGAGATCGTGCGCATCCCGCTTGCCGACGCCGAAGCGGCCTACGGCGCGCCGTTCTGGGTGCTGCACCGCGCCGACCTGCAAAGCGTACTCGTGACGGCGGCGCAGAACTCGATGGACATCACGCTCAAGCTCGGCACCCGCGTCGAAGACTTCGCCGCGCACGTCAAAGGCATCTCGGTCCTCGGCCGGCAGGAGAAGACCGTGATCGACGAGCGCGGCATTGCGCTCGTCGGCGCAGACGGCATCTGGTCGAACGTCGCTACGCGCATGAAGCGGCAGCGCCCGGCCACCTTTGCGCATCGCACCGCCTGGCGCGCACTCGTTCCGGCGGACAGCGTGCCGGCGGAATTCCGCGCACCCTTCGTGCACCTGTGGCTTGGACTGGACGCACATCTGGTGCACTACCCTGTGCGCGGAGGCGCCCTCATCAACATCGTCGGCATCGTCGCCGACGACTGGAACGAGACCGGCTGGTCGGCGCCGGGCGAGCCGGCCGAAATCCTGCGCCGCTTCGCCCGCTGGACCTGGCACGAGCGCGCCCGCGACCTGATCTCGATCCCGACGCGCTGGCTCAAATGGGCGCTGTACGAGCGCCGCGCGGCCTTCCGCGGCGGCGACGGTCCGGTGACGCTGATCGGCGATGCTGCCCATCCGATGCTGCCATTCCTCGCCCAGGGCGCCGGCATGGCGATCGAGGACGCGGCTGTGCTCGCCTGGTGCCTCAAGGAATACCTCGACGACCCGGCCGACGCGCTGCGCGCCTATGAAGGCGCGCGCCGCAGGCGCACAGCGCGGGCGCAGGAAACCGCGCACAAGCAGGGCAAGCTCTATGGGCGGAGTGGGCCGGAGGCTCTGGTCCGCAATGTCGGAATGAAAATGCTCGGCGGCGAAAGACTGCGCACGCGCTACGATTGGATTTATACTTGGCGGCCGCCAGAAGAGACCGGGAGCCTCGCCTGATGCTGTTTCCATCGACTATTGCCGGCAGCCTGCCGAAACCCGCATGGCTCGCCGAGACGAACAAGCTGTGGCCGAAATGGCGGCAGTCCGGCGACGAACTGGCGCAGGCCAAGCTCGACGCGACGCTGCTTGCGATCAAATTGCAGGAAGACGCCGGCATCGACGTCGTCGGCGACGGTGAGATGTCGCGCCAGCACTTTGTGCACGGCTTCCTCGAATCCGTCGACGGCATCGACCGTGACAACAAGGTCGAGATGGGCATCCGCGCCGACCGCTACAAGGCGATGGTGCCGGTGGTGCGCGGCGCGCTCTCCTTGAAGGGCCGCGTGCATCAGGCCGAAGCGAAGCACGCCCGCGCGCACACGAAAAAGAAGTTCAAGATCACGCTCCCCGGCGCCATGACCATCGCCGACACCGTCGCCGATGCGCATTACGGCAACCGCGCCAAGATGGCGCTCGCCTTCGCCGACCTCCTGAACAAGGAAGCGCGCGCGCTGCAAGCTGACGGCGTCGACGTCATCCAGTTCGACGAGCCGGCTTTCAACGTATTCATGGACGAGGTTCCGACCTGGGGCGTCGAGGCGCTCGAGCGTGCGATCGACGGCCTTACCTGCACCACCGCCGTGCACATTTGCTACGGCTACGGCATTCAGGCGAACATCGACTGGAAGAACGCGCTCGGCGAGGAGTGGCGCCAGTACGAGAAGATTTTTCCGGCGCTCGCCAGGAGCCGCATCGGCCAGGTCTCGGTCGAGGTCATCCATTCGCACGTGCCGATGAAGTTGCTCGCGCTGCTAGAGGGCAAGGATGTGCTCGCCGGCGTCATCGACGTCGCCACCGACAGGGTCGAGACGCCGGAGGAGATCGCCGGGGTCATCAAGGACATCATGCAGTTCGTGCCCAAGGAGAAGATCGTCGCCTCTACGAATTGCGGCATGGCGCCGATGCGCCGCGATATCGCCGAGGCGAAACTCGCCGCGCTCGGCGCCGGCGCGAAGCTGGCGCGGGAACGGTTCGGCTGACGTCGCAGCTTGTCTTGTTCGTCAAAACCGTACGGGGAAGCGCAATGACATCGACCGCTCGACTTAAGTCCGGATTGTCGCGCCGCGCAGCCCTTGCCGGCGGCGCCGCGCTGATCGCCACACCCGCTCTGTCCGCCGAATGCCATATTGGCCCGCCGGCGCACGACAGAGGCCCTGCCGTCTGGATGGGCCTCGATCAGGTCGAGCTCGACGCCGCCTACGACCAGTCGGAATACGCCCCGCTTCTGGGCCAGATCATCAAGCGTTACGCTTCGACGAGCGCCGCGACGCGCGCCCGCCTCGGCGCGCCGCAGCGCGTCGCTTATGGGCCGACGGAGTCCGAGAAGCTCGACATTTACCGCGCCAAGCAATCGAACGCGCCGATCTACGTCTTCATCCATGGTGGCGCGTGGCTCGGCGGCGCCGCCTCCAACTACGCCTATCCGGCCGAGATGTTCGTCCACGCCGGGGCGCATTACGTTCCCCTCGACTTTGTGTCGGTGAAGCAGGCCGGCGGCGATCTCGGCGTCATGGCCGATCAGGTGCGGCGCGCCATCGCCTGGGTCTACAAGAATGCCGGCGAGTTCGGCGGCGACCGCCAGAAGCTCTATGTCGGCGGCCACTCCTCCGGCGGCCATCTCTGCGGCGTCGCGGCAGCCACGGACTGGACGGCGCTCGGCCTGCCGGCGAGCCCCGTGCGCGGCTGGCACTGCATGAGCGGCATGTTCGACATGAAGCCAGTGCGGCTGTCCAAGCGCTCGTCGTACATCAAGTTCACCGACGCCATGGAAGACGCGATGAGCGCCGAGCGGCACATGGACCGGATCAACGCGCCGATGGTGTTGACGACAGGGACCAACGAGACGCCGGAATTCCAGCGCCAGAGCCGCGACTTCGCCGCCAAGATGAAGGCCGCCGGCAAACCCTTGGAATACGTTTCGGTGCCCGATCACAATCATTTCGAGATGTGCGAGTCGCTCGGCAATCCGTACGGCGCGAACGGTCGAGTGGCGCTGAAGATGATAGGCCTCGGCTGAGTTCAACTCCGGACGCTTGACCCACATCAACGCTTCGGACGGCGGACCCGGCTAGGTTTCGCTTCACGCATTCGCATGGAGCGTCCGCCATGAAGGCCAATGTCGGGATTTTCGACCGCATCGCGCGCATCGTCGTCGGCATCGCGCTGATCGCCTTCGCGATCGGAATTATCGCCCCGGGCACGAGTTGGAGCTGGGTCGGCTGGATCGGCGTCGTGCCAATTCTCACCGCGATCTTCGGCTATTGCCCGGCCTATACGATGGTCGGCTGCTCGACGCGCTAGCGGCCGGCGCGGCCCATCACGTCCATCAGCTCGGCGACCTTGCGCCGCTGGTCGGCCTTGTCGCCGGACGAGATCGCGTGCTCCACGCAATGCGCGACGTGCTCGCGCAGGATCTCCTCCTCGACCCGGCGCAGCGCGGCGCGCACCGCGCCGATCTGCGTGACGATGTCGATGCAGTAGCGGTCGTCCTCGACCATGCGCGCGAGTCCGCGCACCTGACCTTCGATGCGGCTCAGCCGCTTGAGATTGGCGCTCTTGCTGTCCTTAGCCATGCCGTCTATATACCCCCCTAGGGTATCTGTTGCAAGGTTCGGATTTCGCTATGAGCGACGCGCACCACGATCACGGCCATGACGAGCACCATCACGCCCTTGGTGCGCCGACCGAGGGCGGCGTCATCGATCCGGTATGCGGCATGACGGTCGATCCGCACACGGCCAAGCACCGCGCCGACCACAAGGGCCACCCCTATTATTTCTGCTCGACCGGTTGCCGCACGAAGTTCATCGCCAATCCGGAGAAGTACCTCGGCGATCGCGAACCCGAGCCGGTCGTCGAAGGCGCGATCTACACCTGCCCGATGCATCCGGAGATCCGGCAGGAAGGCCCCGGCTCCTGCCCGATCTGCGGCATGGCGCTCGAACCCGAAATGCCCTCGGCCGACACCGGGCCGAATCCCGAGCTCGTCGACTTCACGCGCCGCTTCTGGATCGGCCTTACGCTGACGGTGCCGGTGTTTGTGCTGGAGATGGGCGCGCACGTCGCCGGCGCGCACGGCTGGGTCGATCCCACGCTGTCCAATTACATCCAGTTCGCCTTCTCGACGCCGGTCGTGCTGTGGGCCGGCTGGCCGTTCTTCGAGCGCGGCTGGCAGTCCCTCGTCACGCGCAACCTCAACATGTTCACGCTGATCGCGATCGGCACCGGCGTCGCCTACGTGTACAGCGTCGTTGCTACCTTCGCGCCCGGCGTCTTTCCGCAAGCCTTCCGCGGACACGGCGGCGCGCCGGCGGTCTATTTCGAGAGCGCGGCGGTGATCACCGTGCTGGTCCTGATGGGCCAGTTGCTCGAACTGCGCGCGCGCGAGGCGACCTCGGGCGCCATCCGCGCCCTCCTGAAGCTCGCCCCTGCCGTTGCGCGCCGCGTCAAGGACGACGGCAGCGACGAGGAGATCGCGCTCGATCGCGTCGGAGTGGGCGACCGGCTGCGCGTGCGTCCG
>DASTGR010000107.1:0-3186 GCA_035718885.1 Pseudolabrys sp. | reverse complement strand
CTGGCGAAGAAGAGCGCGATCACGCGGCGCGCGCTTGCCGATCTCGACGCCTGGCGCGGCGCGCAAGCGCAGGCGGCGGAGTAGCGCATAGTTTGTTGTCATGGCCGGGCTTGTCCCGGCCATCTCGCTTATGAGGGCAATACTGTGCCTTCATAAGCGGGGTCACCGGGACATAGGCGTTTCGAAGAAACGCCGTTCTTCGAACGGCTATGCCCGGTGACGACGGTCAGGATGCGAAAATCCGTCGCGGATCGCGCGCCGCGCGCCACAGCAGCCATTGGCTCCGCAGGCGCGACAAGGGCTCGGGCGCAAAAGGTTCGTACCCGCGACGGTCCATGCGCCGGAACGTCGGCGAGACAAGCGCCAGCGGCAACAGCACCGGCATGATCCCCGCCGGTACCTCGCCCGCCTCCATCGCCGCAGCCGACAATTGCCGCCGCGCATGACGGCGCAACTCGGCGAGCGCGGCGCGCAACTCCTTGCTGTCCTGACGGGCGAAGATCGCCTCGGTGTCGGCCTTGTGCCGCGCGAGCACTTCGAGCGGGATGTAGAGTTGATGGCGCGCGGCGTGCTTCGGCAGCCCCAACGCGAGCGTCAACACCGTCAGCGCGATGCCGGCATGGCGCGTCGCGACATCGACGGCGAAGCCGTCATGGCCGAGCACCTTCGCGGCCGCCGCCAGCAAGAGACCTTCGGTCAGCACTGCGTGATTGTCGAGATCGTCGAGCGTCTTGAACGGCTCGTCGTAAAGATCGAACGTGTGCGCATCAATGAAGGCGATCAGCCGCGAGGCGTCGAGGCCGTGCGCCGTGATGGTCTCATGCAGCGCCGCCGCCACGGGATGCGCCGCCGCCTCGCCGTCGCGTTTGTCCTCAAGAACCTCGCGCCACCATTGCAGGCGGATCTCACCGGGCATCGGCTCTCGCGCGACGTCGCGCACGCGGCCAATCTCGATCGCAAACGCATAAAGCACCAACAGCGCGTCGCGCCTGTCCGCGGGCGCGAAAAGAGCCGCGATATAGCGGTCGCGGTCATGCTCGCGCACGAGCGCCGCGCAATGGTCTGCATTGCTCATGGCACCGCGATCAGCGCCGCGCCGACGCGGCGGCGCTCGGCGAGCAGCACGTTCCAAGTGCGCACGGCGGCGCCGGTCGGCATGGCATCGACAGAGAGCGAGACGTCGTGGAAGCGTTGTCGCAGGCGTTCCGGCAGGACGAAGGGGTCGCGGCCGCCGCCGATCAGGAAAAAGTCGAGCGCGTCGGCGCGCGTAAAGGCTGGCTCAAGCGCAGACAGCGTCAATTCATCGACACTCGTCACCGGCCAGGCCCAGATGCCGTCGGGAAAGCAGAGTAGCGAGCCGCGATGCGACATGCCGCCGAAGCGGAAGCCGCCATTGCCATAGGCCTCGACCGGCGCCGGCTGCGGCAGGTGCCGGCCGCCGATGTCCATCAGGGCTTCTCGCCGTCCTTGGCCTCGGCGCGGGTCAGCGCATCGCCGCCGCGACCGACGCCGAGATAGATCAGGATCGGCGAGGCAATGAACACCGACGTATAGGTGCCGACCAGCACGACGCCGAACATCATGGTCGCGGTGAAGGAGTGGATCGCCTGACCGCCGAACAGCAGCAGCGCGAGCAACGCCAGCGACACGGTCAAGTGCGTGATCACCGAGCGCGACAGCGTCTGGTTCACCGAGGCGTTCAGAAGCTCCGGCATCGGCAACTTCTTGTAGCGCCGCAGCATCTCGCGGATACGGTCATAGATGACGACCGTGTCGTTGAGCGAATAACCGAGGATCGTCAGCAAAGCGGCGATCGACGTCAGGTCGAAGTCGATGCGCGTGATCGACATGAAGCCGATCGTGAGCACGATGTCGTGCACGTTGGCGATCATGGCGCCGAGCGCGAACTGCCATTCGAACCTGAACCACAAATAGATCAGGATACAGAAGATCGCGAGCATCAGGCCGATAACGCCGTAGGACAGCAACTCGCCCGAGACGCGCGGGCCGACCACCTCGACGCGCTGATAGTTCAGATTCGTGCCGAGCGCGCCGCGCACCTTGGCGACGGCCGCCTGCTGCGCCTCGTCGCCGCCCGGCTGCTCGCCAACGCGAATGAGCACGTCGTCCGGCGTGCCGAACTGCTGCAACTGCACTTCGCCAAGCCCGAGCCCCCCCAGCGTCGAGCGCATTTGCGCAAGATCGGCCGCCTGGCCGCTGATGGTCTTCACCTCGATCAGCAGGCCGCCCTTGAAATCGATGCCGAAGTTCAGGCCGTGGAAGAAATAGAGCGTGATCGCCAGGATCGACATGGCCGCGGATAGCGGGAAGCTGATGCGCCGGAAGCGCATGAAGTCGAATTTGGTATCGTCCGGAACGATGCGAAGCAGACGCATGATCAATTTTCCTGGCGCATGATCTTATCCGAAAACCGGTATCCACTTTTCGGGATCATGCGCGCGCCCCTCAAATCGGGACGCGTTGGGGACGACGCCACCGCACCCAGTAGGCGACGATGAGTCGCGTCATGGTGAAGGCGGTGAACACCGTGGTGAGAATGCCGACGCCGAGCGTCACGGCGAAGCCGCGCACCGGGCCGGTGCCGATGTAGAACAGCACCGCGGCGGCGATGAAGGTGGTGATGTTGGAGTCGAGAATGGTCGCCAGCGCGCGCGAGAACCCGGCGTCGATCGCGTTGATCGGCGACCGCCCGCCCCTCACCTCCTCGCGGATGCGCTCGTAGATCAGCACGTTGGAATCGACCGCGATGCCGACGGTGAGCACGATACCGGCGATGCCGGGCAGCGTCAGCGTCGCATCCAGCATCGACAAGACTCCGAAGATCATCGCGACGTTGATCGCAACGGCGATGTTGGCGAACAGGCCGAACAGGCCGTAGGTCAAGAGCATGAACAGCACGACCATGGCCGCGCCAACGTAAGCGGACATCTTGCCGGCGGCGATCGAGTCGGCGCCGAGACCGGGACCGACGGTGCGCTCTTCGATGATCGTGAGCGGCGCGGGCAGCGCGCCGGCGCGCAGCAGGATCGCGAGATCGTTCGCGCTCTGCACCGTGAAACTGCCGGAGATCTGCCCCGAGCCGCCGAGAATCGGTTCGCGGATCACCGGCGCCGAGATCACCTCATTGTCCAGCACGATGGCGAAGGGCTTGCCGACATTCGCTTG
>DASTGR010000106.1:0-9143 GCA_035718885.1 Pseudolabrys sp. | reverse complement strand
GGCCGCAGGTGCCGCCGCTCCGGCCGCGGGCGCTGCCGCTCCGGCCGCGGGCGCAGCACCGGCCAAGTCCGACAAGAAGTGAGAAGGCGCGCAAGCGCCTTCTTCTCTCTCGAGATCGACGTAGGGCGGCGTTCGCGCCGTTGACGCCATGCTGCTCTTCGTCGGCCTCGGCAATCCCGGTGCGAAGTACGCCGGCAATCGCCACAATGTCGGCTTCATGGCCGTCGAGGCGATCGCCAAGGCGCATCGTTTCGGCCCGTTCCGCCGCAAGTACCAGGGCGTCGCGACCGAAGGCGAGATCGCGCGCGAGCGCGTGCTGCTCCTCTTGCCGGGCACGTTCATGAACGAGTCCGGCCGGGCGGTCGCGGAGGCTGCGCGCTTCTACAAGATCGCGCTTCCCGACATCGTCGTTTTCCATGACGAGGTCGATCTCGCGCCGGCCAAGGTGCGGGTGAAGGTCGGCGGCGGCGTCGCCGGCCATAACGGTTTGCGCTCGATCACCGCGCATGTCGGCAACGACTACAAGCGCGTGCGCATCGGCGTCGGCAAGCCGCCGATCAAGGAGATGGTGCCGACGCACGTGCTGTCCGATTTCGCCAAGAGTGAACGCCCCTGGGTCGAGGCACTGTGCGACCTCATGGCCGACAATGCCGGGCTCCTGGTCGAGGGCAAGGATTCGAGCTTCCAGAACAAGGTGCACCTCGGTCTGGACGCGAAAGGTTTCGGCGACGGCAAGGACGCCGATTGAACGATTGACGGAAGATTGGTCTCATGGGTTTCAAATGCGGCATCGTCGGACTGCCGAACGTCGGCAAGTCCACGCTCTTCAACGCGCTGACGCAGACCGCTGCGGCGCAGGCGGCGAACTATCCGTTCTGCACGATCGAGCCGAATGTCGGCGAGATCGCGGTGCCCGATGAGCGGCTGGAAAAGCTGTGCGCGCTGGCGAAGTCGGAGCAGATCATCCCGACGCGCATCACCTTCGTCGACATCGCCGGTCTGGTGAAAGGCGCATCGAAGGGCGAAGGCCTCGGCAACAAGTTCCTCGCCACCATCCGCGAGGTCGACGCTATCGTGCACGTCGTGCGCTGCTTCGAGGACACCGACATCACGCATGTCGAGGGCAAGATCGACCCCATCGCCGACATCGACACCATCGAGACCGAATTGATGCTCGCCGATCTCGAAAGCCTGGAGAAGCGTGTCGACGCGCTCGAGAAGAAGGCCAAGGGCAACGACAAGGAAGCCAAGGAGACGCTCGACCTCGTCAAGCGTTCGCTCAAGCTTTTGCAGGACGGCAAGCCGGCCCGCTTCGTCGAGCGCAAGCCCGAGGAGGAGAAGCTGTTTCATTCGCTCGGCCTCCTGACCTCGGCGCCGGTGCTCTACGCCTGCAACGTCGAGGAAGGCTCGGCCGCGACCGGCAATGCGTTCTCGGCTAAGGTCGAGGCGCGGGCGAAGGAAGAGGGCGCGGTCGCGGTGGTGATCTCGGCCAAGATCGAATCCGAGATCGCGACGCTGCCGCCGGAAGAGCGCGCCGACTATCTCGAAGCCGTCGGTCTCAAGGAGACCGGGCTCGACCGGCTGGTGCGCGCCGGCTACGCGCTTCTGCACCTCGTCACCTATTTCACGGTCGGCCCGAAAGAGACGCGCGCCTGGACCATCACGGCCGGCACCAAGGCGCCCGGCGCGGCCGGCGTGATCCATACCGACTTCGAGAAGGGCTTCATCCGCGCCGAGACCATCTCCTATGGCGACTACATCGCCACGGGCGGCGAGGCGGGCGCGCGCGAAGCGGGCAAAATGCGCCTCGAGGGCAAAGAGTATGTCGTCCAGGACGGCGACATCATGCATTACCGCTTTGCGACCTGAGCATTGCTCCGGCTGCTAAGGTGCGGCCATGGCCAAGCTTCACTGGGAAGACTTCACGATCGGCGACGTTGCGGTGTACGGGCCGCGCCTCGTGACGCGCGAGGAGATCGTCGCCTTCGCCGCCGAATTCGACCCGCAGCCGGCGCATCTCGATGAGGCTGCCGCCGCCGCGACCCTGCACGGTGGCCTTGCCGGCTCGGGCTGGCATTCCTGCGCACTGATGATGCGCATGATGGCCGACGGCTTCCTGCTCAATTCCACGTCGATGGGCGCGCCCGGCGTCGAGGAGGTGCGGTGGCTCGTGCCGCTGCGGCCCGGCACGCAGGTGCGCCTGCGTACGACGGTGCTCGAGACGCGTTCGTCGAAGAGCCGGCCCGAGATGGGCCTGACGCGGATCCGCTACGATCTCATCGACGAGACCGACACCGTCATCACCACCCTGACTTCGACGATGATGCTCGGGCGCCGCGATCCGGAAGGTCGCTCATGATCTTCTTCGAGGACATCGTCGTCGGTGACAGCACGATCGTCGGCCGGCACACCTTCACCGCCGAGAACATCAAGAGCTTCGCCAGTCGTTACGACCCGCAGCTGTTCCATCTCGACGAGTCGGCGGCGGAAGCCTCGCACTTCGGCGCGCTGTGCGCCTCGGGCTGGCAGACGGCGATCGTGTCGATGCGGTTCGTGGTCGAGCACCGGCGCGGGCTGGCCGAATTGATGCGCGGGCGCGGCGAGCGCGTGGCGCAGGCCGGCCCCGCTCTCGACATGCGCGATTTGAAATGGTTGCGGCCGGTCTATGTGGGTGACACGATCGAATATCGAATCGAGGTCGCCGACGCGCGCGCCTCGGACAGCCATCCCGGTTTCGGCCTGATGACGACCCGCACCACCGGCACGAACCAGAAGGGCGAGCCGGTGATCTCGTTCCTCACCACGGCGCTGGTCGAGCGGCGCGGAGGCCGCCGATGAGCGAACGCGACCAGGAACGGCGCGCAATGGCGGTCGCCTGCGGCGCGCATGCGCTGCACGACGGCTACACCGATCTCATCTACGTGATGCTGCCGATCTGGCAGGGCGAGTTCGGCCTGGGCTTCGCGGCGCTCGGCCTGATGAAGACGGTGTTCTCCGGCACGCTCGCCGGCTTCCAGGTGCCGTCCGGCTTCCTCGCGGAGCGCATCGGCGCGCCGATGGTGCTCGCGCTCGGCACCGCGCTCGCCGGCACGGGTTACGTGCTCGGCGGCTTCAGCACCGGCGTTATGACGCTGGTCGCGGCGCTGTTCGTCGGCGGCCTGGGCGCCTCGACGCAGCATCCGCTCGGCTCGTCGCTGATCGCGCAGGCCTATGCCGGCGCGCGCTCGCGCACGGCGCTCGGCACCTACAATTTCGCCGGCGACATCGGCAAGATGACCGTGCCGGCGCTGGCCTCGCTGCTGCTGCTGATCCTGCCGTGGCGGCAGGCGCTGATCGTGCTCGGCGGCCTCGGCCTGATCGGGGCGGTCGCGATCTTCGTCCTGATGCCGCGCCTGCGCGAAGCCGCGCCTGCGGCGAAGAACGAGAACCGCGCCGCGCGGCCGGGCGGCCGCCTGCACGCGCTGGGTTTCCCGCTGCTCCTGTCGGTCGGCATCATCGACAGCGCGACGCGCATGGCTTTCCTCACCTTCCTGCCCTTCGTGCTCACCGCCAAGGGCGCGAGCGTGCAGACCATTGGCCTGTCGCTGACATTGGTGTTCGCCGGCGGCGCCGCCGGCAAGCTCGTCTGCGCCTTCATCGGCGCGCGCATCGGCACGATCGCAACGGTGTGGCTGACCGAGACGGTGACGGCGCTCGGTATCGTCGCGCTGCTGCCGCTGCCGCTCGAGGGCGCGATGGTGCTCTTGCCGGTCGTCGGCGTGGCGCTCAACGGCACCTCGTCGGTGCTGTACGGATCGGTGCCGGATCTGGTCGCGCCGGAGAAGCGCATGCGCGCCTTCGGCGTCTTCTACACCGGCACGATCGGCGCCGGCGCGGTGTCGCCGGCTCTGTACGGATTGCTCGGCGACGCCGTCGGCGTGCCGTCGGCGCTGATGGCGGTCGCCGCCATCGTGCTCGTGACGCTGCCGCTCACCTTGATGCTGCGGCCGGCGCTCGCCGTCGAGCCCGCCTGATCATTGCGACCGGGTTCTCGCCTTCACCTGGTGCACCACCGCCGAGGGCAGCACGTCGAGGAATGGTCCGAGCAGGAAGGCTTCCCCGGACCCCGGCCCATACATGCGGTCATAGGTGCCGATCAGCGTCCGCAGCGGCCGCGCGCAGCCGCGCAATGAATCGGCGATGAGATCGTTGATCTCCCCCGGGCGCAGATCGGCGCGGTAGCGCGGATCGTCGGCGATGCGCCGCAGGATGCAATCGGTGGCCCGCGCGATCGCCGGCAGCAGCTCGGCCTGCCGCTCGATGACCGAGGGCTGGCTCCACGCGATGCCTCTGCCGGCGGCGGGGACTTTGCTTTCGAGGGAGACGTTCAACACAAGCGACAATCCGAACACGGATTCGAGAATCATCGCGTGGCCTTCTCGCGAATCAGTTCGCCTTCGTGGGTATCAGGCTGCGACTCGCGGCGCACGCGAAAAGGCGCGAGGCTGGAACCGGGGCGCGCCGGCGCGATTTAAGCCGGCATGACGAATCCTCCTGACAGACGGCCCGAACCGGTCCTCACCACCGGAGCCGGCGATCCCATGACGTCCGAGCAGGCGGCGCTGCTGCGCCGGCTCGCGCACGACGCCCGCGATTTAGAGGCCTTCGGCGAGCACCTGACGCAGGCCGAAGCCGCCCGCCGCATCGCGACGCTTCAGGCCAAGCTGAAACTCCAGGGTCACCCGCCGCACACCCAGTAACGGCGCCCCCACGGGCTTTTGAACCCGTTTTCGGTCTCCTGCGACTAAGGAACAGGCGGTCGCGGGCAGGCCACCGGAACGGGACGGCCCGGACCGCGTTAGTGCGGAAGCTGAACGGAACGACAGGATTGGCTGGGAGCGGGCGATGGCGGACAAGACTGCACTCAACATGATCGGCTGGCTGCTGTGTGCGGCGACCGTGTTCGTGATCGCGATGGGCGGCTACGCCGTCCGCTCGACGTTGCAGGCCGGCACCGAGGTCAGCGGCAACACTTACGGGCTCCAGGCCATCCGCATCATCGATGCGCCGCGGATCCAAACCTTGAGCGCGCTGGCGGCAGATCGTTCCTGACGCGTCCGCCACCGCCCGAAGGCGATGGCGGCTTTTTGCAATTCCCCAACTCAGACCGGCGGCCGCTGATCGTTGCGCGGCGCGCTCTTCCATTGCTGGACGCTCTCGCCGATCACCTTCATCGCCGTCATTGCGGCGTGGCTCAGGCTCGCATAACCGGCGACTTCGCGGCTGACACGCTCGCCTTCACGGCGCAGCATCTCGCGCACCGACTGCAATTCCGCGATGGTCCGGTCGATCTCCTCCATCGACGCGCCGGAGACGCGGCGGATGAGACCGTTGAGGTTGTCGGCGATCGGCGGCGGCGCGTCAGATGCCGGCGCCTCCTCACGCGGACGTCTCGGCGCGGCCGCGACGTCACGGCGCACGAATTCGCGGATCTCGCCTTCGAACGCGTTCGCGGCCGCGTCGCTGATCGCGCCGAGCTTCTCGACCGGGCGGCGCTCGGACGCGGGCACCGGCTTGTCGGGCCCCTGCGCTTCGGGCGCAGCGTCCGGTCCTCCGGTGCGCTCGGGTTTCATCGCCATCATGCTCTTGCTCCTGAGTGAACGCGACAAACGCGCGTGATTCACGAATGATGCGATTGCCGCATGCGAGTGCGGCGCCGGTGCGCCGTGGCCACGGCTCAATCAAGGCGCGCCCGGGAACTCACCAGCCGAATTTGATCGTCGCGCCGATGCTCTTGTTCTCGGTGGCTTCGCCGACGTCGGTGACAGCGGTGCTCAGATGCAGAGGCCCGTACAGCTTCTGCTCGGCCGCGATGCGATTATGGAGCACCGGATCCGTGCTGGTGCGCGCAAGTCCCGCCGACAACGACGTCCCGGTCGACAGAACGCCCAATTTCACCGAGGGCTGGTCGTCCCATGTTTGCGCCGCGCCGGTATTTGTTGACTGCGGCAGCGTCATCATCGGCAGCCCGGCGGGCGCTCCGGCCGGAGCGCCCATGCTGTTCGTCACGCCGCTACTGTTCTGTACGGTTAGCGAATAGTTGCGGCCGAACGGTACCGAGTGCTTCAGCGTCGTGGCGAGCCGGCCCTGGTCGGCGGTCGGGTCGACGCGCGCGTCGACGCTTGCCGCGCTGGTGACATCGACGGAGGCCCAGGCCGCGCCGGTATTGCCGCCGGCGGCGGCGATCGGCCGGTCGGGCTCGTAATAGGGAGTGGGGGCGGCGCCGGTGCCGAGATCGGCGCCAACCTTGGCGTTCAGCGCGGGCAGCGCGCGCTTGAAGCTGTAGGTCTCGGCGCCGTAGGGCTGCGCATTGCGCGTCACGGCGAAGTGGTTCGGCTGCGATTGGCCGGGAATCTTCAGAGGCTTTGCCGCACGCGGCGCAGCGGTCGGGTCGTCCTGGAGGGCCGCCGCGAGCGCGGCGCTCTCTTCCGGAGAGAGCGGGGCCATATCCGGGGCGGTGGCCTCGTCCGCCTGCGCGGCTGGGTCCTGCTGGGGCCGGTCCTGCGCGAATGCCGGGGCCATGAGAGGCGCCGCCGCGAACAGAACGGCGGCCAGCGTGGCAATGCGGATCAAGCGGCTCCTCCCCTTACCCGCGGACAGGATGCCGGGCGAAGTTGGCAAAGATGTGGACCGCCCGCCGCGCGAATGAGCCGCATCGTGCTAGGGTTCTGCAACGGAACGGCGCGGCGCGCGTTGTTCCGCCGCCGGGTGACCATGGAGGCGACGACATGCCTGCGCTGCTGCCGATGCTGGCGCTGAGCACACAGCTCGTCATGGTCGCGGACAAGGTGCCCGAATTCGATCCGGGTCCCGGCTGCCGCGCGGCGGTCAGCGCCGCGACCATGCCTCAGCGCAACGAGAACGCCTGCCTCGCCGACGAGAAGGCGGCGAAGACCAAGCTTCAGCAGGAATGGGCGAACTTCACGCCGGAGCAGCAGCGCCATTGCACGCGGCTGTCGACCACAGGCGGGCCGGCGAGCTACGTCGAGCTTCTGACCTGCGCCGAGATGAGCCAAGCCGCCGCGGCCCTGCCGGACCACGGACGGACGACCGGCGGCAAGATCCAGAAGTAGCGGCTCAGCCTTTTTTGGCGCCCGGCGCGCTGGACGACGAACTGCCGGAGAGCTGCGCCTGCTTGTAGGCGGAGAGCTGCTTGGGCTTGTCCTTGTCGGCCTTCGGCTTCTTCTTTTCCTTCGGAACGCGCATCTGACCTTTCGCCATGACGATCTCCTGAGGTCGCGGTTAAACGGTAGACGGTGCCGCATGGTGATACGGCTGCGCGCGGCCGGCAAGCGGCCAAATGCGCGGATCAACGGTTCGGCGGCGCACCCTTCATCTTCTGCTCGATGCAGCGATCGACGATGTCGGCGCGCTTGTCGAGGTTCATGCGCCCGTCGGACTTTTCGGTGCCCATCCAGCACTCCATGGCGGCCTCCGAATGCGTCATCGGCTGCTTGGGCGCCGCGGCCACTGCGGGCGCGCCGGGCCCCGTGGTTTCGCAGGCGGCCAGCGCAAGTCCGCTGCCGAGCACGGCGAGGCAGACGATGAGGCGGCTCGGTGTCATGGACGATGTTCCGGAAACAGCGCCGGCGATCCGGCGGTCGCGTCCCCCGTTCGACTTGAAGCAGATTCGCGGCGTTCCTGGCAATTTGGAGGCCGGGCGTCGTCGCGACCCGCAAAGGCCGCCGGCACGGATGCATGAAACCGGTGTCCGCGGCGGCCCGTTGACGCAGCGGCGCGCACGATGCGCCATGTGACGAAAGTTCAAGCGCAATTTTGCCCTTCGCCGCTTGAAACGCGGCAGCACGGCGACACATTCCCGAGCACGGCCGTCGCGCGATGCCTCCTGAGAGCGCGATGGTTCGGAGAGCGGCCGGCAGCCCCGTCGCGGCGCCGGCCGCTTTTCGCTCCGGCGCATTCCGTTCCACGGTCTTCCATCACATTCGTCCCTGCCGGCGCCGCTCGCGCGCGCTTCACGATTGCGTGCAGGCGGCACGCCGGCCTTGGCCGCGCGTTGAATTGGCAAAGCAACGCGGAACTCGACGGCCGAGGAGGCCACCCAAAATGCGCATCACCACGCTCACCTTTGCCGCCGCGGCGGCGCTCACGCTCGCCGCCGGCGCGGCGCAGGCCGGCGAATTCAGGGTCGACCAGAAGACGACCTCGGTCGGCGTCGGCCTCATCTGCAACACCTCGGCGCAGGCCGAGCAGTTCGTCGAGTTGCGCGCCAAGGGCACCGAGGCCAAGGACGCCGTCGCCGCGATCAACGATCAGGCGCACGATCCGCGCGCCTGCGGGCTCGCGGCGATCGCCTTCGTGCCGGAGAAGACGGTGCAGGCGAAGCCCGTGCACGACAAGCTGATGCAGATCGTCGAGATCAACGTCGTCGCCGGCTTCAACGGCGATGGCTGGCAGAGCGTGCCGGCGATGACGCAGTACGCGATCGTCGAAGGGCAGGGCGAGTCGATTTGATTGCATCGCGCTTCGATCGGAATTGATGAAACGGCCGGGCCGCCGGGCTCGGCCGTTTTTGACGTTCCGCCGCGGGAACCCGTCGCGGAGTACCGGGTTGTTCCGGCGATGATGGAGAACCCCATGCGAACCCTCATTCTGTCCGGCGCGGCGGCGCTCGCGCTTCTGAGCACCCCGGCGCTCTCACCCGCCTTCGCCCAGGACAATGTGCGCAGTGACAAGACCGTGCAGCCGCACGAGCTGGCGACCGCCAAGCGGGCGCCGCTTCAGGTCAGCGACCAGCAGAAGAACGCGATCCGCGACGGCCTCGTCGCCGAGCACACGCAGCAGAAGACGCCGGATGGCTTCCAGCCGAAGGTCGGCGACGCGCTGCCGAAGATCATGAAGGTCGACGTCATGCCGCAGGACCTGATCCGGCGCGAACCGTCGCTCAAGGAGTACGGCTACGCCAAGACGGCGAGCGACATCCTCGTGCTCGACCCTATGACCAAGAAGATCATCGCCGTGGTGCCGCGCAAGTTTCCGGCCGACGCCAAAGCCAAGGCGGAAAGCCCGGTCGATTGGGCCAAGACCAAGGGCCGCGAGCTGACCGGCCAGCAGCCGGAGCAAGGCGACCAGAACGCGCAGCCGCT
>DASTGR010000105.1:0-7045 GCA_035718885.1 Pseudolabrys sp. | reverse complement strand
GAGCATGTGCTCAAGCCAGGCGGACGGCTCGCCGTCGTCTCGTTCCATTCGCTCGAAGACCGCATCGTCAAGTCGTTCCTCGCCGCGCGGAGCGAAACGCGCGGCGGTTCGCGCCACGCGCCGGAAGTCAGGCGCGCGGCGCCGAGCTTCACGGTGCTGACGAAGAAGCCGATCGTCGCCGACGAGGCCGAAATCGCGCGCAATCCCCGCGCCCGCTCCGCCAAATTGCGCGCCGGCGAACGCACCGATGCGCCCGCGCATCGCGGCGAGGCGTCCGAGTTCCTGCCGCGCCTGCCGTCGCTCGATGACGTCCTGAGGGGACGCTGACATGCGTCTTCTCAACATCCTCGTCATCTGCGCTCTGATCGCCGCGGCGACCTACGTCTACAAGATCAAGTTCGATTCGACCTTGCAGGCCGAACGCGTCGCCAAGCTGCATGGCGAGATCCGGAAGGAGCGCAACGCCATCGCGTCGCTGCGCGCCGAGTGGGCCCGGCTCGAGACGCCCTCGCGTATCCAGGGTCTTGCCGAGCGCCACCTCAAATTGGCGCCGATCAAGTCGACGCAGTTCGACTCTCTCGACAAATTGCCGCCGCGTCCGCCGGAGGCGCCGCCGCAAGGTGGCGACGCCATCGGCGCCATGCTCGAGCATCCGCCGGAGACGACCGGCAGCATTCCGGCGCCAGCGAAGCGGTGAACACATGACAGTATCGCCGCACAACTCCGAAACGCGCTGGCAGCGTCTCGTCCGCTCGCTGCTCTACGGCAAGGACGTCGACCGCAACGTCAAGGCCAAGGCTCGCCTCGGCCTCGCCATCGTACTGTTCGCCGGCGTCTATTGCGTCATCGGCGCCAAGCTCGTGCTGTTCGCCTATATGGGCGAAGGGCAGGGCGGCCGCCGCACGATCGGCCAGGACGCGGTCGCGACGGCGCGCCCCGACATCGTCGACCGGCACGGCGAGATCTTGGCCACCGACGTCAAGTCGCCCTCGCTGTTCGCCGAGCCGCGCAAGCTCATCGACGTGGATGAGGCGGTCGAGCTTCTGACCGCGACCTTGCCGGACCTGGACGCCAAGGAGCTGCGCGAGCGCCTGTCCTCCAAGCGCGGCTTCGTCTGGCTCAAGCGCGAGATCACGCCGAAGCAGCAGCAGGAAGTGCACCGCCTCGGCATTCCCGGCATCGGCTTCCTCACCGAGAACAAGCGCGTCTATCCGAACGGCCCGACGGTGTCGCACGAGATCGGCCTCGTGAATATCGACAACCAGGGCATCGCCGGCATGGAGAAGTGGCTCGACGGGCAGGGGCTCGCCGCGCTGCACATGGCCGGTCTCGCCAGCGACCGCTTGATGCGCCCGATCGACCTGGCCGTCGATCTGCCAGTGCAGTTTGCGCTGCGCGACGAACTCGTCAAGGCGCGCGAGAAGTTCAGCGCCAAAGCCGCAGCCGGTCTCATCCTCAACGTCAACACCGGCGAAATCGTCTCGATGGTGTCGGAGCCCGACTTCGACCCGAACAATCCGAAGGAAGCGAACGACCCGACCAGGATCAACCGCCTGACGACCGGCGTGTTCGAGATGGGGTCGACTTTCAAGATCTTCACGTTGGCGATGGCGCTCGACTCCGGCAAGGTTACGCTCAATTCACAATTCGACGGCCACCAGACCTTGCGTTATGGCCGCTTCACCATCCACGACGACCATCCGCTGCCGCGCATGCTGAGTGTGCCGGAGATTTTCACCTATTCGTCGAACATCGGCGCCGCGCGCATCGCGCTGTCGCTCGGGCCTGAGTACCACAAGGCATTTCTGAAGAAGATGGGCCAGCTCGACCGGCTGCGGACCGAACTGCCGGAAAGCGCCGAGCCGATCGTGCCGAAGCGCTGGGGTGAACTCAACACGGTCACCATCGCTTTCGGCCACGGACTTTCGGTCGCGCCGTTGCAGGCGCTCATGGGCGTCGCCGCGGTGATGAATGGCGGCCATTTGATTCCGCCGACCTTCCTCAAGCGCAGCCCCGAGGAGGCGATGAAGATCGCCAAGACGGTGCTCAAGCCCGAGACCAGCGTGAAGATGCGCTATCTCATGCGGCTTAATGCGGAGAAGGGGACAGGCACCAAGGCCAACGTCCCCGGCTACTATATCGGCGGCAAGACCGGCACGGCGGAGAAGGTCGTCGGCGGCCGCTACTCCAAGCACAAGCTGCTCACCGACTTCATGGCGGTGATCCCGGCGGACAAGCCGAAGTACCTGCTGCTGATCATGCTCGACGAGCCGCAGCCGCTGAAGGAGACCTACGGATTCGCCACTGCCGGCTGGAACGCCGCGCCGACGGCGGCCGCCGTCATCTCCCGCGTCGCGCCGCTCCTCGACATCGAGCCGCGCTTCGACCTGCCCAAGGCGGACCAGCTCATACTGGCCAATCTGGCGACGGCCCGGTAAGGCGGTCGTCATTCCCGCGGCGGCGGGAATCCAGTATTGCAGTGCCAAGCTGTCCGCATCCCTGCTGTTGCGGGGACGACCGGATCGGCCCGGAACCGCTTAATGAAGCTCGCCGACCTGCCGCTGACTGGTGCCCGCTTCGACCCGCGCTTTGCGGTCGTCGGACTGACCGGCATCGCCTCCGATAGCCGCAAGGTGACGCGTGGCGCGTTGTTCGTCGCCGTGCCCGGCACCAAGGCGGATGGCCTCGCTTTCGTGCCGCAGGCGCTCGCCAATGGCGCCACTGCAGTGATGGCCGAGCGCGCCGCAGACGTTCCGGCAGACGTCGCAATGATCGTGGTGCCGAACGTGCGCCGCGCGCTGGCGCTTGCGGCCGGCGCGTTCTTCCCGCGCCAGCCGGGCACGATCGCGGCCGTCACCGGTACCTCGGGCAAGACCTCGGTCGCCGCCTTCACGCGCCAGATATGGGCGTCGCTCGGGCTCAACGCCGCGAGCATGGGTACTGTCGGCGTCGTCTCCGACAAGACGAACGTCTATGGCTCGCTGACCACGCCCGATCCGATCGAACTGCACCGCATGCTCGACCGACTCGCGAGCGAAGGGGTCACGCATCTCGCGCTTGAGGCGTCATCGCACGGCCTCGACCAGCACCGGCTCGACGGTGTGCGCATTGCGGCCGGCGCCTTTACCAATCTGTCGCGCGACCATCTCGACTATCATCCGACCATCGAAGCTTATCTCACCGCCAAGCTGCGCCTGTTCACCGATCTCGTCGTGGCGTCAGGCACCGCGGTGATCGACGTCGACGATGCCCATGCAGCTCAGGTGGTTGCGGCGGCGAAGACGCGCGGCCTCAAGATCATGACCGTCGGCGAAAAGGGCGAAGGCATCCGCCTCGTCTCGGTCGCCATCGACGGCTTCGCGCAAGCAGTGACGCTCGCGCATGCGAGCCGTGAGTATAAAATCAAGTTGCCGCTGGTCGGCGGATTCCAGGTGCAAAATGCCGCGGTCGCCGCCGGTCTGAGCATCGCCACCGGCGCCGATCCTGCGCGCGTCTTCGCGACGCTGAACAAACTCGAGGGCGCCAAGGGTCGCCTCGAACTTGCAGGCCAGCGCGATGGCGCGCCGATCTTCATCGACTATGCGCACAAGCCCGACGCCTTGCAGAAGGCGCTCGAGGCGCTGCGGCCCTATACGACCGGCAAGCTTGTCGTCGTGTTCGGCGCCGGTGGCGACCGAGACAAGGGCAAGCGGCCGATCATGGGCTGCATCGCGGCCGAGAACGCCGATCGCGTCATCATCACTGACGACAACCCGCGAAGCGAGAACGCCGCGACCATCCGCGCTGAAATTCTGACCGAGGCAACGGGCGCGACCGAGATCGGCGACCGCGCCGAGGCCATTCGCTCCGCCATCGCAAGCCTGCGCAAGGGCGACGTCCTGCTGATCGCCGGCAAAGGTCATGAAACCGGCCAGATCGTCGGCGACCGGGTGCTGCCGTTCTCCGACCACGAGGCGGTCGCGGACGCGTTGCGAGGGACGAACGCATGACAGCACTCTGGACGGTGGACGCGATGGCCGCCGCCATGCGCGCGGAGCGGTCCGGCGCGCTGCCGGACGGCATCTCTGGCATCTCCATCGACAGCCGCTCGCTGACGCGGGGCGAGGCCTTCTTCGCCATCCAGGGCGATGCGCGCGACGGCCACGACTTCGTCGACAATGCGCTCAAGGGAGGCGCGGGGCTCGCCGTCGTCGCGCGGAGCCAGCGCGCGCGCTTTGCCGCCGACGCGCCGCTCCTGATCGTCGACGACGTGCTGGAGGCTTTGCGCGATCTCGCCCGCGCGGCGCGCATGCGCTTCAAAGGGCAGGTGATCGCGGTCACCGGCTCGGTCGGCAAGACCTCCACGAAGGAAGCCTTGCGGCTCGCACTGTCCGCCGACGGCGAGACACACGCTTCGGCCGCCTCCTACAACAATCACTGGGGCGTGCCGCTGTCGCTCGCCCGCTGCCCGGCCTCCGCGAAATACGCCGTCTTCGAGATCGGCATGAACCATGCTGGCGAGATCACGCCGCTGACGCAGATGGCCATGCCCCACGTCGCCATCGTCACCACGGTCGAACCCGTGCATCTCGAATATTTCGGCTCGGTCGAAAAAATCGCCGACGCCAAGGCCGAGATCTTCCTCGGCCTTGTTCCAGGCGGTACGGCGGTCATCAACCGCGACAACGACCAGTACGCACGTCTCGATGCCGCCGCGCGAGCGGCGAACGTCTCGCGCATCGTCACCTTCGGCGCCGACCCGCAGGCCGAGGCCCGCTTGGTGCGCCACGTACTCCAGGCGGATTCATCGACCGTCGAAGCCGTCATTCTCGGCACGCCGGTCGCCTACAAGCTCGGAGCGCCGGGCCGCCACATCGTCATGAACTCGCTCGCCGTCCTCGCAGCCGCTTCTTTGGCGCATGCCGATCTTGCGGTGGCGGCGCTTGCGCTTGGACGGCTGAAGGCCGCGGTCGGCCGCGGCGCCCGCATCCCGCTCGGCTTGCCGAACGGCGAGGCGCTTCTGATCGACGAGAGCTACAATGCCAATCCGGCGTCGATGAAAGCGGCGATCGCGCTGCTTGGTCAGGCCGAAATCGGGCCGCAGGGCCGCCGTATCGCGGTCATCGGCGACATGCTCGAGCTGGGCGACCTCGGCCCCCGCCTGCATGCGGAACTCAGCGAAACGCTGGTCGAAAACAGCATCGATCTTGTGTATTGCGCCGGCCCGCTGTCGCGGGCGCTGTGGGAGGCCCTTCCCCCGAACCGCCGGGGCGGGTATGCCGAGACGGCGGCGGCTCTGGAGCCTGCGGTGATTGGCGCGGTACGTGCCGGCGACGCGCTGATGGTGAAGGCTTCCAACGGCTCCAAGATGGGCCCGCTGGTCAAGGCGCTGGAGCGCCAGTTTCCCAGGCGCGGCGCGCTCGCCCCGGCGGTGGGCTGAGGACGACACGAATGTTCTATTGGCTGGCCGAGCTTTCGGACAAGGTCTCCTTCTTCAACGTGTTTCGCTACATCACCTTCCGCACCGGCGGAGCGGTGGTGACGGCGCTCGTCTTCGTCTTCCTGTTCGGGCAGCCGATCATCGACACGCTGCGGCTCAAGCAGGGCAAGGGGCAGCCGATCCGCGAGGACGGCCCGGCGTCGCACCTCGTCACCAAGAAGGGCACGCCGACCATGGGCGGCCTAATGATCCTGTCCGGGCTCTTCGTATCGACGCTGCTGTGGGCCAACCCGCGCAATCCTTACGTCTGGGTCGTGCTCGGCGTCACGCTCTGCTTCGGTCTGATCGGGTTCTATGACGACTACCTGAAGGTCACCAAGCAGTCGCATAAGGGCTTCTCCGGTCGCACGCGGCTGATCGCCGAGGGCGTGATCGCGCTCGTCGCCTGCGTCGTGCTCACGCAGCTCGGGCGCGCGCCGATCTCGACCTCGATCGTGCTCCCGTTTTTCAAGGATCTCGTCTTCAATCTCGGCGTCTGGTTCGTCATCGTCGGCGCCTTCATCATCGTCGGTGCCGGCAATGCCGTGAACCTGACCGACGGCCTCGACGGCTTGGCCATCGTGCCGGTGATGATCGCGGCGGCGACCTTCGGGCTGATCTCCTACATCGTCGGCAACGCCCTGTTCTCCGAATACCTGCAACTGCACTTCGTCTCCGGCACTGGCGAGCTCTCGGTCTTGTGCGGCGCGATGATCGGCGCGGGCTTGGGCTTCCTTTGGTTCAACGCGCCTCCGGCGTCGATCTTCATGGGCGACACGGGATCGCTGGCGCTCGGCGGCATGCTCGGCGCCACGGCGGTCGCGATCAAGCACGAGATCGTGCTCGCCATCGTCGGCGGCCTGTTCGTGCTCGAGGCGGTGTCGGTGATCGTCCAGGTCGTGTCGTTCAAATTGACCGGCAAGCGCGTATTCAAAATGGCGCCGATCCATCACCATTACGAGCAGCTCGGCTGGACCGAGCCGCAGATCGTCATCCGTTTCTGGATCGTCGCCGTCGTGCTGGCGCTGGCCGGATTGGCAACGCTGAAATTGCGATGATCCCGATCACCGTCTTCGCCGGGCGCAAGGTCGCGGTCTTTGGCCTCGGCAAGTCCGGCCTGTTGTCGGCCGGCGCGCTGATCAAGGGCGGCGCCGATGTCGTCGTCTACGACGACAGCGAGAAGATGCGCGCCGACGCGTCCTCGGCCGGGCTCAATGTGCAGAATCTGCACGAGATCGACTGGTCGGGCATCGCCGCGCTGGTGCTTGCGCCAGGCGTGCCGCTGACGCATCCGTCGCCGCACTGGACCGTGCAGCTCGCGCACAAGGCTCAGGTCGAGGTCATCGGCGACATCGAACTGTTTTGCCGCGAGCGCGCCAAGTCGGGCGCGCATTGTCCGCTGATTGCTATTACCGGCACCAACGGCAAGTCGACGACGACGGCGCTGACCGCACATCTCGTCGAGGCCGCAGGCCGCGACGCGCAAATGGGCGGCAATATCGGCGTGCCGGTGCTGGCGCTCGCGCCCTTCGCCGACAACCGCGTCTACGTGCTCGAGGTCTCGTCCTATCAGATCGATCTTGCGCC
>DASTGR010000104.1:0-11666 GCA_035718885.1 Pseudolabrys sp. | reverse complement strand
CCAGCCACGGCGCCCGCGTCATGATCGCGGAGGAATTCCGCGTCGGCGGCACCTGCGTCATCCGCGGCTGCGTGCCCAAGAAGCTCCTCGTTTACGCCTCGCGCTTCGCCGACGAGTTCGAGGATGCGGCCGGCTACGGCTGGACGGTGGAGAAGCCGGCCTTTTCCTGGCCGACACTGATCGCCAACAAGGACCGCGAGATCGCCCGGCTCGAGAGCGCCTACACGGCGACGCTCAATCGCTGGAAGGTCGAACTGCGCAAAAGCCGGGCCGTGCTCGAGGATGCGCATACGGTGCGCCTCGAGGCAGACGGCACGCGCATCAGCGCCGAGACGATACTGATCGCTACCGGCGCCTGGCCGCATTACGGACCGAAGATTCCCGGAATCGAACACGTCATCTCCTCGAACGAGGCGCTGCACCTGCCGGAATTGCCGAAGCGCATCGTCATCCAAGGCGGCGGCTACATCGCACTCGAGTTCGCCTGCATCTTCGCGGGCCTCGGCAGCGAGGTGACTGTGGTCTATCGCGGCGAGAACATCCTGCGCGGCTTCGACGACGACGTGCGCGAGCATTTGCGCAACGAGATGAGCGCGCGCGGCATCAAGATCCTCTGCGGGCACACCGTCACCGCTATCGACAAGGCCGGCGACGAATTTGCCGTCCGCCTTTCCGACGACGCCGTGATCGCCTGCGACAAGGTGATGTTCGCGATCGGCCGACGGCCCAACGTGATGGGCCTCGGTCTCGACAAGCTCGGCTGCAAGATCCACGAACACGGCGGCATCGAGGTCGATGCCTATTCGCGCACGGCCATCCCGAACATCTATGCCGTCGGCGACGTCACCAACCGCGTCAACCTCACGCCGGTGGCGATCCGCGAGGGTCACGCCTTCTCCGACACCGTCTATGGCAAGAAGCCGACGCCCGTCGATCATGCGAACGTGCCGAGCGCGGTCTTCACCGAGCCGGAAGTCGGTGTCATCGGCCTGACCGAAGCGCAGGCGCGCGCCGAGTTCGACGTCGTCGATGTCTACAAGACCTCGTTCCGGCCGATGAAGGCGACCTTGTCGGGGCGGCAGACCCGCTCGTTCATGAAATTGCTGGTCGACGGCACGACCGACCGCGTCGTCGGCTGCCACCTGATCGGCCCGGACGCCGGAGAATTGATCCAGCTCGTCGGCGTCGCCGTGAAAATGGGTGCGACCAAGGCCGACTTCGACGCCACCATGGCCGTCCATCCCACCGCGGCCGAGGAACTGGTGACCATGCGCGAGAAGGCCATGACCTACAGGCGCCAGGCGGCGGAGTAGCCGTTAAGATTTGGCCCCGCGAAAGTGTGGTATCGAGCGACGGGGGCGGTGTATAAGGCGGCCCTCAAGCGTTGGAGTATGCCGTCATGTCCGAGCGTTGGACGCCCGATAGCTGGCGCAGAAGGCCCATACAGCAGGTCCCGGTTTACCCGGAGCCGCAGGCACTGGCCGATGTCGAGAAGCAGCTTTCGACCTTTCCGCCGCTGGTTTTTGCGGGTGAGGCCCGCAGCCTGAAGAAGCGGCTGGCGCGCGTCGCGGCCGGCGAGGCTTTCCTGCTCCAGGGCGGCGATTGCGCGGAGAGCTTTGCCGAGCACGGGCCCGACAACATCCGCGACTTCTTCCGCAGCTTCCTTCAGATGGCGGTGGTGCTGACCTATGCCGCGGCTTCGCCCGTCGTGAAGGTCGGCCGCATCGCCGGTCAGTTCGCCAAGCCGCGCTCCTCGCCGACCGAGAAGCGCGACGGCCTCGAGCTGCCGAGCTATCGCGGCGACATCATCAACGATTTCGCCTTCACGCCCGAGTCGCGCAATCCCGATCCGCGCCGGCAGATCGAGGCGTATCGGCAGTCGGCGGCGACGCTCAATCTGCTGCGCGCTTTCGCGAACGGCGGCTACGCCAACCTCGCCAGCGTGCGTCAGTGGATGCTCGGCTTCGTGAAGGACAGTCCGCAGTCGCGGCGCTATGTCGAATTGTCCGACCGGATCGGCGAGGCGCTTGGCTTCATGCAGGCCTGCGGCCTCGATCTCGAGAGCCATCCCGAGCTGCGCACGACCGAGTTCTACACCAGCCACGAGGCGCTGCTGCTCGGCTTCGAGCAGGCGCTGACGCGAGTCGATTCGACGACCGGCGACTGGTACGCGACCTCGGGCCACATGCTGTGGATCGGCGACCGCACCCGTCAGTTCGATCATGCGCACATCGAATATGCGCGCGGCGTGAAGAACCCGATCGGTCTCAAGTGCGGGCCGTCGGTCAAGACCGACGACTTGCTGCGTCTCATCGATCTGCTCAATCCCGACAACGAGCCGGGCCGGCTGACGCTGATCGGCCGTTTCGGCGCCGAGAAGGTTGGCGAGTACCTGCCGGCGCTGGTGCGCGCGGTGAAGCGTGAAGGCCGTGTCGTCGTCTGGTCGTGCGATCCGATGCATGGCAACACGATCTCGTCGGCTTCGGGCTACAAGACGCGGCCGTTCGACCTGATCCTGAAAGAGGTGCGCGGCTTCTTCGACGTGCATCAGGCCGAAGGCACGTATGCCGGCGGTGTGCACCTCGAAATGACCGGGCAGAACGTGACCGAGTGCACCGGCGGCGCGCGCGCCATCACCGACGCCGACCTCAACGACCGGTATCACACGGTCTGCGATCCGCGGCTCAATGCCGAGCAGGCGATCGAGGTCGCCTTCCTGCTCGCCGAGTTGCTCAAGAAGGAACGCGCCAACCGCGCTGCGCCGATGCCGGCGGCCGCGGGGCTTTAGCCGCGCGAAGATACATTTCAAATTGGAACGGCCGCGCCGCAAGCGCGGCCGTTTTCGTTTCCGCGCATTTACGATGACGCGCGCGCTTTATCCGTTCCTTAATGATGCGGCCGGTTCCGTCGCCCGATCATTCGACGCGTAACGAGTGTGAAATCCCTTCCCGCAACACTCGGCTGCAATCAAGCGGACGGGATGGCGTCATGGTCAGATCTGCGGCACTCATCGCGCTCACGGCGGCGCTCCTCGCTGCTGCCAAGCCTGCGGCAGCCGCCAATCCATTCATCATCGAAGCCGAGCAGCCGGCCTACACCGCCACATTCGCCATGCGCTACTGGTACGGCATGGGTTCGACCAGCAAGGACCTTTACGGCCTGACGCGCGACACGCTCAATTCGCGGCTGAGCTATACGGACTTGCAGACTCACACCGCTGAAGCGGTCTTCCGTGTCGACCATGAGAGCGGCCTGTTCTGGAAGGGCTATGCCGGCTTCGGCGTCGTCACCGGCGGCAACCTCCAGGACGAAGATTTCCCGCCGGGCATCACGCCGTATTCGAGCACGAACTCCACGCTTCAGAACCAGACGCTTGGCTATGTCTCGACCGATTTCGGCGGCGCGCTCCTGCGCGGCCGAGATTTCCGCTTCGACGCCTTCGTCGGCTATCACTACCTGCACATGCGGTTGAAGGCCTACGGCTGCACGCAGACCGCCGGCAACACGTCGGTCTGCACGCCCGCCATTCCCGACAGCGTCGGGGCGATCGTCGAGGACGACAACTGGCACGCGGTGCGGCTCGGACTTGCCGCAGACATTCCGGTCGTCGACAAGCTGCGTCTCAACGTCGAGGGCGCCTATCTGCCCTTCGTCTGGCTCACCGGCACCGACAATCACCTGCTGCGGCCGGACCTCGCCGGCCCGTTCCCCGAGGACGGCAATGGCTGGGGCTACCAGCTCGAGGCGACGCTGACCTATCCGGTCACCGACGCCTTCAGCGTCGGCGTCGGCGCCCGCTACTGGCACATGCAGACCAAAGGCAATGCCGACTTCACCGACGTCGCGTTCGGCGGCACCACCCAGCCGCTCGACTTCAAGCTCGATCTCTACGGGGTCTATCTGCAAGGCGGCTACCGCTTCGACGGGCTCTGAGCGGGACCCTGATCCGCGCGGCGCCCATTGCCCCGCACGGGACCGAAGCGGTACAGGTTGAGCATGAACGGGGCCCCCACCAATCGCCTGGCGATCGCCGTCGCGCAGCTCAACGCCACCGTCGGCGACGTCGCCGGCAACGCCAAGAAGGTCATGCGCGCGCGCGCCGAGGCGGCGGTGCAGGGCGCCGATCTCGTCGTCTTTCCCGAACTGTTCATTGCCGGCTATCCGCCGGAAGATTTGGTGCTCAAGCCGGCCTTCCAGGCGGCGTGCCGGGCCGCCATCGAGGCGCTGGCGCGCGAGACGGCGAACGCGGGTCCGGCGCTGCTCGTCGGCACGCCCTGGGTCGACGACGGCAAGCTCTACAACGCGGTGGCGCTGCTCGACGGCGGATCGATCGCCGCGCTGCGCTACAAGGTCAACCTGCCGAATTACGGCGTGTTCGACGAGAAGCGCGTCTTCGCACCAGGTCCGGTGCCCGGGCCGGTGAATTTCCACGGCGTGCGTCTCGGCGTGCCGGTCTGCGAGGACATCTGGACCGAGGAGTCGGCGTCATACGAGAATGTCTGCGAGACTCTGGCCGAGACCGGCGCCGAGATGCTGATCGTGCCGAACGGCTCGCCCTATTGGCGCGGCAAGAACGACGTGCGGCTCAACATCGCGGTCGCGCGCGTCACCGAGCAGGGCCTGCCGATGGTCTACGTCAATCAGGTCGGCGGCCAGGATGAACTCGTGTTCGACGGCGTCTCGTTCGGGCTCAACGCCGACCGCTCGCTCGCCTTCCAGCTTGGCGGCTTCGTCGAGAGCGTCGTCACGACGCAGTGGGTGAGGGCGGGCGGCACGTGGCGTTGCGAAGGCGGCCCGATGATCGAGAGCGCCGAGGCCGACCGCGGCGACTATTCCGCCTGCGTGTTGGGCCTGCGCGACTACGTCGACAAGAACGGCTTTCCCGGCGTGGTGCTCGGCCTCTCCGGCGGCATCGACTCAGCCTTGTGCGCGGCGATGGCGGTCGATGCGCTCGGCGCCGATCGCGTGCGCTGCCTGATGCTGCCCTATCGCTTCACCTCGCAGGTCTCGCTCGACGATGCGGCCGCCTGCGCGCGGGCGCTCGGCGTCCGTTACGAGGTGGTGCCGATCGCGGCGGGCGTCGAAGGCTTCGAGGCAGCGCTCAAGCCGGTCTTCACGGGGCTCGCGCGCGACGTGACCGAGGAGAACCTTCAGGCGCGCGCCCGAGGCACGCTCCTCATGGCGGTGTCGAACAAGTTCAACCTCATGGTCGTCACCACCGGCAACAAGTCGGAGATGTCGGTCGGCTACGCCACGCTTTACGGCGACATGAACGGCGGCTTCAATCCGATCAAGGATATCTACAAGACCGAGGTGTTTCGCCTGTCGCGCTTGCGGAACGAGTGGAAGCCGCACGACGCGCTCGGGCCCGCGGGGCTCGTCATTCCGGAAAACATCATCGTGCGGCCGCCGACGGCGGAATTGCGCGAGAACCAGAAGGACGAGGATTCGCTGCCGCCTTATGCCGTGCTCGATCCGATCCTCGAACGGCTGGTCGAACGCGAGGAGCCGGTCTCGGTCATCGTCGAAGCCGGCTTCGACCGCGACACGGTAATTCGCGTCGAGCGGCTTTTGCACATTGCCGAGTACAAGCGGCGGCAGGCGGCGCCCGGCGTGAAGGTGACGCTGAAGAATTTCGGCCGCGACCGCCGCTACCCGATCACCAACCGCTTCCGCGATCCAGGCACGCCGCTGCCCAGGCCCGACGTCTCGCTCGCAACCGGCAAACCGGTGCGCAGCGAAGTTGCGGATGTGTAGATCTTCGTTTGCTTCCAACTCTCATTTGTCATCGCCGGGCTTGTCCCGGCGATCTCGATAAGATTGGCAGTGCCTTCCTAAGCGAGATGGCCGGGACTTAAGGGCGTTCACGCCCGTCTTCGACGGGCTATGCCCGGCCATGACAATCAACAACTCGAAGAGTCTCAATTCGACGGCAGGAACGTCGGCCCGACGGTGCGGACCTTGCGCTTGGTCGGATCAGCCTGACCCGGCGCATCGCCGAGCGCGGAGCGCGTGTCCTGCTGCGGCGCGACCGAGGGCCGCAGCAGCTTGCCGTCGGCGCCGCGCGGGGTCGACAGCTTCTTGGAGTTCTGTTCGGTGACGACGACGTCGCCCTGTTCGACCGTATTGTCGGGCCCCAGCGTCTTGAGCGCTTCCGCCCAGCTCTCACCCGGCTTGCGGCAACTACAGGCCGGGCTCATCTGCTTGCGATAGGCGAAAGCGGCCGGCAGCGCGGTGTAAGGCTGTCCGTCGAGACCGACGGCCTGGTTCATCTCCTCGCCGGGATTGTGATACGTGTAGAGCTGCACCTGCGCTGCGGGGCATTCGCGCTGGCAAGTTTGCGCGTCCTGCTGGAAGCGGTCGGGTGACGTCGCGAACGAGATCGGGAAATAATAACCGTCGCAGAGCCGCACGCAGACCGTGCGGTAGGTGCCGCCCATCTGCTGCTGCGGCGCGCCGATGATGGCGCCGCTCTCGTTGCCGGGCGCGCCGAACAGACGCTCGAAGAAGCCGCCGCCCTGCTGGCCCTGCACCGCGGCCGATCGATATTGCGGGCCGCAATTATTGTTGCCGAGCGCGATCAGAATCGACTGGCGTTGCGCGGCGCGCTCGGTATTGCCGCCCTGGCTCTGCTCGAGCTGCATTTGCAGCCGATCGAGGGAATTGCGGGCCTGGTCGATCTGCCGGTTCAGGTTGCCGCATTGCGGCGGCGGATTGGAGAAGATCGAGAAGAAGCCGGAGCGTTCGCAGCCCATCTGGCGGGCCTGCGACACCATGCGGTCGACCTCGTATTGCTGGCGATGCACTGCGTCCTCGGCGCGCCGGATCTGGTCGTTGCGGCCGGGATCGGTGTCGCCGCGATCGAGCGCGGCGAGCTGGGCTACGAGCCCCTGGCAATTCGGGCTTGGCGCCTGCGCCAGCGTGGCGGCGGATGTGGCCAGCGCGAGCGCGGCGGCGATGGTCAGATTGAGTCCCCTCATGGGCGCACCATAGCCGGGGAAATGTGGCGTGGGGAGGTCACGCCGGCCGGGGTCGGGCGCTTTCTGCCCGCAGGTTCCAGATCACCCCGGAGATGATGATGAGGGCGCCGATCAGAACGAAGATGTCCAGGCTTTCGCCGTAGAAGGCCCAGCCGACCACCGCGATCAGCGGAATGCGCATGAAATCGAGCGGCACCACCAGGGTGGCGTCGCCGGCCCGGAAGGCGTTGCTCAGGCAGTAGTGCGACGTCACGCCGCCAATACCGAGCCCGATCGCCGGGACGATGTTGTGGGCCTGAAAGTGCAAGAATGCGGTCAGGTCGCTGCCGACAAGCGAGAGCGGAAACTGGATCAGCGCCATCCAGAACACGATGCCGAAGGTCGTCTCGGTCGCGGTCAGCTTCTTGGTCGTGATCATGGTGACGGCGTAGCCGAATGCCGCGCCGAGCACGAGGAAGGCCGCCGGATTGATGGCCGCGACGCCCGGCCGCAGGATGACCAGGACGCCGATCAAGCCGAGCACGACGACACCGAGACGGCTCTTCGTCATCGTCTCGCTCAGGAGCCACACGGCGAGGACCGCCGTCCACGCCGGCATCGTGAATTCGAGCGCGAACACCATGGCGAGCGGCAGCAGCGTCAGCGTATAGGCCCAGGCGAACTGCGAAATATAGTGGACCACGTTGCGCACGAGATGCAGCCGCAAGCGTCGCGTCCGCACGGCGAGCCGCAGCTCCGGCCGCACCAGCATCAAGAAGAGCACGACAAGCAACACCGCGCCCGACCGTATCGCCAAAATCTCGAAGATCGACAGGCCGCCGCGCGAGAGCTCGCGGATCGACACCGCCATCAGCGAGAAGGACAGGAGCGTCCCGGTCATCCAGAGGACGACGCGGATGATGTTGTTGACGTTGACGTTGTTGTTCACGGCGCCGGCATTGCGAGGGAGGGCAGGGTAGACGGCGGCAATCGCCGGGGGATCATTCGGCGTCGGGCTGGTTTTCCGGCCGGGCCTTGTCGAAGGCGGGAAGCTTGAGGCAGGCCTGCTCGACCGCGACGATTTTCGGGAAGGCGTCGAGTGGCACTTTCAGCCGCCGTGCATTGAACACCTGCGGGATGAGGCAGATGTCGGCGAGCGTCACATGCGCGCCGCAGGCGTAAGGTGCGGGCTTGATCGTCGCCTCGATCGCCTTGAAGCCCTCGATCACCCAGTGATGATACCAGGCGTCGATGTCGGCCTGCTCGTGCTTGAGCGTGCGCTTCAGGTATTGCAGCGCGATCAGATTATTGAGCGGATGGATGTCGCATGCGACCATCTGCGCGACCGCGCGCACCTTGGCGCGGTCGAGCGCGTCGGCCGGCAGGAACGGCGGCTCCGGCTCGACTTCGTCGAGATAGGCGATGATCGCCAGCGATTGCGTGAGCACTTCGCCGCTCGACAGGACAAGCGCCGGCACGCGCTCCTGAGGATTGATCGCGTGGAAGTCAGGCTTGTGCTGCTGGCCGCCGTCCTTGGTCAGGTGCACCGACACCATTTCGTAGGGCAGGCCCTTGAGATTGAGCGCGATGCGAACCCGATAGGCGGCGGACGAGCGGAAGTAGGTGTACAATTTCACGGCGATGAACCCCGGCGGCGGTGGCGCAGTCTAGCGGCCACGGCGTGAATTGGCGACATCGGCGACGATTTCGCCGGATCGCTCGATGAGCCTTCCGATGGCGCGGTCGAGCGCGGGCCGATCGGCGGCGTCGACGCTGTCGAGGAGGCGGTTGGCAAAGCGCGTCGCGATCGGCGCCAGTTCGTCGTACATCTCCCGCCCCGCCGGCGTCAGCGACAGGAAAGACTCGCGCATGTCGTCGCGATTGGCCTTGCGCGTGATCAGCTTGCGCTTCTCGAGCTGGGCCACCGCGCGCGAAACCTTGGTCTTGTGCATGCAGGAATGCGCGCCGATCGCCTTCGCCGTCATCATGCCGAATTGTCCGAGCGTGACGAGAACGCGCCATTCCGGCACGCCGATGCGGTAGCGCTCAGCGTAGATGCGCGACAGCGCGCTGGAGACGAGATTGGAGCACACGTTGAGGCGATAGGGCAGGAAGTCCTCGAGGCGGAGCGCCGGTTCGGACGCCGCCGTGACGCGCTCGGCCGTGTCGTCGATCATCGCCACGTGTTTCGCCCTGGGCGCACGGCGCTTTGCGGCCCGATCATCGGGCAGCAAGGTTGTGCGGCGCGCAAATTTTCGCCGATGTTGCGACCGGGCGCAACCAATTTGCCGGGCCTGCTCATGAGACGCGCGGAACGGCGCCGGGTTGGGCCGATTTCCACGCTGAAGCGCGGCGCCGGGCCGTGGGCGCGTTGACCTTGGTTTCGTTAGCAACTAATTTGCGTGAAACCTGCCGCCCGGAGGACCGTCATGACGCCCGGCTACATGTCCGGCTTCGGCAACTCGTTCGAGACCGAGGCGCTTCCCGGCGCCCTCCCGGTCGGCCGTAACTCGCCGCAGAAATGCAATTACGGCCTCTATGCCGAGCAATTGTCCGGCTCGCCGTTCACGGCGCCGCAGGCGACCAACCAGCGCTCCTGGCTCTACCGCATCCGGCCGACCGTCAAGCATAACGGCCGCTTCGCCAAGGCCGACATGGGCTTCTGGCGCACGGCGCCGGCGCGCGAGGACGCCGGCGTGCCGATCGGGCAATTGCGCTGGTCGCCGACGCCGGTGCCGAAGGACAAGCTCACCTTCGTCTCCGGCATGCGGACATTCACGACAGCCGGGGACGTCGACGGACAGTCCGGGATGTCCACGAACGTCCTGTTCATCACCCAGTCGATGACCCGCGAGCATTTCTATAATGCCGACGGCGAATTCCTCATCGTCGCGGAGCAGGGCAATATCCGCTTCCGCACCGAGTTCGGCGTCATCGACATCGAGCCGGGCGAAATCTGCGTCATCCCGCGCGGCGTCATCTTCCGCGTCGAATTGATCGGCGGACCGGTGCGCGCTTATGTCTGCGAGAACTATGGCGGCGGCTTCATACTGCCGGACCGTGGGCCGATCGGCGCCAACTGTCTTGCCAATCCGCGCGACTTCCTCACCCCTGTCGCGGCCTATGAGGATGTCGATGCGCCGCACACGCTCATTGTCAAATGGGGCGGCGAACTGTTCAAGACGCAGACGGACTTCTCGCCGCTCGACGTCGTCGCCTGGCACGGCAACTACTTCCCCTACAAATACGACCTGCGTCGCTTCTCGCCGGTCGGCGCGGTCGGGTTCGATCATCCCGACCCGTCGATCTTCACGGTGTTGACCTCGCCGTCGGAGACGCCGGGCACGGCCAATATCGACTTCGTCATCTTCCCCGAACGCTGGATGGTCGGCGAGAACACGTTCCGCCCGCCCTGGTATCATCGCAACATCATGTCGGAGTTCATGGGTCTGGTGTACGGCGTCTATGATGCCAAGCCCGAAGGCTTCGTGCCCGGCGGCATCAGCCTGCACAATCAGATGCTGCCGCACGGGCCCGACGTCGATGCCTTCGAGCATGCGAGCAACGTTGAGCTGAAGCCGGTCAAACTCACGAATACGCTCGCGTTCATGTTCGAGACGCGCTTCCGCCAGCGCGTGACGAAATACGCGGCGGGTTTGCCGAACCTTCAGGACAACTACATCGACTGCTGGGCCGGATTGAAGAAGCACTTCGATCCAAACCGCCGCGATCCGAAATAATGCAGCACGTCCCCTTTCTTCGCCTCTCCCCGCCGGGCGGGGAGAGGTCGGACCGCAGCCAAAGTCGAATGTATTCGACTTTGGCCATTTCAAATTACCGAACTCGGCTACAGCCGAGTTCGGGTGCGGTCCGGGTGAGGGGGTATTTCATGGAACGACTGCCCGCTAAATTGCCAAGAGCCCCTCACCCCGACCCTCTCCCCGCAAGCGCGGAGAGGGAGAAGAGAGTCACCGCATGAAGCTCGCGTCCTTGAAGGACGGCCGCGACGGCCGTCTCGTCGTCGTGTCGAAAGACCTCACGCGCTGCGCCGACGCCTCCGCCGTCGCGCGGACGATGCAGGCCGCGCTCGACAATTGGGACGCCGCCGCCCCGCGTCTCGTCGAGATGGCCGCCGCGCTCGAAGCCGGCCGCATCGCGCATTTCCCGTTCGACCCGGCGCAATGCGCCGCGCCGCTGCCGCGCGCCTATCAGTGGCTGGACGGCTCGGCCTACGTCAATCACGTCGCGCTGGTGCGCAAGGCGCGCGGCGCCGAGATGCCTGCTTCGTTCTGGACCGATCCGCTGATGTACCAAGGCATCTCCGACGTGCTCTCGGGCCCGCGCGATCCGGTTCGGCTCGCCGATGAAGCGTGGGGCATCGACCTCGAGGCGGAAGTCGTCGTCGTGCTCGGCGACGTGCCGATGGGCGCTTCGCGCGACGCCGCGGCCAGGGCGATCAAGCTGATCATGCTGGTCAACGATGTGAGCCTGCGCAACCTGACCGGCCCGGAACTCGCCAAGGGCTTCGGCTTCGTGCAGTCGAAACCCTCGTCGGCCTTCACGCCCGTCGCGGTAACACCGGACGAGCTCGGCAGCGCCTTCGACGGCGCCAAGGTCGCCTTGCCGCTTTTGTCCTTCATCAACGGCAAGCCGTTCGGCAAGCCGATGTGCGGCAATGACATGACGTTCGACTTTCCGACGCTGATC
>DASTGR010000103.1:0-28786 GCA_035718885.1 Pseudolabrys sp. | reverse complement strand
TTGTTCATCATCAGCAGCGAATAGATCGCCTCCTGCACGCCGGCGGCGCCGAGCGAATGGCCCGACAGCGACTTGGTCGCCGAGATCGGCGGGCACTTGTCGCCGAACACGGCGCGGATCGCCTCGATTTCCTTGGCGTCGCCGACCGGCGTCGCGGTCGCGTGCGGGTTGATGTAGTCGATCGGCGCCTTGCAGGTCTCCAGCGCCATCTTCATGCAACGCTGTGCGCCCTCGCCCGATGGCGCGACCATGTCGTAGCCGTCGGAGGTCGCGCCGTAGCCGGCGAGCTCGGCGTAGATCTTGGCGCCGCGGGCTTTCGCGTGCTCGAGCTCTTCGAGCACGAGGACGCCGGCGCCGCCGGCGATGACGAAGCCGTCGCGATCCTTGTCATAGGCGCGCGAGGCCGATTGCGGCGTGTCGTTGTATTTCGACGACATCGCGCCCATGGCATCGAACAGGTTGGACATGGTCCAGTCGACGTCTTCACAGCCGCCGGCAAACATCATGTCCTGCTTGCCCCACTGGATCATCTCGGCGGCGTTGCCGATGCAGTGGTTCGACGTCGCGCAAGCCGAAGCAATCGAATAGTTCACGCCCTTGATCTTGAACCAGGTGGCAAGCGTCGCCGACGCGGTCGACGACATCGCCTTCGGCACGGCGAACGGGCCGATGCGCTTCGGGCTCGAATTCTTGCGGGTGATGTCGGCGGCATCGACGATCGTGCTGGTGGTCGGCCCGCCCGAGCCCATGATGATGCCGGTGCGCGGATTGGAGATGTCGCCTTCCTCCACGCCGGAATCGCGGATCGCCTGTTCCATGGCGATGTGGTTCCAGGCGGCGCCGCGGCCGAGGAAGCGCATGGCGCGGCGATCGATCATCGTCTCGGCTTCGATCTGCGGCATGCCGTGCACCTGGCAGCGGAAGCCGAGCTCGGCGTATTTGTCGGCGCGCGAGATGCCTGATTTCGCTTCGCGCAGGCTCGCCAACACCTCCTGCGAATTGTTGCCGATCGATGAGACGATGCCCATCCCGGTGACGACGACACGTCGCATGCCACTAAACCCTTATTGCTGCCGGAGCCTGCCTCAAGCCGCTCGGAACAGATTGACCCGTCGCGGCGGTTTCGCAAGACCCCGCTTCATTTCACGCGTGCCGGCTCAGCCGCCCGCGGGCGCCAGCGCCTCGTCCTGCTTGAACAGGCCGACCTTCAGGTCGCTGGCGCGGTAGATCACGGTGCCGTCGGCGGACAGCCAACCATCGGCAATGCCGAGCACCAGCTTCGAGCGCATCACGCGCTTGAAATCGACGCCGTAGATGACCTTCTTGACGGTCGGCAGCACCTGGCCCGAAAACTTCAGCTCCCCAAGACCCAGAGCGCGGCCCTTGCCCGGCGAGCCGAGCCAGCCGAGGAAGAAGCCGACCATCTGCCACAGGGCGTCGAGCCCGAGGCAGCCTGGCATGACCGGATCGCCCTTGAAGTGACAGGCGAAGAACCAGAGGTCCGGTTTCACGTCGAGTTCGGCGCGCACCATGCCCTTGCCGTACTCCCCGCCCGTCTCCGAGATCTCCGAAATACGGTCGAACATCAGCATCGGAGGCAGGGGCAGCTGCGCATTTCCGGCGCCGAACATCTCGCCGCGGCCGCAGGCCAGCAAATCCTCGTACTCGAAGCTGTGTCGCCGTTCGTTCATAGGCACGATTTCCCGGATGCGGGGTGAAAGGTCACAAGCCCCGTCGCGGCACTCGTAACACACCGGTCAAGGCGGGCAAAGATACGAAGGCCTGTGGAACGGCAGGTGTTCCCGCTCGGAAAATGCGGCAAAAAAGCCCTCTCGGCCCAGTTGCGAAGGAGTTGCATCTGGCCATTTCGAGTGTATATGTTGCGTTTGAAACGGTTGTCGCCGGCCTTCGTTCGGGCCGGCTTTTAGGCGTACCCGATGAATCCGCTGCGGAACCTGAAGCCCTCCCTGCAAGCCGGCCCGTCGCCGACGGACCTGACCGGCTGCCCGTGGCACGACGTCAAGTCGATGCTGCGTCAGGTGGGCCTGCGTCCGACGCGGCAGCGCATGGCACTCGGCTGGATCCTGTTCGGCAAGGGCGATCGCCATCTCACGGCCGAGATGCTCTACGAGGAGGCGACCCGTGCCAAGGTGCCGGTGTCGCTCGCCACCATCTACAACACGCTGCACCAGTTCACTGAGGTCGGCCTGCTGCGTCAGGTCGCGGTCGACGGCTCGAAGGCCTATTTCGACACCAACGTCGCGGCGCATCACCACTTCTTCGTCGAGGGCACCGACGAGGTGCTCGACATTCCGAGCGCCGATGTGCTGGTCGGCAAGACGCCGACGCCGCCGGAAGGCTACGAGATCGCGCGCGTCGACGTCGTCGTGCGGCTGCGCAAGAAGAGCTGAGCGCCCTCTTATCGTACCGCGATGCAAAAGGGCCCCGCTCAAGCGGGGCTTTTGTTTTCTCGTGTTCCGCCTCGCGCGCACGTGAACGCGCCCCACCGCGCCCACGGCTTGCGTCCGCGGCTCCCGCGTCTAGCATCCGTCTCAACGACCGCGAACGCGGCGTCATTTGCATCCGGGAGCAGACGTCATGGCAAGTTCGCTCAAGCACGTGAAGATCGCGCCCAAAGGCATGGGCCTCAACGATTTCGTCGCGCAGCAGGAAGGCTTCTTCGCCGCCGAAGGGCTCGACGTCGAATTCGACTGGAAGACGTTCCGCGGCACGCAGTCGAGCTGGAAAGACCTCGACTACCTGCATCGCCCGCAGGACCGTCCCTACACGGAAGACAAGGAAGACGTGATCCAGGGCGCCTGCGTCTGGGGCTCGATCTGCAATGCCGGGGCCGGCATGGGACGCTTCGTCGCGGAAGCCTACGGCGTGTCGCCATGGGCGATCTTCGTGCGGCCGGATTCGAAAATCCAAAAGCCGGAAGACCTCAAGGACGTGCCGGTGTCGGTCGGCATGCGCGCCGGCAGCCATTTCAACGTGCCCTACCGGCTGGAAAAATATCTGCCGCTCGAGCACATCAAAATCGTCAACACCGGCGGCTTCGGCGCGCGTTTGAAGGCGCTGCTCGACGGCGAAGTCGAAGCGGCGAGCCTTCTGCCGCCCCAGATTGCCATGGCCGAGCAACTCGGTCTGCGCGCCGTCATCCGCGACACGTTCAAGACCTTGTGGTGGGTTCCGGCGCATACCGATCCGGAGGTCGTCGCCGGTTATCTGGGCGCGCTGGATCGGGCGGAGCAGGCAATGGACGCCGACCCAGCGAGATACATGCCGCTGTGGAAGCTTGCGGTGCCGGCCGAGTTCGAGAACGCGCATCCCTGGGATTTCAGCAAGTTCGGCCGCGGCGAGCGCTTCGTCTACCAGGCCCTGCCTCAGGCCGAGTTCGACGATACGCTCGACCAGGTCAAGCGCTGGGGGCTCGATCAGTATCTGAAGGATCGCAGCTTCGAAGCCTTGAGCTTCGCGGCGGAATGACGGTGACGGCCGCGTTACCCGGCACCGCGCACGCGGTCAGTCCACCTTCTCGTTCGGATAGGCGCCCCAAAGGCGATCCTGGTGGATATAGCCGCTGAAGTTCTTGCCGAAGAACCGGCACCACGTGCCGTCGCAGGACTTGAGCGAGCCGAGCACGCCCGACTGTAGCTTCGCGGTGACGGCGGATGTCGGATCCGGGCTGTCGTAGAGCGGCACCAGTTCGCTGTTGAGCTTCGGCACGACGACCGCGGTGCGTTTGCCCGACAGCAGCGAATGGTAGACCCAGCCTTCCGCGCCTTCCCAGTCGCGGATGCGGCGCCAGTTCTCGAATTCGGCGGTGATCTCGACCGGCATACCGGCACGGGTATAGACCCAGCGCACCTCCTGATCCTTGTTCGGACCGCCGCGCACATTGACCCGATCGGATTTCAGGCTGACGAAGCGCGGGATCGGCAGGCCGCTCACCGACCCGACCGGGCCGTCGGCCGCGACCGCTGGCGCGGCCGTCAGACCAAAGCCCGCCAGCAGGGCCAGGCCGAGGGCGGCGGACAGGGCCCGAACACTTTGTCTTGTCACGGCCATCTGCTAGGGAATGAACGAAATTTCGTTGCCGGCGAAGCGAGTTGGCAGTGTCGGCGACGGCGGTTAATGAGGGCTGAAGAGGCGGTCGGCGGCGGTGGTAGCATTGCGCCGAACGCCCCCTGTGAAGCGTTTCTCGAGGCACTATGGCGAAAAGCAAGAAGCCGCTGGTCATCGTCACGCGTAAATTGCCGGACAGCGTCGAGCTGCGCATGCGCGAACTGTTCGATGCCCGGCTCAATGCCGACGACAAGCCCATGTCCGCGGCGCAGTTGGCCGAGGCGGTGAAGACCGCCGATGTGCTGGTGCCGACGGTCACCGACGAGATCGACGCGTCCGTGCTCAGCAAGGCCGGCGAGCAGCTCAAGCTCATCGCCAATTTCGGCAACGGCGTCGACAACATCGACGTCGCCACCGCAGTGCAGCGCGGCATCACCGTCACCAATACGCCAGGCGTCCTCACCGAGGATACGGCGGACATGACCATGGCGCTCATCCTCGCCGTGCCGCGCCGTCTCGTCGAAGGCGCGCAGGTCTTGACCACCGACAATGACTGGCAAGGCTGGTCGCCGACCTGGATGCTCGGCCACCGCATCTGGGGCAAGCGGCTCGGCATCATCGGCATGGGCCGCATCGGGCAGGCGGTCGCGCGCCGCGCCCGCGCGTTCGGCTTGCAGATTCACTATCACAACCGCCGCAAGGTCGCGCCGAAGATCGAGGAAGAGCTCGACGCGACCTATTGGGAGAGCCCCGACCAGATGCTCGCCCGCATGGACATCATCTCGGTCAACTGCCCCCACACGCCGGCGACCTATCATCTGCTCTCGGCGCGACGGCTGAAACTGCTGCGCAAGGAGGCCTATATCGTCAACACCTCGCGCGGCGAGGTGATCGACGAGAACGCACTGGCGCGCATGATCGAGGCCGGCGACATCGCCGGCGCCGGACTTGACGTGTTTGAGCATGAGCCCGCGGTCAATCCGAAGCTCGTCAAATTAGCGCGCGCCGGCAAGGTGCTGGTGCTGCCGCACATGGGCTCGGCGACGCTCGAAGGGCGTGTCGACATGGGCGAGAAGGTGATCATCAACATCCGCACCTTCATGGACGGGCATCGGCCACCGGATCGCGTGCTGCCGAGCATGTTGTGAGGCCCGTGTCCCGGGCGCAGCGCAGCACATGACTGACGCGCAGCGTCAGTTTTGTGCTTGCGCTGCAGACCCGGGACCGTCGAACATGAGGGCCTCACTCCGCGCAGCCTCTCATGCACCAGTACTACGTCTACATCCTCGCGAATCGCAGGTACGGCGTCTTGTATGTCGGCATGACGAACAATCTCGTTCGCCGCATGTTCGAGCATCAGAACAAGCTCGCTGACGGATTCACAAAGACCTACGGCGTCATCCACCTCGTCTATTTCGAGCAATACGCGTCGGTCGATGACGCTCGGGCGCGTGAGCGAAGCCTCAAGAGCTGGCGCCGTGCCTGGAAACTCAAGCTCGTCGACGACTTCAACCCGGACTGGCACGATCTGACGAGAGAGTTGGCCGCTTAGGCCGTGCTGTTGTACGGCCCCGGATCTGCGGTGCACCGCTTCGCGCTGCGCCGCGTCCGGGGCACGACTCACTCATGAATCGACAAATCGCGGATCGTCGGTGCTTTGCCGCTCAACGGATTGTCCTTGTCCCACGCATAGTCGAGCGTTTCGAAGCGCATCGCGCGCGCGTCGATCATCAGGAGACGGCCGACGAGGTTTTCGCCGAAGCCGACGATCTCGCGGATCACCTCGAGCGCCATCAGCGAACCGAGCACGCCGGGCAATGCGCCGAGCACGCCGGCCTCGGCGCAGGCCGGGATCGACCCCGGCGGCGGCGGTTCGGGAAACAGGCAGCGATAGGTCGGATTGCGCGTGCCATCGGTGCGGCGTTCATGCGCGCGGATCGTGGTCAGCGAGCCGTCGAACGCGCCGAGCGCGGCCGTAATGAGCGGCTTCTTCGCGAAATAGCACGCATCGGCGACGAGATAACGCGTGGCGAAATTGTCGGAGCCGTCGGCGACGATGTCGTAGCGCGAGATCAGATCGAGCGCGTTGCTGGCATCGATCCGCGTCATGTGCGTGTCGACCGCGACATGCGGATTGAGCCGCGCGACGGCCGCTTCGGCACCGTCGACCTTACGCTCGCCGATGTTGTCCGTGCCGAAAATTACCTGCCGCTGCAAATTGGACAGCGACACGACATCGTCGTCGACGATGCCGATCGTGCCGACGCCGGCGGCGGCGAGATACATCAAGACCGGCGCGCCGAGCCCGCCGGCGCCGACGACCAGGACGCGCGCGGCCTTGAGCTTCGCCTGGCCGGGCCCGCCGACGTCGCGCAGGACGATGTGGCGGGCGTAGCGTTCGAGTTCTTCACGATCGAGCATGGCCGCAACGTAAGGCGCTGGACGCCCCCGGGCCAGCCCCGGCGCCGTTCACCGCGTTTTCAGGGGGTTCGGACCCTGCCTTGCCCGCCCGGGGTGGTCCGGTAAGCTGCCGGCCAGGGCATGGTTAGGGCGGCGTTAATGGTCAGGCTGTGTGTTCTGCGGATGGTGGCGGCCGCCACGCTGCTCGCCGGCGGCGGCGCGCTGGCGCGCGATCTCGCCGCCGACGCGCCCTATCCGGTCGAGACGCCACAGGCGGCCGCTGCGACGTCCCACGCCAAGCCGCATCATGAGGCGAAGCAGACGGCCGTGCCGCTGCTGCGCTCCGCACCCGCCCCTGCAACGACTGGCGCCCTGCCGCCCGAGAAGCCGGCCGCCACGCCGGTACAAGCGGCAGCCATCCCGATCCCCAAAGCCGCGCCCGAGCGGCCGAAAGAGGCGGCGCCCACGCCGAAGCTCGCCTCGCTGCCGCCGGTCAAATCGGATGCAAGGCCCGGGGCGAAGCCCGCGACCGCCACCGAGCGCACGAACGACATCTTCGCCGGCATCCCGGCCGGCGAGCGGCTGCAGATCCAGGCGTCGCTGTTGTGGGCCGGCGATTACACCGGCGCGAGCGGATCTGAAGATCCGATGCTCACCGCGATCAAGAACTTTCAGAAGCGCATCAAGGCGAAGGTCACCGGCGTGCTCACCGCCGAAGAGCGCGCCCGCCTCGTCGCCGCGGACAAGGACCATGCGGACGCGTTCGGCTGGACCGTCGTGACCGATCCGGCCACCGGCGTGCGCCTCGGCCTGCCGGCCAAATTCGTGACGCAATCGCACGAGATGGCCGGCGGCACGCGATGGTCATCGAAGCACGGCGAGGTGCAGGTCGAGACGTTCCGTATCAAGAACGCGGATTTGAAACTCGCCACCGTATTCGAGGACATGAAGCGCGGCGCCGGCGGAAACCGAAAGATCGAAACCAGCGCGCTGCGCGACGACGGATTCGTCATCAGCGGCATGCAGGGGCTGAAGAATTTCACCACGCGCGCAAAGATGCGTGACGGCGAGGTGCGCGGCGTTACGGTGAGCTACGACCAGATGATGGAGACGATCGTCGCGCCCGTGACGGTGGCGATGGCGAGCGCCTTCACGCCGTTTCCCGAGCGCATCGCGCCGTTCGCGGCGCTGGCCAAGTCCGTCGACTACGGCAGCGGCATCGTCGTTTCCGCGCGCGGGCACATCGTCACCGCCGCGCGGCTCGCCGAAGGCTGCCAGAGTCTGGTCGCGTCGGGGCTCGGCAATGCCGAGCGCGTCGCCGAGGACAAGACGCTCGGGCTTGCGCTGCTGCGCATCTATGGCCGGCGCGGCCTGCACGCCGTCGCACTGTCGGGCGCGACGCAAACCGGCGAGGCGAAGCTGATCGGCATTCCCGATCCGCGCGCGCAGAACGGCGCGGCCGCGCTCACCGAAGTGAAGGCGCGCCTGACCGGCGGCGGCATCGAGTTGCGCCAGCCGGCGCCGATGGCGGGCTTGGCCGGCGCCGCCGCGGTCGATGCGCAAGGACACTTCGCCGGCATCGCCGAGATGCGCAACATCGTGGTGGCGAGCAACGAACCAGCGATCGCGCCGGTGCGCCTCGTCGGCACGGCGACGATCCGCGACTTTCTCGCCGCGCACAATGTCACGACGGCAGCGGCATCCGGCGACGCGAAGGACGCAGTTGTCCGAATCATTTGCGTGCGTAAATAATTCAACGCATGAGCAAATCTGCAAAGAAGATCGCCGACTCTCCCTCACGCCTGATCGATGCCCGCATCAAATCATTGAAGGACTGGCGCGGCGAGGCGCTCGCGCGGATGCGCAAGCTGATCAAGGACGCCGCCCCGGACATCGTCGAGGAGGTGAAGTGGCGCAAGCCCTCGAACCCCAACGGCGTCCCGGTCTGGGAGCATGACGGGCTCGTCTGTACCGGCGAAACCTACAAGGCGGCGGTGAAGCTCACCTTCGCCAACGGCGCCGCGCTGCTCGACCCGGACGGCGTGTTCAATGCGAGCCTCGACGGCAATCAGCGGCGCGCCATCGATATTCATGAGGGTGACAAGATCGACGAGAAGGCGTTCAAGGCGCTGGTGAAAGCGGCGGTGGCGTTCAACGTGGGCAAGGCGAAAAAGAAGAAGGCGTGAGGACGCTCCGTGTCCCGGGCGCGGCGCAGCGTGAACGCAGTGAACGGTGCGCTGCAGAACCGGGACCGTAACGGGCGCTGAGCTTGCAATGGTCCCGGGTCTGCGCCGCAGCATTGCATGCTGCGGCGCGCCCGGGACACGGCCTCGCCGCGCCCGACGCTACTTCTGCTTCCAGTCGGCTTTGCGCTTCTCGACGAAGGCCTTCATGCCTTCCTTCTGGTCTTCGGTCGCGAACAGCGCATGGAAGATGCGCCGCTCGAAGCGCAGGCCCTCATTGAGCCCCGACTCCTGCGACACGTTGATCGCTTCCTTCGCCGCCATCAGCGACGGCAGCGACAGGCCGGCGATCGTCTCGGCCGCCTTCATCGCCTCGTCCATCAGGCTCGCGGCCGGCACGACGCGCGCGACGAGGCCGGAGCGCTCGGCTTCCGCCGCGTCCATCATGCGGCCGGTGAGCACGAGATCCATCGCCTTGGCCTTGCCGACCGCGCGCGTCAGGCGCTGCGTGCCGCCAATGCCGGGGATGACGCCGAGCTTGATCTCGGGCTGGCCGAACTTCGCGTTGTCGGCGGCGATGACGAAGTCGCACTGCATGGCGAGCTCGCAGCCGCCGCCGAGCGCAAAGCCCGCGACCGCGGCGACGACCGGTTTGCGCGTGCGCGCGACACGGTCCCATTCGGCGGTGAAGTTGCCGCCATAGGCGTCCATGAAGCTCTTGTCCGCCATCTCCTTGATGTCGGCGCCGGCGGCGAAGGCCTTGTCCGAGCCGGTGATGAGCATGCAGCCGATATTCGCGTCGGCCTCGAAGACCTCGACCGCCTGCGTCAGTTCGGCAATCAGCGCGCGGTTGAGCGCGTTGAGCGCGTTCGGCCGGTTGAGGCGGATAATTCCGACGCGGCCTTTTGTTTCGACAATGATGTTTTCGTACGCCATGCGGTGTCCCTCAACACTTACTTGTCATGGCCGGGCTTGTCCCGGCCATCTCGATCATCCGGGTACGTGCCATTCTAAGCGGGGTCCCCGGGACAAGCCCGGGGACGACAGAGGCTACTTCTGGCACGACGGGCAGTAGAACGTCGAGCGCCCGGCCTGCACGATGCGCTTGACCGTGCCCTTGCAGCCAGCGGGGCACTTCTGGCCCTCGCGGTCGTAGACCAGGAAGGTGTGCTGGAAGTCGCCGAGCGAGCCGTCGGTGCGGCGATGATCGCGCAAGGACGAGCCGCCGGCCTTGATCGCCGCCTCGAGTACCGCCTTGATCGCCGGCACCAGAGCCTCGGCGCGTTCGTTCGGCTTTCCATGACGATCGGCGATGGTCGAGGCGCGGCGCTTCGGCGACAGATGCGCGCGAAACAGCGCCTCGCAGACGTAGATATTGCCGAGCCCTGCGACGACGCGCTGGTCGAGCAGCGCAGCTTTGAGCGACGTCTTCTTGCCGGCACAGGCCTGCGCCAGCATGGCCGCGTCGAATTCGTTGCCGAGCGGTTCGGGGCCGAGCGCCTTGAGCAGCGGCTCCTGATCGATCTTCGCCCGCGCGACGAGCTTCATCGAGCCGAAGCGGCGCGGATCGTTGAAGGTGATCGTCTGGCCGTTCGACATGTGGAACACGACGTGGTCGTGCGCCGTGCTCTTCGACGTCTCGTGATAGTAGACGCCGGGCTTGGCGTCCTTGCCGATGCGGAACGAGCCCGACATGCCGAGATGCATGACCAGCACGTCGCCGGACGACAGGTCGGCGGTGAGGTACTTGGCGCGGCGGCCAAGCCCGTCGACGGTCGTGCCCTCGATGCGCTTCTCGAAGTCCTTGGCGATCGGCCAGCGCAGGCCGCGATGACGCACCTCGACTTTGTCGACGCGCGCGCCTTCCATGGCGGGCGCCAGCCCGCGGCGAACGGTCTCGACTTCGGGAAGTTCGGGCATTTTTCTCCCTTAACCTCCCCCTGAAAGGGGAGGGTGATCAGTCATAGCCTCCCCGCCCCTCCCGCGCTATGGTCCTGCCCGCAAAGGACTATCGGCCATGGCGGCGCCCCGCGACGAGACCCATTTCGGCTATTCGACCATCCCGCTCGACGAGAAGCAGGGACGGGTCGACGACGTCTTCCATTCGGTCGCGCGCCGCTACGACCTGATGAACGACCTGATGTCGGGCGGGCTGCACCGCGCCTGGAAGGACGCGCTGCTGACCGCCGTGAACCCGCCCAAGGGGGACCGGCCGTTCGCGCTGCTCGACCTCGCCGGCGGCACCGGCGACGTCGCCTTCCGCGTGGCGGAAGCCGGTGGCGCCAATACGCGCGTCACCCACTGCGACATCAATGCCGAGATGCTGGCGGTCGGCGCCGAGCGCGCCGTGAGCCGCGGGCTCGATCACGCCGTGACCTTCGAGCAGGGCAATGCCGAGGAGCTGCCCTACCCCGACAAGAGCTTCGACTGCGTCACCATCGCCTTCGGCATCCGCAACGTGCCGCGCATCGACCGCGCGCTCGCCGAGGCGCATCGCGTGCTGAAGATCGGCGGCCGCTTCTTGTGCCTCGAATTCTCCTCCGTCGACGTGCCGGGCCTCGACGCGCTCTACGAGCTCTATTCGTTCAAGTTGATCCCGCGCATCGGCGCGGCGGTGACGGGCGACCGCGAGGCCTATCAGTATCTCGTCGAGTCGATCCGCAAATTCCCGCGGCCGCCGGTGTTCGCGCGCATGATCGAGGACGCGGGCTTCCGCCGCGTCTCGTTCCGCCAGATGACCGGCGGCGTCGTGGCGCTGCATTCGGGCTGGAAATTGTGATCTCAAGCATCTCGCATCTCGTCCGGCTGACGCGCGCGGGCTACGTGTTCGCGCGCGAAGGCGTGCTCGGCATGGTCGACACGCGGCCGCTGCCCTTGCCGGCGGCCTGGGTGATTGCCGCCGCGCGGCTGATCGAACGCCGCGGCGCCGGCACCGGCACGAGCCGCCTCGGTGCGGCGTTGACGCGCCTCGGGCCGACTTACGTCAAGCTCGGCCAGTTCCTGGCGACGCGGCCCGACGTCGTCGGCACGCACATCGCGCGCGATCTCGAAGTGCTGCAAGACAAGATGCCGGCGTTCGGCCAGAAGGAGGCGGAAGCCGTCGTCGTCGCCGCCTTCGAGCGGCCGCTGTCGGGCACTTACGAAAGCTTCGGCCCCTCGGTCGCGGCCGCCTCGATCGCGCAAGTGCACCGCGCCGAGGTGATCACGCCGGACGGCGCGCGCAAGCCTGTGGCGGTGAAGGTGCTGCGCCCCGGCATCGAGCGCCGCTTCCGCGTCGATCTCGACGCCTTCTATTTCGCCGCACGCACCGGCGAACGTCTGTCCGCCGAGGGCCGCCGCCTGCGTCTCATCGAAGTCGTCGCGACGCTCGACCGCTCGGTGCGGCTGGAGATGGACTTCCGCCTGGAAGCTGCGGCGCTATCGGAAATGGGCGAGAACACGCGCGAGGATCCCGGCTTCCGCGTGCCGTCCATCGACTGGGACCGCACCGCGCGCGACGTCCTGACGATGGAGTGGATCGACGGCACGTCGCTGAAGGACCGCGCGACGCTCGAAGCGAAGGGTTTCGACCTGCCGGCGCTCGGCCGCTCGGTGATCCAGAATTTCCTGCGTCACGCGCTGCGCGACGGCTTTTTCCACGCCGACATGCATCCGGGCAATCTGTTCGTCGACGATGACGGCCATCTGGTCGCCGTCGATTTCGGCATTATGGGCCGGCTCGGTCCGAAGGAGCGGCGCTTCCTCGCGGAAATCCTGTTCGGCTTCATCACCCGCGACTATCACCGCGTCGCGCAGGTGCATTTCGACGCCGGCTACGTGCCGCGACACCATTCGGTCGAGGCCTTCGCGCAGGCGATCCGCGCCATCGGCGAGCCGATCCACAATCGCACCGCCGAAGACATCTCGATGGCGAAGCTGTTGACGCTGCTGTTCGAGGTCACCGGCATCTTCGATATGCGCACGCGGCCCGAGCTGATACTGCTGCAAAAGACCATGGTCGTGGTCGAGGGCGTTGCGCGTTCGCTCGATCCGAAATTGGACATGTGGAAGACGTCCGACCCGGTCGTGCGCGAATGGATCCAGCGCAATCTCGGGCCGATCGGCGCGCTCGAAGGCGCGGCGCAAGGCGTCGGCGAAGTCGGCCGCTTTCTCGCGGACGTCCCGTCGCTCCTGACCCGCGCGGGCTCGGTGCTGGAACAGGTGGACGAATTGACGCGCGACGGGCTCGTCCTGTCACCGGACACGATCGAGCGCATTGGTGCTGCGGAAGCGCGGCGCAACCGGCCGACGGCGATCGCGCTGTGGGTGATCGCGGCGCTTTTGGTCGCGATCACATGGATGCTGGTTTAACTGAACTTCGGCGCCGGAATTTGCGCCCTCTCCCCTCGTGGGAGAGGGCAGCCGCAGTTTCTCAAATAAAAAAATGGGTGAGGGGGCTGTCCCCCTCACCCATCATCATGCCCGGCGCGTCTCTCAATGCCCTCTCCCACAGGGGGAGAGGGCGCAACGATTGTCGCAGCGGCGCGAACGACCGTCGCCTACGCCCTTCCTTCATACGCCGCTTCGATCTTGGCGATGTCGATCTTCTTCATCTGCATCATCGCTCCCATGGCGCGGCCGGCCTTCGCCGTGTCCTTGCTCGTGACCATTTCAAGAAGCTTCGTCGGCGTGACCTGCCAGGACAGGCCGAACCTGTCCTTGCACCAGCCGCACGGACCTTCCTGACCGCCATCGGCGGTCAGCGCCGACCAGTAGCGGTCGACCTCGGCCTGCGAGTCGCAATAGATCATCAGCGACACCGCCTCGGTGAACTTGAACATCGGTCCGGCATTCAGCGCCAGAAACGACAGGCCTTCGAGCTCGAAGGCAACCGTCATCACCGAGCCGGGCTTCTGGCCGTGCTGGTCCTGCCCGACTTCGCTGTAATGCGAGGTCTCGACGATACGCGAGCCGGGGAAGAGCGAGACATAGAACTTCGCCGCCTCATCGGCCTTGCCGTCGTAGATCAGGCACGGCGTGATCTTTTGTTTTGCAATCGACATTTCTGGTCCTCCACTCGATTATCGTGTTGTTTACCGCTCAGGCGGCGTTGATCGCCAGTTGCGCGGCGAAGGCGCGCTTGTAGGCCGGCCGCGCTTCGCCGCGGGCGACATAAGCCGCGAGGTTTGGAAATTCGTCGAGAATGCCCGAGGCCCGCAGCCGCAACAGCACCGACGCCATCATCAGGTCGCCGGCGCTGAACGCGCCATCGAGCCAGTCGGCATTGCCCAGACGCGCGGACAATGGCTTCAACCGGTCGCGCACGCGATCGGCGACCAGTGGGATGCGCACCTCGGCCCAGGGCTTGTCCGCCTCGAACAGCCTTGCGGTTACGAAGTCGAGGATCGGCGGCTCTACCGTATTGAGCGCCGCGAACATCCAGGCGACCGCGCGCGCTCGCGCATCGGCGTTGTCCGGCAGCAGGCCCGCATGATGCTGCGCGATATGCAGGACGATCGCGCCGGTCTCGAACAGGACGAGACCGCCTTCCTCGTAAGTCGGGATCTGCCCGAAAGGATGCCGCGCCAAATGCGCCGGCTCCTTCATGGCGCGGAACGAGACGAGCCGAACCTCGTACGGCACACCTGCTTCCTCGAGCGCCCAGCGCACGCGCGTGTCGCGCGCCAGGCCCTTGCCGCCGTCCGGCGACTTCTCGAAGGCCGTGATGGTGATCGTCATCAGCGCCCGTAATCGAGCTTCGGGTACCAGTGCGGATCGCGGCCCTCGGGCGTCGTGTCGAGCACGGTCCAGAGCGGCATCAGGTCGGGTGCGCCGCGCGGATCCTGTCCCGGATCGGCGGTCGAGAAATCCATCTCGCCGCTCCAGAAGTGACGGATTTTGCCGTCGCGGCGCGTGAACACGTGCAAGCCGGCCCAGTCCTCGCCCTTCTCGCCGACGGCGTGGAAGTCGCGGCTGAACTCCTGGCTCGGGTCCGAATAGAGCTTGAGCGAGCGCCAGCCGCGTTCCCTCTTGAAGCCGACCAGGCGTTCGATCGGTGAGCGCGCAATGACCGCGAGCGCGACGCGCTGCATGATGTCATTTGCCTCACCATCCCACGAGCTCAGGAGCGAGGTGCACATCGGGCAGGGCCGCTCGCGCTGCGGGCCGTACATGTAATTGTAGACGACGAGCGACTGCTTGTCGCCGAACAGGCCTTCGAAGTTGACCGGCCCATTCTCACCGATGAGGCGATAGTCCTTTACAGGGGCGCCCGGCGGCAGCGCGCGCCGCATTTCGGCGACGCGCTCGATGTGACGGCGCAGATCGATCTCCTCCGCGAGCAATGCCGTGCGCGCGCGGCGGTATTCAGTGTCTTCGTTGAGTATGCGAACCTTGCAGTTTTCCGCCAGCGTCTTCGCTGACGGGAGCGCGGTGTGTCCAGACATCGCGTTCCTCCTGTCGATTGACGTTCTGTTGCGCGATCCTGGCCGCGCTTTACGGCATTGCGACGACCATCCAGCCGACGCCGAACTTGTCGGCCACCATGCCGAAGCTCGACGCGAAGAAGGTCTTCATCAAGGGCTGCTGCACCTTGCCGCCGTCGCTCAACGCATCGAAGAAGCGCTTCGCCTCGGCGTCGTTCTTGGCGGTGATGGACAGCGAGATGCCTTTGAACTCGGGCTTGCCCTGCGCCATGCCGTCCGAGGCCATGATCGTGGCGTCGCCGACCTTGAACGAGGCATGCATCACCTTTTCGCCGTCGGGCATCGGGCCGTTGCAGCCCTCGCCGGGTTTCTGCGGCGGCGCCTCCTTGAAGCGCATCAGCATCTCGACCTGCGCGCCGAGCGCCTTCTTGTAGAAATTGAGCGCCTCGTCGCAGCGGCCGTCAAAGAACAGATAGGGCTGGATATTCATCGTCGTGTCTCCCGTTATTCGCGGGCAGCCGCGGCGCGGCCCCGTCTTCGATGTGGAGAGCACATTCACTCTCCAGTATTTGTCTTGACAATTAGGTTGATATCAACATAATTGCGCTATGTCAAACACAGCGGGCGCCATGCCTGCCAAGGCAGAACTCGGCCACGCCGTCACTCTGATGGTGCGCGACCGCTGCCTGTGCCTGCACGTGCAACGCGCCGCCCGCGCGCTGGCGCGCCGCTTCGACGACGTGTTCCGCCCGTTCGACCTGACCAGCGGCCAGTTCTCACTGCTGATGTCGCTCAACCGTCCCGAGCCGCCGACCCTCGGCAACGTTGCGGGCGTGCTGGCCATGGACCGCACGACGCTGACGGCGGCGCTGAAGCCGCTGGAGCGGCGCGGGCTAGTCAAGGTCACTGTCGACAAGAAGGACCGCCGCAGCCGCCGCCTGACGCTCACCGCCGCCGGGCGCGCCCTGCTGGCCAAGGCGCTGCCGTTGTGGATCGAAACCCATGACGCGATCGATGCGGAGCTTCTGCCTCATTCGCCGGACGACCTCCGGGCGGCACTGCGGACACTGGCCTAGATGATAGCAATGATTGCAATGCAATCAAACCCGGGCTAATCTCCAGGCCATCCGGAGGTTTCCGATGGCCTCGCTCACCGTCCGCCAGCTCGACGAACGGCTCAAGAAGCTGCTGCGCATGCGCGCCGCCCGCCATGGCCGCTCCATGGAGGACGAGGTCCGCACCATCCTGGGCGCGGCCGCCGAGGAGGCCGGGCACGAAGCGCTGGAGCTCATCAATCCGCCGGCGCCGAAAGGCGCGCCACAGCCCGCCGCAAGCGCGCAGCCGCGCGTGCTGCTGATCATCGGCGGCGGCATCGCAGCCTACAAGTCGCTCGATCTCATCCGCAGGCTCAAGGAGCGCGGTGCCGCCGTACGCTGCATCCTCACGAAAGCCGCGACTGAATTCGTCACGCCGCTCGCGGCCGGCGCACTGGCCGGTGGTCACGTGTTCACCGACCTGTTCGATCCAAAGAGCGAGTTCGACGTTGGCCACATTCGGCTCGCGCGCGAGACCGACCTCATCGTCGTTGCACCGGCAACGGCCGATCTGATGGCCAAGATGGCAGGCGGCCATGCCGACGATCTCGCCACCGCGGTACTGCTCGCCACGCGCGCGAAAATTTTGCTCGCGCCGGCGATGAACACGGCGATGTGGGCGAACGTCGCGACGCAACGGAACTTGAAGCTGCTCTTGGCCGATGGCGTGCAAACAGTCGGACCGAACGAAGGCGAGATGGCGGAGGCGGGCGAGGCCGGCCGCGGCCGCATGGCCGAGGCGACCGAGATTGCCGAGGCGGCGATGCGCATAGCCAGACCGCAGGCGCAGCCGCTCAAGGGCAAGCGCGTGCTGATCACCTCGGGTCCGACGCACGAGCCGATCGATCCGGTGCGCTACATCGCCAACCGCTCGTCCGGAAAACAGGGCCACGCCATCGCTGCGGCAGCGGCGGCGGCCGGCGCGGACGTGACTTTGGTGAGCGGCCCGGTGACGATCCCTGATCCCGTGGGCGTGACCGTCATCCATGTCGAGTCCGCCCGGGACATGCTCAAAGCCGTTGAAAATGCGCTGCCGGCCGACGTCGCCATCTTCGCGGCCGCGGTCGCGGACTGGCGCGTCGTCAATGCTGGCGGTCAGAAGATCAAGAAGAAGCCCGGGTCTGCCACGCCGGAACTGGCGCTGACCGAGAATCCCGACATCCTCTCGACCATCGCACACCGCGCGAGCGGCCGGCCGCCGCTCGTGATTGGCTTTGCCGCCGAGACCGAGAACGTCCTCGCCAATGCCCGCGACAAGCTCGCGCGCAAGGGCTGCGACTGGATCCTGGCCAACGACGTCTCGCCCTCGACCGGCATCATGGGGGGCGATACGAACACCATCACGTTGGTGCGCGCGTCCGGCGTCGATGCCTGGCCGCCGCAATCGAAGGAGGCCGTCGCGACGACGCTGATCGAGGCTGTCGCGGCTGCGCTAGCGGAGAAGACGCGATGAGCGAGGTCGAGGTCCGGATCGTCCAATTGCCGCACGGGGCGGACCTGCCCCTGCCCGCCTATCAGACGGCGCATGCGGCCGGGCTCGACCTGCTCGCCGCCGTTCCGGCCGATACGCCATTGACGCTGGCCCCCGGCGCACGCGCGCTGGTCCCGACGGGCATCGCCATCGCGCTGCCGCCCGATTGCGAGGCCCAGGTGCGCCCGCGCTCGGGCCTGGCGGTCAAGCACGGCCTGACCGTGCTCAACACGCCGGGCACGATCGACGCCGATTACCGCGGCGAGATACAGGTCATTCTGATCAATCTCGGCCAGGCGCCGGTGGCCATCGAGCGTGGCATGCGCATCGCGCAAATGGTCGTTTCGCGGGTCACGCGGGCGCGGCTGACGGTCGCGGTGTCGCTTGACATAACTCAACGCGGGTCTGGTGGATTCGGGTCAACTGGCGGCTGAACGCGCGATTTTACGCGTTTTTGCTGGACGGTCCCCGATGCTTAAATTAATACCGCGACACCGTAATACTACCGTCGGTGCCGCTTCCATGCCGCTGGTCTCCCGCAAGGGTCTCCTTGCCATCGCCGCCGTCATCGACGTCGCGCTGCATTCGGGCGCCCGTCCGGTGTCGGCGAAGGCGCTCGCGGCGCGGCACGCTCTGCCGCCGCGGCACCTCGAGCCGGTGCTCCAGGCGCTGGTCCGCAGCGGCATCCTCAGGGGCATTCGCGGCCCGCAGGGCGGTTACGAGATGGCCCGCGACCAAAGCGCGATCACGGCCGAGGACATCCTCACGGCGGCAGGCAGCGCCGAGGAGGCGGAGGAGCCGGCCCTGGCATCGGACCTCGTCAATGCCGTCGTCCGCCCCGCGCTCGAAGGCGCCGAGCACTCGTTCTCGTTGGCGCTGCGCCAGATCACCGTTGCCGACATGGTCAGGCGCGCCCATCGGCCGGCCTGAGTCAGGGCGATGTGCGGCCGACGGGACACGCTTCGCGCACGTTCACGATCTGGACTCTTTCGGCGGGATTCCCGAACCGGTTAAAGTCGCCTGATTCGCGTTGCGATGTGGCGGACATCGCTCGCAAATCGGGGCCATGAGGAATGCCGGAGTCGATCCGGACGGCGAACGTGAGGCTGCGTTCTCGTCCGTGGCGGGGCGGATTCCTTGCAGCCTGTCTCACCGTCGCACAAGGCATGATGAGTGGGCCGGCGCAGGCCGTGCCGGCGCTCACCTTCGACGCGCTTGCGGCCGACGTGAGCACGCGCGGCCAGCAGCAGCTTGCGACGCTGACGCTCACGCTCGGCCTGCTCGTATTCAGCGTGCTCGCGGTCGTCGTGCTCCTGCGCACGCGCCGCTCCGCCGGCGACGCGGCCACGCTGACGCGCGACGAAGTGGGTGCGCTTCACGCCGAGCGCGACCGCCTCAAGGCGCTGCTGACGGCCGAGCCGCAGGTGCTCGTCGCCTGGGCCGCGGGCGCCGACGTGCCGGAGATCCTCGGCGACACCGATCCGATCGTGCCCGGCGGCGCGCCGCAACGCGTGCTCGCCTTCGGTGCCTGGCTCGACGCCGCACAGGCCCAGGAGATGGAACGCGCAGTCGAGACATTGCGCGCCGACGGCCGCGGCTTCGTCATGACGCTGACGACGCGCGCCGGCAATCCGATCGAGGCCGAAGGCCGCGCGATCGGCGGCAGCGCCATCCTGCGGCTGCGCGACGTCAGCGGCATCGCGCGCGAGCTAATGGACCTGAAAGCCAGCGACGAACGGCTCAAGGGCGATCTCTCGCTGATGCGCGGGCTGATCGATTCGCTGCCGGCGCCGGTGTGGGCGCGTGACCGTGACGGCCGGCTGATTTTCGTCAATTCCGCTTACGCGCAGGCCGTCGAATCCGCCGACGCCGGCGACGCCGTCGCGCGCGAGGTCGAACTGCTCGACCGCGCCGGCCGCGGCGAGGTCGAGCGCGCGCGCACCGCCGCCGAAGCCTATGCCGGCCGCCTGCCGGCCATCGTGCGCGGCGAGCGGCGCATGTTCGACGTCGTCGACGTGCCGAACGGCGACGGCAGCGCCGGCATGGCGATCGACCGCACCGAAGCGCAGACGATGCGCGCCGAATTGTCCCGCATGATGGAGGCGCACCGCCGCGTCCTCGATCGGCTCGCCACAGGCGTCGCCATCTTCAACGTCGACCGCAAGCTCTCCTTCTACAACAACGCGTTTCGCTCGCTGTTCGACCTCGAGACGGCCTTCCTCGACCAGACGCCGACAGACGCGGCCGTGCTGGACCGGCTGCGCGCCGACCACAAGCTGCCCGAGCAGCAGGATTTCCGCTCCTGGAAGCAGGAGCTTTACGAAGCCTACCGCGCCGTCGAGCCGCAGGAGCACATGTGGCACCTGCCGGACGGCCGCGCGTTACGCGTCGTGACCACGCCGAACCCGGAAGGCGGCGTCACCTATCTTTACGACGACGTGACCGAACGGCTCGACCTGCATCGTCGTTACGACGCGTTGATCAAGGTTCAGAGCGAGACGCTCGACAATCTCGCCGAGGCGGTCGCGGTGTTCGGGCCGGACGGCCGTGTGCGCCTGCACAATCCCGCGTTCCAGCGCATGTGGAAGCTTTCGTCCGAGGCCCTCGACCAGCATCCGCACGTCGAATCCGTCGCCGCATGGTGCCAGGCGCTGCACGACGACAATTCGGTCTGGCGTAACCTGCGCGGCGCCGTGACCGCGATTGACGGTCGCGAGCCGATCGCCGCGCGCATCGAGCGCCGCGACGGCACCATGCTCGACATGACGACCATGCCGCTGCCCGACGGCGCGACGCTCGTCACCTTCCAGGACGTCACCGACACGGTGAATGTCGAGCGCGTGCTGCGCGAGAAGAACGACGCGCTCGAGGCGGCGGACGCGATCAAGATCGACTTCGTCCACCACGTCTCGTACGAGCTGCGCTCGCCGCTGACCAATATCATCGGCTTCGCCAACCTGCTCGGCGACGCCGCCTTCGGCGAGCTCAACGAGAAACAGCGCGAATATCTCGGCTACATCACCACCTCGACCAACGCGCTCTTGGCGATCATCAACAACATCCTCGATCTCGCCACCATCGATGCCGGCGCCATGACGCTCAACCTTGGCGAGGTCGACATCCGCGCCTGCATGGAAGCGGCGGCCGAAGGCGTTCAGGACCGACTCGTCAAGAACGACATCCAGCTCGACATCCGCACGCCCGCGAACATCGGCAGCTTCGTCGCCGACGATCGCCGGCTGCGGCAGGTGCTGTTCAATCTGCTGTCGAACGCTGTTGGGTTCTCGCCGGCGGGCGAGACCGTGACGCTGTCGGCCGAGCGTCAGGCGGAAGCGGTGGTGTTCACCGTCGTCGACCGCGGCCCGGGCATTCCGCCCGAGCAGAAGGACAAGGTGTTCGACTGGTTCGAGACCGATCCGCGCGGATCGGAGCATCGCGGGCCGGGCCTCGGCCTGACGCTCGTGCGCTCGTTCGTCGAATTGCACGGCGGCAGCGTGACGATCGAATCGACTCCGGGCGAGGGCACGGTCGTGTCCTGCGTCTTCCCCGTTACACGGCAGCTCACGCAGACCGCCGCGTAAATAAAACAAGGCCGGGACGACCCCGGCCTTGTTCCGTCACATCATCCGCGATCAACGGCGATAGTGATGCCGATAGTGGTGCCGGCGCACGTGCCGGTACTCAACCGCCGGCGGCGCAACGACAGCCGGTCCAGTCTCGTAGGCGACGCGCGCAGCGCGCGGGCCGGCGAGATGACCGTCGACGCACTGGCCGTGGCTGGCGTCGAACAGCGCATGGAAGCCGGCGCACGGATTGAACACGGCGTCGGTCATCGCCAGCGCGCCGACCGCGGCAACGCCGCCGGTCACCGCGGCGCCCGCCGCGGTCGCCGGTAGCGCGGCTTCCGGCCACCAGCCATTATAGGCGCCGAGGGCCACGGTGGTGCCGGCGGCAGCGCCGGCAACGACGCCGGCGGCCGGCGGATAGCCGTTCGGTCCGTTCCAGTAACCGTCATACGCCATCGCAGGTGTGGCGAAGCCGGCCGCGGCGATGATCGGCAGTGCCAAAATTGCTTTGCGCATTCGCGCCTCCTTTGTCTGGTCCAAATCCCAACTCCAGGCGGCAAACGCATCTCGGCAAAATGACGTTCCGATTCCGCGTGTCACGTGACGTGTCCCCGCGCGAACCGTGACGAGAGGGTGGCGGATTATCTGGAACCGCGACCCTGACGCGGACAAACCGTGACGAGGTTGTGGCAGGCGCACGAGATCGCACTCAGGAACGAGCGCGCGCGTGATCCGGTTCTCACCACACATATGCGTCAGACAAGCGCGAACGGGCGCGAACGCGACATTCATGGATTGGCACGGAAACCGGCGGCAGTTTCAGACCGCCCTCACCTGGGGTGCGGCGGCGCTTCTGATCTGGATTCTCTGGGAGGCACGGCTCGCGGTGCTGCTGGCTTTCGGCAGCCTGCTGACTGCGATCCTGCTCGGCTCGCTCGCCTCGCTCATCGCCTCGTGGACACGCTTGCCGCAGACGATCGGCCTCGCGCTTGCCACGCTGCTCGTCGTCGCGGTGATCGGCGTCACGCTGTGGCTGTTCGGCTCGCAACTGTCGACGCAGTTCAGCGGCGTGATGAAGCAGATCGACGTCGGGCGGTCGCATTTGCAGGCGATGATGGCGCAAGACGGCGGCAGCCAGTTGGGCTCGACCATCGCCGACAAGGCGACCTCGTTCATCACCTCCACCGCGACCCAGCTCGCCTCGGTCGGCCTGCGCTTCGTCGAAGGCGCCGTGGTCCTCATCATCACCGCCATTTATCTCGCCGCGCAGCCCAGGCTCTACAGCCGCGGCATCGCCGCCATGTTCGCGCCGGCGTCGCGTCCGCGCGTTCGCGAGACGATCGTGCTTGTCGAGACGACGCTGCGCCGCTGGTTGTTCGGCCAGCTCATTCTGATGCTGCTCGTCGGAGCGATGAGCTTCGTCGCGCTCATCGTCATCGGCGTCCCCGACCCGGTCGCGCTGGCGCTGATCGCGGGCTTGTCGGAAATCGTGCCTTATGTCGGACCCTTCGCCGGTGCGGTCCCGGCGCTCCTGGTCGCGCTCACCGTCGGCTGGTGGCCGTTGCTGTGGACCGCCGGCGCCTACCTGGTCGTGCATCTCGTCGAAGGGTATATCGCCGCCCCGCTGCTCGAGCGGCATTTCATCACCATCCCGCCGGCGCTGATCCTCATCGGCATCGTCGCGGTCGATCTCGTCTTCGGTACGGCGGGGATTGTGCTCGCAGCGCCGATCACGGTGGTGGCCTACATCCTGATCAAGGCCAACTACGTCGAGGACCCGCTGGAACTCGATTGACCGAGCGGACCCGCTTGATCCCAAGCCCGAGAAAAGGAATCTTGCCGCCGCGGCGGCCCGCCGCTTCGGGGGACTGAAGACGTGACTCAACACAAGATCCTGATCGCGGGCGCCGGTCTCGGCGGGCTCGCGGCGGCCTCCTTCCTGATGCAGGACGGACACGAGGTCGAGGTCTACGAGCAGGCCCCGAAGCTGGACGAGATCGGCGCCGGTATCCAGATCAGCGCCAATGCCATGCACGCGCTGCGCCATCTCGGGCTCGAAGCGCCGATCCGCAAGGTCGGCGTGCATCCAGGCGCCTACGTGTTCCGCCTGCACGACACGGGTGAGGAGATCCAGCGGTTCGCCTTATCGGAAGAGCACGAGCGGATGCACGGCGCGCCATACACGCAGCTGCACCGCGCCGACTTCCACGCCATCCTCGTCGAGAAGGCGCTGTCGTTGAATCCCGACGTCGTCAAACTCGGCAAGCGCGCGACCGGCTTCACCGAGCATGCCGACGGCGTGACGCTGCATTTCGCGGATGGCACCGAGGCGCGCGGCGATCTCCTCATCGGCGCCGACGGGCTCAAGTCGGCCGTGCGGCGGCAAATCGCCGGCGAAGTACCGGCGAATTACACGGGCGACGCCGCCTGGCGCATCACGGTGCCGATCGAACGGCTGCCGCAGCCCTTCCTCGAGCCCGTAATGTCGGTGTTCATGGGGCCGGGCGGACACGCCGTCTGCTATTACGTGCGCGGCGGCGCGCTGATGAATTTCGTCGGCCTGCACGAGACCGACGACGTGCTCGAAGAATCCTGGACGGTGAAACTGCCTTGGCAGCAGCTCAAGGCCGATTTCAAGGGCTGGCACCCGGCCATCCAAGCGATCATCGACGCCGCCGACAAGGACCAATGCTATCGCTGGTCGCTGCACAACCGGCTGCCCATCGACAATTGGAGCACCGCGCGCGCCACGCTGCTCGGCGATTCCGCGCACGCAACGCTGCCTTATCTGGCCCAGGGCGCGGTCATGGCCATCGAGGACGGCGCGGTATTGATGCGCGCGCTGCGCCAGGAAGGCGACGTCTCCCGGGCGCTCCAGCTTTATCAGCGCAATCGCATCGAGCGCACCGCACGCGTCGTCTTGCAATCGACGGCCAACCGCCGGCTCTTCCATCTCGAGACCGAGGAAGCGATCCGCGCCGAATTCGCCAAGCGAAACGAGGGCGCCGATCGCAACAAGTGGCTCTATTCGTACAATCCGATGACGGTGCCGCTGGTGTGAATGCACGAATGGCCGGGGCAAGCCCCGGCCATTCGCGTTCGCTTCAAGTCTCGATCAGCGCGCGAGCAGCGCGATCAGGATCAGCAGCGGAATCGGAATTCCGAGCAGCCAGAGCAGAATAAGTCCCATGTTCGCCTCCTAGAGTGCCTGTTGTTCGCGATAAGCGCGGGTGCCGATGACGCCTTTCCAGCGATCGTCGCGCAGCTGTCCGCCCTCGATGGCGGCGAGGCTGGCGGCGAAGGCGCCGATGAACATCGAGATCGTCAGCCAGATCGCCATCGAGGCCGCGGCCTTGCGCGCCTTGTCGGCATCGGCCTTGGCGGCGGCGATCGTGTCGTTCACGCGTTTCTCGGCGTCGGCGCCGGCAAGGCCGGTGCGCGCCGAGACGAGTTGCGCGAGATAGGTACGGTCGGCCGAGGGCCACTCGGTCTTCATCGTCATGTCGTGGTTGAAGACCGCTTGGGCCTCGCGGTTCGCCGCGAAGCTTTCGGCCGCGGCCGCCGCGCCACCCGGAGCGCGAACATTCGCGGCCGGACGGAACATCATATCGACGTAGTAAGCCGTCGGCGAGGATGCGCCGTTCGGATCGTTGCGGTTAACCGCACCTTGCGCGATGCCCCCCGCGAGATAGGTCGCTGCGGTGCCGAGGATCGCCGCGCCCATGACGGTGGCGAAGGCCCAGGCCAGGAAGCCGTGCGCGGTGTCGCGGAATTGGACTTCATACGTCTTCAGGCCTGTCCAGCGCGTACGCAGGCGGCCGGCAATGTAGCCGCCGACCGTCGACGACAGCATCGCGACGACGACGAGGTAGATGCCCGAGGCCACCTTGAAGGTGCCCGCGGAGACGCCGGAGTTCGACCACGGCGAGATGGAGGAGAAGCCGACCGCGGCGCCGAAGGCGACGAGTGCCAGCGTCAATGCTGCGGCCGCGAAGCCGCCGGCGACGATCGCACGCCAGGAAATGGCGTGCGGTTCGGGTCCGGCGAGGCCTGCGGCGGCAGTTTCGGTTCGATAAATGTCAGTCACAGAACGCCCCTCAGTTGGGTTGTCGCTGCTGACAACTTGGGCAGCGTTCCGGGGTTCCTCCGTCATTGTGCTGACGGAGCGGCGCTGGTTCCTCCGCGAGCCGCCGTCTATAAAAGCCGCATCAAACGCGGATGATTCGATGTCCCCCTTAAGCTCCGGCGGCTACAGCTTCACGGCCCTGCTCCCGGACGAGGCCGCGACCCGACGCCTGACGCTCGACATCGCCGCCCTCACCGAACCCGGCGATCTGATCACGCTCTCGGGCGATCTCGGCGCCGGCAAGAGCACTTTTGCCCGCGCCTTCATCCGGCACGCCGCCGGCGACGAGACGATCGAGGTGCCGAGCCCGACCTTCACGCTGATGCAGAGCTACGACCTGCCGCGCTTCCGGCTCCTGCACGCCGATCTCTACCGCATCACCAACGCCGACGAGCTCGCCGAGCTCGGCTTCGATGAGCTGCGGGAGGGCGCGGTGACGCTGCTCGAATGGCCGGACCGCGCCGCGGCAAGCCTGCCGCCGGACCGGCTCGACGTCGCGCTGACGCTCGTGCCCGACAAGGGCCCGACCGTAAGACATGTCCGCGTGACAGGTTTCGGGGTGTTCGCCGCCCGCGCCGAGCGCATGGCCCGGATGCGCGCCTTCCTCGAGGCCAGCGGCTTTGCCGGCGCGATGCGTCGTCGCATCCAAGGCGACGCCTCGACACGCTCCTACGAGCGGCTGACCCAGGGCGGCACCTCGTACATCTTCATGAACTCGCCGCGACGGCCGGACGGCCCGCCGGTGCGCGACGGCAAACCGTACAGCGCCATCGCGCATCTTGCGGAAGGCGTAACGCCGTTCATTGCCATGGCGCGCGGGCTGACCGAGCGCGGCTTCTCAGGCCCGAAGATTTTCGCCGCCGACCGCGAAGCGGGGTTGATCGTGCTGGAAGATCTCGGCAACGAACTCGTTGTCCGCGGCGAGCCGCCGGTGCCGATCGAAGAGCGCTACGCAGCAGCAGCCGACGTCCTCGCCGCGCTGCACGGCATTGATCTGCCCGACCTGCTGCCGGTCGAGGCCGGGCTCGATTACCAATTGCCCGGCTACGACATGGACGCGCTGCTGATCGAGGCCGAACTTCTGCTCGACTGGTACCTGCCTAAATTCAACGCCACGATTTCCGGCTCGGCGCGCGAGAACTTCATCCGCCATTGGCAGGCCGCGTTGACGCCGGCACTTGCGGCGCCCTCGACCTGGGTGCTGCGCGACTATCACTCGCCAAACTTGTTGTGGTTGCCGCAGCGGGAAGGCATCGCCCGCATCGGCCTTTTGGATTTCCAGGACGCTGTGATGGGCCCGGCCGCCTATGACGTCGCCTCGCTGTTGCAGGACGCGCGCGTCGATGTGCCGGAGCATCTGGAGATCGCGCTCCTGTCGCGGTACTCGCGCGCGCGGCACGCCGCAGATGCGAATTTCGACGCCGCACATTTCGCGCAGCTCTACGCCACCATGGCGGCGCAGCGTGCCTCGAAGATCCTCGGCATCTTCGCGCGGCTGGAGAAGCGCGACCACAAGCCGCAATATTTGCGTCACATGCCGCGCGTATGGGCCTATCTGCGGCGTGCGCTGGCGCACCCCGCGCTGGACGCGCTGCAAAGCTGGTACCGTGTTCACGTGCCGGCGTTGAGGACGTAGGGAATGGGTTCGACACCGCGCACGGCAATGGTGCTCGCCGCCGGTCTCGGCACGCGCATGCGGCCGCTGACCGACACAAAGCCGAAGCCTCTCGTCCCGGTCGCTGGCAAACCGCTCATCGACCACGTGCTCGACCGCCTCGCCGACGCGGGGGTCGAGCGCGCCGTAGTCAACGTGCATTACCTCGCCGACCAGATCATCGCGCACACGCAGTCTCGGACGAAACCGCGCGTCACCATTTCGGATGAGCGTGGCTTGCTGCTTGGAACGGGCGGCGGCGTGGTCAAGGCGCTGTCCGAGCTTGGTTCCGCGCCGTTCTTTCATATCAACAGCGACACGATCTGGATCGACGGGGTCCGGCCGAACCTGATCCGCCTCGCGGCAGCTTTCGACGCCGCGAACATGGATGCGCTGCTGCTGCTCGCACCGGCCTCAGGCTCGGTCGGCTATGACGGACGCGGCGATTTTGTCATGAACCCGGACGGACGCCTCATCCGCCGGGCCGAGCGGGAGGTCGCGCCTTTCGTCTATGCCGGCGCGGCGATCCTTTCGCCCGCGATGTTCAGAGGCGCCCCGCAGGGCGAGTTCTCTCTAACCGAGCTGTTCGACCGCGCGCAGAACGCCGGCCGCCTGCACGGCCTGCGTCTCGAGGGCCTGTGGATGCACGTCGGTACTCCGGAAGCGGTGGGCGAAGCGGAAGCGGCGATCCGCAAAAGCGCGTTATAGATTCGCGCGCTGGTATATGCTCGCGCGCATGCCGGCGAGTCGCGTCAACGTCTTCACCATCCCCGCCTCGGCGCCGTTCCTGACGGTGCTGATCGACGCATTGCGCGATGGCCGCCTCGTGCCAGGTTTCCCGGCCGGCGGCGATCCTCTAGCGCTGGCGCGCGCGACCCTCTACCTGCCGACGCGGCGCGCCTGCCGGCTGGCCCGCGACGTGTTCCTCGAGCGGCTCGGCGCGGACGCCGCGATTCTGCCCCGCATCGTGCCTCTCGGCGACATCGACGAAGACGAAATCGCCTTTGCGGAATCGGCGACGGCGGAGCTCGCAGAGGCCGCGCTCAAACTGCCGCCGGCGCTCAGCGGCCTCGACCGCGTTATGCCGCTCGCCTCGTTGATCTTGCGCTGGGCGCAGACCATCGCGCCGCGGGAGCGCGGCCAGGCACCGCTCGTCGCCAACAATCCGGCCACCGCTTTCGCGCTCGCCAAGGATCTTGCGCGACTGATGGACGACATGACGACGCGGCAGGTCGATTGGGCGCGACTCGACCAACTCGTGCCCGAAGAGTTCGACGAATACTGGAAGCAGACGCTCAATTTCCTCAAATTCATCCGCATGCACTGGCCGGAGATCCTTCAGGCGCACGGCTGCATGGAGCCGGCGGAACGTCGTGACGCCCTGATCGCGGCGGAGACGGCGCGCCTCGCCAGGAGCACGGACCCGGTGATCGCGGCGGGCTCGACCGGTTCAATCCCAGCGACCGCGGCCCTTCTCGAGACCATCGCCAAACTGCCGCACGGTGCCGTCGTACTGCCCGGTCTCGATTCCGATCTCGACGACGCGACGTGGGTGACGATTGCACAGGACGATGACCGCACCCACGGCCATCCCCAGTTCGCCTTGGCCGGCTTGATCAGGCGCCTCGGTATCGTACGTGGCGATGTCGAGCCGCTTGCGGCTCCCGCCGCGCATGGACGCGAAATGCTGCTGTCGGAGGCTCTGCGTCCGGCCGTGGCGAGCGATCGCTGGCAGGAGCGATTGAACCGGCCCGGCTTTGCGGCGCAGGCGGACGCGGCGATGGCCTCCATTTCCGTCGTCGAAACGGCCAATGCCGAAG